>NZ_FOIB01000016.1 GCF_900111765.1 Myxococcus fulvus
TGAGGATGCGGCGACGTAAGTCCTCGGAAATCGGTCGGGTCATCCCCCGAGCAGATCACGCCCGGAGGATCGGCTCAACCGGGCCCCGCTGTCAGACGGAGTCGGTGGCCCCCTGTGCTGCATGGTCGTCCTCGGGCTGGGCGCGTGGGGTGGCATTGTCTGGCTCAACAAGGTCAATGCCCGCTGGAAGGCCGCGCAGCAGGCGCGGTCCGGCGTCGCGCCCACTTCCGTCCCTGCTCCAGCGGCGTCCTCGCCTGCTTCGTCCACCATCGCCCTGCGCTTCGAGAACGTGAGCGCGCCCCGGCTCTCGCCTGGGCTCAGGGTGCGTATCGCGGATGAGCCACGCGCCGTGACGAAGAGCTCCGCCGAGCCGCTCGAGCTCAGCGTGCTCTCGGCTTCCGTACCGCCTCCGAAGCCCGTCGCGTCCACGCCCATGGTCGAGGTCGTGCAACGCGTCGCCCCTGCCCGGTCCGTTGAGCCAACGTCCGCGCCCGGTCCCACGTTGTGGCCTCCCACTCCGCAGAAGACGGAGTGGATTGCTCCAGGCCAGTCCATCGAGGTCGCCGGGTACATGCTCAAGGACGGCATGGTCTACGTGGGCTCGCGGCTGCGCGCGGTGAAGCTCCCGAGCAGCGAACCCGCCCTCATCAACCCCAAGCTCGAGGTCGCGTCCCGCCCCAACCGCGGTGGACAGGGCTTGCGGTACTGGCCCTCATACTCGGACCTCTCGCCCTCGGCCCGCGCGGGATACCTCGCATGGCTCGCGGGTGGACGGCGTCAGCCTGGAATCGATATCGGCTACGTCTTCCTGTTCTTCTACGGGCTGGAACGGCGCGTGCTCCACGACCTGGGCACCGAGCCCGAAGCGCTGGCTGAAGCGCGTCTCATCGAAGGCGAAGTCCACGGACTCCTCGAGGTCTACAGCGAGAACAGCTCCTTCGCCGGCTATGCCTCGGCCTTCCTCGACATCCTGCGCGTGCACCGCGCCGGCGAGGATGGATTGCTGAAGGAGTCTCCCGACTTCGCCTCGCGAAGCGCTGGCTCCGCCTCGTTCGACGTGCGCATGGCCGCGGGCACCGCCGCCACCCGCGGGCTTCCGCTCCCCGCGGACTGGGCCCTCGTCTGGGCCGTGGAGACCCATGTCACCCGGCCGCGAACCCCCGCCATCCGCTGTCCCGCGGAGTTCCAGGCGCTCTTCCGCGCGCGCTACCAGCGCGACCACGGCGCGGGCATCGTCCCTCGCGCCCTGAAGGGAAAGGTGGAGGCCCGCTACAACCCCGCGAGCGCCTCCTTCGGTGGCGAGGTGCGACTGGCGTCGACCTCCATCAACGAGGCCTCCGAGACCTCCCTCAAGCCCGTGCGCGCGCTCATCGAGGAGTGCTGCGAGTCGCTCGAGTCCTACAGTCGCTGGGTGGGCAAGAACCCCGACGCACGCAACAGCATGAGCGCCCTGGCGCTGCTTCCTCCCGAGCTCGCCGCTTCCATCGACGGAGGCTCGGACGTGCAGGCACTCCGCGCGCTGCTGCGCCAATCCCTCGGGAACAACCCCTCCGCTCCCGTGCCCGCGACGGAGCTCCTGAAGCACTGGCCCACCACGACCCTCGGCAAGCTCACAAAAGCCGAGGCCGTGGGCCTGGCCCAGGCCCTGGAGAAGCTGGGCCACGGCATGGAGCCCGACCCTCGCATGGGCGGCGCCGTGCTCTTCTCCGATGAGTCCGCGTGGCTCTTCCTCCTGCCCTCCGATTCACCGAGCGCCCCTTCCGCGAGCTACCTGTCCGCGCTCGCCATGCTCCACCTCGCCGCCGCGGTGGCCACCGCCGATGGCACCGTCTCCACGGATGAAATCCACCGCATGGAGGCCCTCGTCGAGGCCGCGCAGGGACTGCTCCCTTCCGAGAAGGTCCGGCTCCGGGCCCACGTGTCCTGGCTGCTCGCGCGCCCCGCCTCCAGCGCGGGCCACAAGAAGCGCGTGGAGGCGCTGACGCCCGAGGCCCGCACGTCGCTCGGCAACCTCCTGGTCGAGGTCGCCGTGGCCGACGGCAACGTGTCACCCGAGGAGCTCAAGACCCTGTCGAGGCTCTACGCCATGCTGGGGCTCGACGAGAACAGCGTCTACTCGCGCGTCCACGCCGCCACCGCGTCTCGCCCCGCGACCGAGCCCGTCTCCATGCGACTGGCGGGCGCACCCGAGCAGGGCTTCGCCATCCCCGCGCCACCTCCCGAGAAGGGCGAGCGGGTGGCGCTCGACATGCGCAGCGTCCAGGCGAAGCTCGCGGAGACCGCCGCCGTCTCCAGCCTCCTGGGGAGCATCTTCGCGGACGAAGAGCCCACCCCTCCCGCGCCCCAGCCGACACCGGCCGTGACGGAGGCGGGCATCGCGGGCCTCGATGCCCTCCACACTTCACTCCTGCGCGCGCTCGTCGCGAAGCCCGAGTGGCCTCGCGCGGAGGTGGAGAAGCTGGCCAGCGGGCTCGGCCTGCTCCCCGACGGCGCGCTGGATGTCATCAACGACGCGGCGTTCGAGGTGTGCGGCGAGCCCATCCTCGAGGGCGACGAAACCCTTCAGCTCAATGAACAGGCGGTCAAGGAGATGATGCCATGACGGACGCGACGCCCCAGGGACGCATCAGGCCGAAGGACCGGGACGCCATCGTCCAGTCGCTGCGCGCGGGCGTCGTGCCTCGCGTGGGACAGCAGCACATCCAGGTGGGCCGGGCCGAGGAGGTCCGCGCCCTGGTCCGCGACGTGGAGCGCATCGCCGAGGGCGGCAGCGCCATCCGCTTCGTCATCGGCGAGTACGGCTCCGGCAAGACGTTCTTCCTCAACCTCATCCGCTCCATCGCCCTGGAGAAGCGGCTGGTCACCCTGCACGCGGACCTCAACCCCGACCGACGCCTGCACGCGACGGATGGCAAGGCCCGCAGCCTCTACGCGGAGCTGATGCGCAACCTGGCCACCCGGGCCCGTCCCGAGGGCGGCGCGCTCGCCAGCGTCGTGGAGCGCTTCGTCTCCAGCGCCCTCACCGACGCCAAGAGCCGCGAGCTGAACCCCGAGGTCGTCATCCGCGAGAAGCTCGCCGCGCTGTCGGAGCTGGTCGGCGGCTACGACTTCGCGGAGGTCATCGCCGCCTACTGGCGCGGCCATGACACGGGCAACGAGGTGCTCAAGGCCGACGCCGTGAAGTGGCTGCGCGGCGAGTTCTCCACGCGCACCGATGCCCGCAAGGCGCTCGGCGTGCGCTCCATCATCGACGACGCGGATGTCTACGACCAGCTCAAGCTCCTGGCGCGCTTCGTCCGCCTGTCCGGCTACGACGGGTTGATGGTGTGTCTGGATGAGCTGGTCAATCTCTACAAGATGGCCAACACCAAGGCCCGCGCGTCCAACTACGAGCAGATATTGCGCATCCTCAATGACTGTCTCCAGGGCAGCGCCGAGGGCCTGGGCTTCATCCTGGGAGGAACGCCCGAGTTCCTCATGGACACCCGGCGCGGCCTCTACAGCTACGAGGCCCTCCAGTCGCGCCTCGCCCAGAACACCTTCGCCGTGGGCCACCTGGTCGACTACAGCTCCCCGGTCCTCCGGCTGGCCAACCTCACGCCCGAGGACCTCTACGTCCTGCTCACCAAGCTGCGGCACGTCTACTCCGCGGGAGACGCGTCCGCGCAACGACTGCCCGACGAGGGACTCCACGGCTTCATGACCCACTGCTCGGAGCGCATCGGCGAGGCGTACTTCCGCACGCCCCGCAGCACCGTGACGGCGTTCATCAACCTGCTGGCCGTGCTCGAACAGAACCCGGGCGCGGATTGGAAGGAGCTGCTCGGCGGCGTGGAGCTCGCCGCGGACATCAATCCCGACCTGGCGCCCCTGAGCGAAACGGAGGCGGGCGCCCCCGCGGCCGGAGCGGACGATGAGCTCGCATCCTTCAAGCTCTGACCCGAGCGGCGCCGCGTCGAGCGCCTTCCACCGACTGCACCCCCAGGTGCGGCGCTGGGTGTGGACCCAGGGGTGGAAGGAGCTGCGCGGCATCCAGGAGGCCGCCATCGTCCCCATCCTCAAGGGGACCCAGGACGTCATCCTCTCCGCGTCGACGGCGAGCGGGAAGACGGAGGCCGCCTTCCTCCCCATCTGCAGCCGACTGGCGGAGGACGCCGGCGGCAGCGTGCGCGCCATCTACGTCGGTCCCCTCAAGGCGCTCATCAACGACCAGTTCGAGCGACTCGACGGGCTCTGCGAGGGGCTGCACATCCCCGTGCACCGGTGGCACGGCGATGTGTCCCAGGGCCACAAGGCCCGGCTGCTCCAGTCCCCCGCGGGCATCCTCCTCATCACCCCCGAGTCACTCGAGGCGCTCTTCATCCGACAGGGCTCCGCGCTCGCCGGCCTGTTCTCCGGACTGGAGCACATCGTCATCGACGAGCTGCATGCCTTCATCGGCACCGAACGGGGCTGTCAGCTCCAGTCGCTCCTGCACCGTGTCGAGCTGAGCCTGCGTCGCACCGTGCCTCGCGTGGGCCTCAGCGCCACCCTGGGCGACATGTCGCTGGCCGCGGAGTTCCTCCGTCCCGGCGCGGGCGCGAAGGTCCGGCTGTGCAACTCCGACTCGGGCGGCGGCGAGCTGCTCCTCCAGCTCCGGGGCTATCGCAAGCGCGCGCCCGACATGCGCACGGAAGAAGACGAGGAGCCCTCGGACGACCTGCCCGAGGACGAGCACGACGTGGGGGCGCACCTCTTCAAGACGCTGCGCGGGACACACAACCTGGTGTTCGCCAACAGCCGCGCGAACGTCGAGCTGTACGCGGACCTCCTGCGTCGCATGTGTGAAGACGCGCGGCTGCCCAACGAGTTCTTCCCGCACCACGGCAACCTGTCCAAGGAGCTGCGCGAGGAGGCGGAGGCCGCGCTCAAGGCGAAGCAGCGCCCCGTGAGCCTCGTGTGCACGACGACGCTGGAGATGGGCATCGACGTGGGCTCCGTGCAGAGCATCGCGCAGGTGGGCGTGCCTCCCTCGGTGTCCAGCCTCCGTCAGCGATTGGGACGCAGCGGACGCAAGGGCGGCCCCTCCGTGCTCCGGCTGTATCTCCAAGAAGCCGAGCTGACGAAAACCAGTCCCCTGTCGGACCAGCTCCGGGTGCGGCTGGTCCAGTCGGTGGCGATGCTGGAGCTGCTGCTGACGAACTGGTTCGAGCCCCCCGCCTCGGGCGCCTTCCACTTCTCCACGCTGGTGCAGCAGTTGCTCTCGCTCATCGCCCAGCACGGCGGCGTCAAGGCGGGCGAGGCCTTCCTGGCGCTGTGCCACGAAGGTCCCTTCGCACGGGTGTCACGCGAGGACTTCGTGCGCTTCCTGCGCGGGCTGGGGCAGCGGGAGCTGCTCTCGCAGTCCTCGGATGGGACGCTGCTGTTGGGCCGCGTGGGTGAGCGGCTCGTCAACCACTACAGCTTCTATGCGGCCTTCGCCTCGGTGGAGGAGTTCCGGTTGGTGGCCGGGGGCCGCACGCTGGGCACGATGCCCATCGACCAGCCGCTCTTCGTCGGCACGTACCTCATCTTCGGTGGACGACGGTGGCGCGTGCTCGCGGTGCAGGGCGACGAGAAGGTCGTGGAGCTGGAGCCCGCGCCCGCCGGACGCGTGCCCGTCTTCGAGCCCACCGGCGTCGGCCGCGTGCATGACCGCGTCCGGGAGCAGATGCGCGCCATCTATGCCGGGGATGGGCTGCCTCGCTATCTGGATGCGCGGGCGCTGGAGCTGCTCGCGGAGGCTCGGGCGACGTTCCAGCGATGGCGGCTCAACGAGCGCTCCATCGTGGCCTCGGGGATGGAGGTCCATGTCTTCCCGTGGGCCGGTGACGCGGTGGTGCACACGCTGGCGCTCGCGCTCCAGGCCCGTGGGTTGTCGGTGCAGACGCTGGGGCCCGTGTTGAGCGTGGCGGGACAGCAGGCCGACGTGGAGGGCGCCCTGCGTGCGCTCGTGGCGGAGGGTCCACCTCGGGCCGAGTCCCTCACGCGCCACGTGGTGAACATGGCGCTCGAGAAACATGACGGTTTCGTGCCGGAGGACCTGCTCGCTCGCGACTACGCCGCTCGGTACCTGGATGCCGAGGGCGCGTGGCGTGTCGCCCGGCAGGTGTTGCAGTGATGCGTCTTCTGAAGAGGCCTTGTCTCCCATGAGCCTTCCGTCCCAGGAACCCCAGGCCGTCGACCCGATGCCTCCCGCGGACGCGGAGGCCCTCAAGAATGCCGCGGTCCAGGCCTTCGTCGAGTGGACCCGGCGCCTGCCCGTTCCACCTCCGAACTCGCAAGAGTTCATCCGCTCGGTGGAGCCGAAGACGCGCAGGGCAGCCCGTATCTACTCCACCATCACGGAGCGGAGAGTCGTGTGGAAGGAAGGCCCGACCCACGGCTCTCCCGTCGTTACAGGATTGAGGCGACAAGCCAGCAGCGTCGACCTCTGGGCGGAAACCCCCGAGAGCCTTCGCAATAGCAGCCTCTCCGTTCTCGCCTGCTCTCCATGCGGAGGCGTGGGCTCATCCCCCTGCCCCAAGTGCAAGGGGAGAGGGAACATCCAATGCTGGAACTGTCGAGGCACTCGGAAGGCCTACGGATACGCCAAGGACAATTCGCGCCGACTCATGAACTGCCGGCAGTGCGATGCGAGTGGGAGGCTCACCTGTAGTGGTTGCAATTCAGGGAGCGTGTCCTGCGCAGCCTGTCTAGGACACGGTCGCGAACAGCGTTGGCTCGAATTCGTCGATTCGGTCCGCTCTGACGTCCTAGTGCTTTCCGAGGACGAGCACCTGCGCCGGCTGGTGTGGACGACTGAGGGCATGGAGCAGGACGCAAAACTCGTGGGGGAAATCAGCGCGAATGGCGTGCTCACCCAGGAGAAGGTCGCGCAGCACCTCCCGGAGGAATGGGTCCAGGAGCACTGGGGAAAGACCCGAGTCCCCCTGAAGGTATACGAGCGCATCACCCGCCAGACCTTCCAGGTGTTCGAGGTCCCCGCCGCGCGCGTGTCCTACGGCATCGCGGACGCGCCCTCGACCACGGTTCAATTCGAGGGGAGGCGGATGCTGGCGCCACCGGTCGCGGAGGACCGGCAGCTCACCACTCGGGGGCGAAAGGTCCTCGCGGTACGCCTGCCCCTCATCGCTGTGGCCTTGGGAATCCCGCTTCTTTACATCCTCCGAGGCTCGTTCTTCTGGAACGGCTGGTTGGCGGCACTGCTGTTCTCCCTCGGTGGTTTCGCGGTCGTCACTGACCGCTTGGTCCAGGACTGGACCCTGGGCAGGAGACAGAAGATTCGCCAGTGGAGACGTGGCATGGCCGTGTATGCGCTCAGCGCCATTGTCGTTGCGCTACTCGCAGAGCCACGGCTGTTTGAAGCACGTCGATACATTTCGAAGGGCCGCCTCGACGACGCACAGACGGAGCTGCAGGCGCTGGGTGAGCCCGAGTCTCCCGAGCTCCAGGCGGCCTGGACGGACCTCCACCTGGCCCATGCGCTGCGTGAGCAGCAGGTGCACGAGGTCGCCAAGGATGCCCTCGCGATGAAGCCCGGCTCACCGGAGCGGGCCCAGGTCGACCAGCATCTGCTGTCCCTCACCCGGCAACAGGTCCTCGCGTCCCTCGGGCGCAAGGACGTGACCTCCGCCTCGGCGGTGCTCGCCTCCGCCCACCCCGTGCTCGCACAGGGATTCCCGAAGGACATCGGCGAGCTGACCGCGCGCCTCTACGAGGCGGAGCACGCCGCCTGTACAACGGACCCCTGCCGATGGAAGACGCTCTCTGTCGCGCTTCGCGCCGAGCCTACGCCGAGCCGTGAGCAACGACTCGGACAGGCGCGCGCGACGCTGGTGGAGCAATTGACGCCCAGGCCGCGCCCCAAGGCTGCCACCCTGGACTGGGTCCTCCACCTCCACAAGACGACCGCGCTCGCCAGCGAGCTTGCGGACACGCCGTACGACCCACAGGTGTCTGTCCACGCGAAGCAGGCCCTCACCTGGGCCCGGGAGGAACGGGAGCGGATTCCGCTCATCGGCGCGGAGCGCGAGGTGGCCATCTCCCTGCTCCAACTGACGGCCAGCAGTCACCCGAACATCCTGTCGAAGACCACGGAGTCCGTCGCCCTCTCGTGCGAGCTGCGGGACGGGCGCTGCGTGGGCGCGTACCTGGCCGGCGCGGACAAGGAGTCACGCGTGCTCAACAACCTGAAGCGCACGCCCGTGACGAAGGAGCTGCTCTCCCGTGTCCTCGGACATCCGGTCGAGCTGCCCGCGCCGCCCCAGCCTCGTGGAGGCAAGCCCCCCACGCAGACGACCTGGAAGGATGGCCGCGTGACGCTCGTGGCGAGATGGAACGGCATCTACCTGATGGAGCTGCGCGTCGGTGAGGTGAAGCCATGAACCCGAAACCTCCCCGGCTGCTCTCCGTCAGCGCGGCGCTCATGGGACTGCTCGGAGGCGCGGCGCCCTCGGGGCTGCTCGTGCCCGGCATCGAGCTCCAGGTCGCTCAACCCACGTGGCGACGGCGCAACGAAGAGGACTCGCGCGACGAGCTGCTCCTCGTCGTCCCTCCCACCAACAGCCAGATTCTGCTCGCGGGTCATCGCTCGCACCGCTCCCACTCCTCGCACCGCAGCCACTACTCCGGCAGCAGGAGCCGGAGCTACGGCGGCGGCTACTCTGCTCCCGCTGAAGAGCCCGAGCCTCCGCCCAAGCCCGCGTCGGTGTCCTTCGTCGCCTTCCCCGGCGGACGCATCTTCGTCGACGACAAGCCCGCGGGTCAGGACGTGACGGCCCTCATGCGGCTGGCGGCGGGCAAGCACACCGTCCGCATCGAGAACCGCTTCCTCGGCACCACCACCGTCGAAGTGGACCTGGTCGCGGGACAGACGGGCGACGTCACCATCGAGTGGTGAGGAGCAGACACGTGACCACGGACACCGACCTCACCTTCCGCGACGGCGCCGTGCAGGCCGTCCTCGACCTGCGCGTCTATCGACTCGCGGCGATACAGAAGTCCGCGTACCGCTTCGCCGACCGGTGCACCGCCGTGCTCGGCTCGCCCGACGCGGACCGGATTCCCATCCGCTTCCTCTTCGCCCCCGCCGTCACCGAGCAGCACGCGCTGGAGACGGTGCGGCTGTTCTTCCAGGAGCTGCTGGACCAGGAGCTGCGAGAGCAGGTGGGCGACGAGACCCGGGCCCTGCGCGCGTTGATTGTCGCGCAGGCCTTCTCGCGCACCGGACTGATTCGCCAGGACTGAGGTCGACGCACGCCATGTTCCATGACCGCTCCAGGTACCAGTCCACACGGGGCTACCAGCTCGCGCCCCTGCGCTTCAGCCGGCTGGACGACTCGCGCTACGTCGTGACGAACGACGTGGGCGAATACGTCGTGCTCCCCCGACACGAGCTGGTCGACTTCGTCCGTCACGCGCTGCCCCCGCACCGCGAGGCCTACAAGACGCTCAAGTCACGGCACTTCCTGTTCGACGAGCACTCCCGCGTGGCGCTGGAGCTGCTCGCGCTGAAGTACCGCACCCGCACCGAGCAGCTCGCGAACTTCACCGGGCTGCACATCTTCGTGGTCACCCTGCGCTGCGACCACTCCTGCGCCTACTGCCAGGTGTCCCGGCAGGCGGAGGGTGCCCTCGAGTTCGACATGTCGCAGGAGCACGCGGACCGCGCGCTCGACTTCATGTTCCGCAGCCCCTCGCCCACCCTCAAGGTCGAGTTCCAGGGCGGAGAGCCGCTGCTCCACTTCGAGCGCATCCGGTACATCGTCGAGCGCGCCAAGGCCCTCAACCAGGTGCACCGCAGAGAGCTCCAGTTCGTCATCGCGAGCAACCTCTCCCGCCTCACCGACGAGGTGCTCGACTTCTGCCGCGAGCACGGCGTGCTCCTCTCGACCTCCCTGGACGGCCCCGAGGACCTGCACAACACCCAGCGCCCCGTGCGCGGCGGGGACAGCCACCGACGCACGCTCCAGGCGATTCACCGGGCGCGACAGGCGCTCGGGCCGGACGCGGTCTCCGCGCTGATGACGACGACCCAGGCGAGCCTGGCGCGCGTCGAGGACATCATCGACGAGTACGTGCGCCAGGGCTTCCACGGCATCTTCCTCAGGAACATCAGCCCCTATGGGTTCGCCGTCCGCCAGCGCGCCTCACGCCAGTACGACGTCGAGGCGTGGGTGGAGTTCTACAAGCGCGGGCTCGCGCACATCCTCCGCGTCAACGAGCAGGGCTACCCGCTCCAGGAGGAGTACACCGCCATCCTGTTGCAGAAGCTCTTCTCGCCCCGGGGCTCGACGTACGTCGACCTCCAGTCGCCCGCGGGCATCGGCATCGGCGCGCTCGTCTACAACTACGACGGCGCGGTGTACGCCTCCGACGAGGGGCGGATGCTCGCGGAGATGGGTGACTTCTCCTTCCGGCTCGGCCACCTCTCGCGCGACTCCTACGAGTCCATCATGACGTCCGACACGCTCCTCGCCCACCTGAGCGACACCATGCCGGAGGGCGTACCCATGTGCGGCGACTGCGCCTTCCTCCCCTACTGCGGCGCGGACCCCGTCTTCCACCAGGCGACGATGAAGGACGCCGTCGGACACAAGGCGTTCAGCGCCTTCTGCCAGAAGCAGATGAGCGTGCTGCGTCACCTCATCGGCCTGCTCGAGGACGACGCCCGCGCGCGCGACATCCTCATGGGGTGGCGCTGAGCCATGCCCGCCCTGGACCTCTCCTCGGCCGGACTGAAGGCGCTCTCCACGCGCTCCTCCGAGCCGTTCATCGCCCGCGTCCGTGAGCACCTGGACGACACGTCCCCGGCCCGTGAGCAGGAGGTGCTCCTCGTCCGGCGTCCCACGGCGTCACTGCCCCCGGGCTTCCGGGGGTACCTCCTGTGGGACGAGCGCCTCGTGAGCAGCAGCCCGGCCCCGGGGGACACCTACGTCCTGCCTCCCAACCTGCGCTACCTCGCGGACGGGGACGTGGTGCGCCTCCACCCCGAGCGCGAGGCCCTGTCGACGCTGTACCGCCGCGCCTCGCCGTCGAACACGTTCCTGGTGACGGAGCGCTGCGACAATCACTGCCTGATGTGCTCCCAGCCGCCCCGCAAGCAGGATGACTCCTGGCTCGTGGACGAGCTGATGCAGGCGCTCCCGCTCATCTCCCCGGAGACGCGCGAGCTCGGCATCACCGGCGGCGAGCCGAGCCTGCTCAAGGGCCGCCTCGTCGCGCTGCTCGCGCAGATGAAGCAGCACCTGCCGCGAACCGCCGTCCACATCCTGACCAACGGGCGCGGCTTCGCGAACCCCGAGCTGGCGCGCGCGGTGGCGGACGTCCAGCACCCCGACCTGATGCTGGGCATCCCGCTCTACTCGGACCTGCCCGAGGAGCATGACTACGTCGTCCAGGCCCTGGGCGCCTTCGACGAGACCGTCCGAGGCATCCTCCACCTCAAGCGCGCCCGGGTGCGCGTGGAGCTGCGCTGCGTGGTCCACGCGCAGACGTACGCGCGCCTGCCCCAGCTCGCGGAGTTCATCGCGCGCAACCTGGCCTTCGTCGACCACGTCGCGCTGATGGGGCTGGAGCTGATGGGGTTCGCCAAGACGAACCTCGGCCTGCTCTGGATGGACCCGCTCGACTACCAGCCCCAGCTCAGCGCGGCGGTCCGCACGCTGAGCCGCGCGGGGCTGGAGACGTCCCTCTACAACCACCCGCTCTGCACCCTGCCCGGCGAGCTGCACCCTTTCGCGCGCAAGAGCATCTCCGACTGGAAGAACCTCTACGCCGAGGACTGCGAGCGCTGCACCCGCCGGGAGGACTGCGGCGGGTTCTTCGCCTCCGGCTTCGTGAAGCGAAGCCGGGGCATCCAGCCCTTCGTGGACTGAACGGGCGCCTACGCGACGGACGCCGTCCGCCCGGTGAACGGGCACACCGCGCCCGCGGCCGCTGGAGGAGCGCCCACCCGCGTCAGCTTCGTCCCCTCTGGCGAGTTGTCGATGTCCACGCCGAACTCGTCCTGGAACACGTCCAGCAGGTACGGCAGCACGCCGACGGTGCCCGCGCGCATGCGGTGGTGGAGCGACAGGTCCTTGTTGGTGAAGCGCCGCTCCGGGTGCGGCCGCTCGAGGAGCGCGTTGGTCTCCCGCTGCACGTTCTCCAGCGCCAGCAGCGCCGAGCGCTCCAGCGTCAGGTACTCCGCCACCGCGTCCGCGATGGCCTCCGCCTGCGTCCCGAAACCGTCGCCCACCTTCGCGCGGACCACCATGCGGAGCCGCTTGCGCGTCTCCTCGTACACCGCGTCGTGCACGGGCGTGAAGATGTCCTTCAGGTGGACGAGCGACTCCTCCTTGAAGGTGCTCACGCCCCGCTGCGCGCGGTCGAACATCTCGACGTAGCGCGCCTCCGCCCAGTCGCGCTGGGTGGCCGTGTGCAGGCGCGTGGGCCGCATCATCTCGAAGTCCTTCTTCAGGCGCGCCCTGAGGCCGCTCCAGAAGTCGCCCTCCGTCGACGTGACGGACTCGGCCACCGCGCGGACCTGCTCGTACGCGCGGCACATGTAGCTCCACAGGTTGAACTGGAGCGAGTAGAGCTGCAGCCCCAGCTGCCCGTAGTCCACGCCCGGGACGATGTCCTTCTCCCACGAGAAGGACATGGGCTCCTCGTTCGCCACCGGCCGCCCGTCCATCAGCGTCTGGAAGTACTCGTCCACCAGGTTCGGCGGCCCCGCGCACACGCCGCGGTTGGACAGGTAGTGGTTGTCGCGGTCCGTCACGTACAAGAGCTCCGCGGACGAGATGGGCGAGTCGTAGGTGAGCGGCTCCTCCGGCAGGAAGAGCATGTACGCGGCCACCATCCGCACGCCGTCCGTCACGCGGTAGATGTTGGAGAGCACCGGGTCCAGCTGCCCGTTGGGCACCGGGTCGTTGGCGCGCATCAACATGTACGAGGGCACCGCGAGCACCGCGCACGCCGCCGCGTGCAGGTCCCCCATCCGCCAGCGCCCGTCCGGGAGCACCGTGTCGGGGCGCAGGAACGCCTGCCGCACCGCGCGCACCGCGTGCATCATCGGCTTCCAGTGCCGCATCATCGACTTGAGCGCCGTCACGTTCATGGGCGCGTTGTTGCGATAGCGGCTGCCGGCGAAGTGGCAGGCCTTGAACTCGGTGTCCATCTTCATGCGCAGCTGCTCGGGGAAGGTGTTGCTCTCCCCGATGTGCCGCCCCTCGGTGTCGAGCGCGGGGTGCGCGATGCGGTACACCGGCAGCACCGCCTCCAGGAACCCCAGCTCCAGGGGCCGCCCGGTCAGCATGCGCATCACCTCCGGGGCGTCCGGGTTCCACCACAGGGGCTCCGTGGGCGCGACCCGCTTCGCCTCCATCGCCAGGTACTTGCGGTGGGACTCGCTCTCGAAGGCGAGCGTCGGGGCCTCGCGCGTGACGACGCCCTCCTCCAGCAGCGCCTCCAGCAGCTCCTTCACGCGCTCCCAGGGATACGGCTCACCCGTCGTCCACTTCGTGGCGTTGCCCGCCATGAAGGAGTCCTCCAGGCACAGCTGCTCCCCGAAGGAGTGCAGGTCCTGCTCCTCGATGGAGATCTCCCGGGTGCCGTAATAGATGTGCAGCTCGAGCACACCCTCGGGCGTCGTCAGGTACTCCTTGATGAAGCGACGCCTCAGCGGCACGTACAGCGTCTCGTGAGGGTCCACCGACACCGGCACCGAGTCCTGGCTCACGTGAATGCTCCTGGCGGGTCCTGAAAGAAAAAACAGCCGCCAGCGGCCCGTGCACAGGCCACCAGCGACTGGGTCAGCTCACCAACTCCACCTCAGATGTCGAGGGGCGCGGCGATGATGACGCCACCACCACAGCCACGACCACCGCTGCCCGCGGCAATCGGCCCAGCACGAACGCGCGTCTTGATCTTCATGGACTGCTCCTCGTGTGAGTGAGACGTGATTTCCGATTCACGCGAAGCACAACCCTCGCGGACCCGGAGTCGCAATCAAAACCAATCCGAATCTTGAGGTCAAGTTGCACCAGCCACTCGAACACCGGACGCAGACACGCGTGACGCGATGCCCCGCAATCACTGTCCTATGTGCTGGAATTCCGGCGGCGAAGACATAAATACGAGAATATCAAGGATTAACCGCCCCGCCGGGACATGCGTGTCCAATCGGGTGACTGCCATTTCTCGAACCGTGTGAAACGCAGTGCGGCAAGGCAGGCCGCGCGACGGCGGCCCGAACGACAACGACCGCCGACGGACCGTGCACGGTCCGCCGACGGCCGAAGCGTCACGACGGGAAGCCGCTCAGATGTCGAGGGGCGTGGCGATGATGATGCCGCCGCCACAGCCGCGGCCGCCACCGCCGGTGGTACCGTCATCAGCCGACATGGGGCCCGCACGAACGCGCGTCTTGATCTTCATGGGTTGCTCCTGTGTGAGTGATACGGAAGACCGGTTCACACCACGAGAACAGCTGGCGGACCCGGAGTAATCATTGAAACGGGATAAAGTCTGTCAGTCAAGACGTATCATCCATGACGCCATGCATCGTCTTCCGACCAACATGCAGGCCCAATCCCAACCTGGTTGGATGGGATTTCCTTTGCGTGTCGCGGAATGCATCGGATTGAGCCTGGGAGTCAGGCGGCCGGGCAGGCCAGGCCTTCCGAGCGCGCTCACCGGTGCGCTCGGGCGCCAGGATGAGGGGGAGAGGGAGCCCCGCCTCGGGGTGAAGCCCTCGACGTACCCACCGGGTCCTGCCTAACTTGGGTGGGCAAGCGCCCCCGCGCCCCACCGACGTCCCGACCCTTGAACCCACCCGCCAGCATTCCTCCAGACCCGAAGGAGCGCCCTTCGCGCACCGCGCCATCCGCCCACGTGTGGCTGGTCGAGGACAGCCCGCTGCAGCGCGCGCGGGCCCGGGAGCTGCTGGCGAGGCACCACGCGGTGGAGACGTTCGAGGACGCCGAGCAGGCGCTCGAGCGGCTCTCCTCGGGGCCACCCCCCGACGTGCTCCTGCTGGACTGGCGGTTGCCGGGCGTCTCGGGCCTGGACGCGTGCCGCTATGTCCGCGAGCGCTACGATGAGGTCACCCTGCCCATCCTGATGATCTCCACGCGAGGAGCCCACGAGGACTTCACGGAGGGCCTGCAGGCGGGCGCCAACGACTACGTCGCCAAGCCCTTCGACGACGCGGAGATGCTCGCCCGGGTGGCCAGCCTGCTGCGCGTGCGGTCCCAGGGGGAGCGGCTGAGGGAGCGCGAAGCGCACCTGTCCACGACGCTCTCCTCCATCAGCGACGCGGTCATCACCACGGACAAGGCAGGACGCGTCCTCTTCCTCAACCCGGTGGCCGAGCGGCTCACCGGCTGGAGCACGTCCGAGGCCTTGCATCTCCCCGTCGCGGAGGTCTTCCGCGTCATCGACGCCGCCACCCGGGAGCCGTTGGAGAACCCCGTCGAGCGGGCGCTCGGGCTCGAGTCGGTCCAGCGGCCCACGCGGCCCGCGCTGCTCTTGCGCAAGGATGGGAAGGAGGTCCCCATCGAGGACAGCGCCGCGCCGATTCGCACGGGGCCGGACTCTTCCTCTGGCGCCGTGCTCATCTTCCGCGACGTCACCGAGAAGACCGAGGTGAGCCGGCGCAACGAGGCGCTCACGGAGCAGCTGCGCGTGAGCGAGGCCGAGCAGTCCCTGCTGCTCGACGCGATTCCCGTCCTGGTCTCGTACGTCAACGCGGACGAGCGCTACGGCCGCGTCAACAAGGCGTACGAGGAGTGGTTCGGGATTTCGCGCGACCAGCTGCGCAACCGCAAGGTCCGGGAGGTCATCGGGGAGGCGGCCTACGCGGTGCTGGGCCCCTACGTGCGGCGGGGCCTCGCGGGCGAGAGCCTCTCCTTCGAGCAGCATGACGTGCCCTACCGGCTGGGCGGCAAGCGGGACGTGCGGGTGTCCTTCATCGCGCACCAGACACCGGACGGCGCCGTGGACGGCTATGTCGCGCTCCTGCAGGACATCACGATGCAGCGCAAGCTGGAGCAGGAGCGGGAGCAGCACGCGCGACAGCTCCAGCAGCAGGCGGAGTTCGAGCAGCTGCTCATCGGCATCGTGAGCCACGACCTGCGCAACCCCCTGGGCGCCATCCTCATGGGGGCCGAGCGGCTCAAGCGCCTGGGAATCGTGCCGCCGGAGGCGCTCAGGACGGTGGAGCGCATCCAGGTGTCGGCCACCCGCGCGGTGAAGTTGGTGAAGGAGCTGCTCGACTTCACCCAGGCCCGGCTGGGCGGCGGCATCCGGCTGGAGCGCACCCCCTCGGACCTCCATCAGGTCTGCCAGGCGGCCACGGAGGAGGTGGAGACGGCCCACCCCGACGCCGACGTGCGGGTGGTGGCGAGCGGCGACGGGCGCGGCACGTGGGACGCGGACCGCCTGGCCCAGGTCGTCCAGAACCTGCTGACGAACGCGCTGAAGCACGGCCGGCCCGGGGCGCCCGTCCAGGTGGAGACGCGAGGAGAAGACGCCCAGGTGACGCTGCGGGTCCACAACGAGGGCCCGCCCATTGCCGCGTCGCAGCTCCCGAGCCTCTTCCAGCCCCTCCAGCGCGGCACCGACGCGGTGGACATGGCGAGCCGCAGCGTGGGGCTGGGGCTCTTCATCGTGAAGGCCATCGTCGACGCGCACCAGGGGAGCGTCGAGGTGGAGTCCACGGCGGAGCGTGGCACCACCTTCACCGTGAGCCTGCCGCGCTAGCGCGAGCGGAAGGCTCGATGACGTGGCGGAGCGTCACCTTGGCCAAGGCCCCAGGAGCCCCCACCCTGGAGGGGCACGGGTTGACTCGCGGGACTACCCGCTGCGTTCAGGCTGCGTCGTCAGGAAGACGTGTCACTCCAGAACGGACGATGTTCAGCCCATCGAGACGACGACCTTGCCCTTGGCGCGGCCCTTCTCGAGATAGTCGAACGCATCGGCGATGTTGGAGAAGGGAAAGACCCGGTCGATGACGACTTCGAGCTTCTTCGCGTCGATGAGGGCAGCGAGCTCTTCAAGGTCCTTTCCACTCGGATGCATGAACAGGTAGCGGTAGGTGACTCCCGAACGCCAGGCACGAAATCGAACCCCAGCGCTCGCGAGCCAGAAGAGCATTGCGAGTCCAGGGCCTCGGCCGAGGTCCTGGGTCGCGGTCAGGGGCTCGGGCATGCCCGCGATGCTGACGACTTTGGCGCCACGGCGAACGGTCGAGAAGGTCTGCGTGAGGGTGTCGCCGCCGACGAGGTCCAGAGCGGCATCGTACTCGCGCAGCTCGGTGGTGATGTCCTGGGTGGTGTAATCGACGACGACATCCGCACCGAGGCGCTCGACGAGTCTCCTGCCCCGCGCGGACGCCGTCGTCGCGACGGTCGCGCCAAGGTGCTTGGCGAGCTGGATGGCAAAAGTGCCAACACCCCCTGCGCCACCTGGAATGAAGACGCGCATGCCCGGCGCGACGGCGAGCTCGTCACGCAGCGATTGAAGCGCGGTGAGCGCCGCGAGCGGCACCGCGGCGGCCTGAACGAAATCGAGTGACGCCGGCTTCTTCGCGACGAGCTCTTCGCCCACGCACGCTGTCTCAGCGAAGGCGCCGAGCCGATGCTTGGCCACGCGTGCGAAGACCTCGTCACCTGGGCGAAACCGCGTCACGCCTTCACCGACCGACGTGACAACGCCGGACAACTCGCAGCCGAACACGACCGGAAGCGCGTAGGAGTCGATGACCCGGAGTTTGCCTTCGCGTGTCTTGAAGTCGACGGGATTCAGGCCTGCCGCCTTCACGTCGATGCGCACCTCGCCAGGACCCGGCTCGGGCGGTGGCATGTCGCGAAGCTCGGCGGCCTGGGGGCCGCCATACCGGGTGAGGACGAATGCACGCATGAGGTCTCTTGCCTTCACTGAGGACCCGGGCACGATTCGGGGCTTGCGCGGCGGGGTGCTCTGCCTCAGGGCCTTGTCGCGAGCCGAACCGAAGTTTACGGTGCATACATATGCGAGGGTGTTAACGGTGTCAACATCGGGAAAGGACGGTTACCATCACGGAGATCTCCACTCGGCGCTGCTGAAGGCCGCGCTGGAGCTGCTCAAGACAGGTAGCGAGCTTTCCCTGCGAGAGGTCGCCCGGCGTGCCGGAGTGTCGTCCGCCGCACCCTATCGTCACTTCGCCGACAAGCGTGCGCTGGAGTCCGCGCTGGCCATGGAGGGCTTCCGCGAGTTGGGACGCGAGCTCTCCCAGGCGGGCGTCATCCCGCGGACTGTGTCCGATATCGCCGAGCTGGGCGTCAGGTACGTGGAGTTCGCGCTGAAGCGGCCAGCTCTCTTCTGTCTCATGTTCGGCAACGCGTGTGACGACTCGAACGATGAGCGGGTTCGAGCAGCGGCTGAAGTCCGAGGCCTCGTGTCCACGGCCTTGGCGAGCGTCTTCCCGGGAGCCGACGCGACCGCGCTATCGACGGCGGGCTGGTCCCTTGTCCACGGGCTTGCCTTCCTTCACCTCGACGGGAAGCTCGGCACAGGGACAAGGCAGGAGGTGGCCGCTCGAGTGCGCTCCTCGATTGAGGCGATTTTTTCCGGTGGGAGCACCGCTGTCGGTCGAAGGAAACCCGAGAGCACGCGCACCCGGTCCCGGTGATGTTGGCGAGGCGCGCGGGCGCGGTGTGAGCAGCGCGGCTTCACGCCAGGAGTGCCCTGTCGGCTCTCTCGCACACGCTCCACCGGCTTGCCCTTGGGGTCCTCCAAGGGCCAGTCGCCCCGCTTCAGCCCGGGCACGAAGGGGCACGCATCACCGCATCCCCTGGTGATGAGCCACTGGGCTCCCTGGGCGAGTTCATCCGTGAGGTGCTGGGGACTGGCCCCCGACAGGTCGATGCCCACTTCGGCCATGACGGCCTGGACTCGGGTGCCCGGCTGCGTGCCAGCGGACACGGCCTGCGCCCGCTTTGGGTCCACCAAGGCATTGAAGAACGCAGCCGCCATCTGGGAGCGGCCCGCGTTGTGCACACAGGCGAAGATGACCTTCTTCATCGGGAGGACTCCTCGAACGGGCCCTCACCCAGACGGCGAGGAAGGACTGCGTTTGTCGCCGTGGGGAACAGCCGACGTCGCAGCCACAACGAGAGGTAGACGAGGGCGATGAGGGCGGGCACCTCGATGAGCGGCCCCACCACTCCGGCCAGCGCTTCTCCAGAGGACACGCCGAAGACCCCCACGGCGACGGCGATGGCCAGTTCGAAGTTGTTGCCCGCCGCCGTGAAGGAAAGTGACGCGGTCTCCTCGTAGTTGAAGCCCAGCTTGCGCGAGAGGAAGAACGCGCTGGCGAACATGACGACGAAGTAGACCAGCAGCGGGATGCTGATGCGCACCACATCCAACGGCAGGCGGGTGATCTTCTCGCCCTGCATCGCGAACATGAGCACGATGGTGTAGAGCAAGCCCAGCAGCGCGGTAGGCCCCAGCCGCGGCAAGAAGCGCTGCTCGTACCATGCCTCTCCCTTGAGGCGGGTAAGACCCACGCGTGTCAGCGCGCCCGCCACCAGCGGCACGCCCAGGAAGATGAGCACGCTCTTGGCGATGCTCCACATGGACACGTCGAACGCCGCGACATCCGCTCCGAGCCACCCCGGAACGACGGTGAGGAAGAGCCAGCCGAGCACCGAATAGAAGAGGATCTGAAAGACGGAGTTGAGGGCCACGAGCACGGCGGCGACCTCGTTGCTGCCGCACGCCAGCATGTTCCAGATGAGGACCATGGCGATGCAGCGCGCAAGCCCGATGAGCACCAAGCCATTTCGGTAGTGCGGCAGGTCCGGAAGGAAGAGCCACGCCAGCGCGAACATGAGCAGAGGCCCCACCACCCAGTTGAGAAACAGGGACGTGGTGAAGAGCTTCCCTCGCGTGCGCAGGCTCCCCAGTTCGCCGTAGCGCACCTTCGCGAGCACCGGATACATCATCCACAAGAGGCCCAACGCGATGGGCAGCGAAACGGTGTCCAGCTTCACCGTGTCCAACCGGCTTCCGAGGTCCGGGAAGGCGCGCCCCAGGCCGATGCCCAGGCCCATGGCGGCGAAGATCCACACCGGCAGGAAACGGTCGATGAGGGAGAGCTTCTTGACGACGTTTTCGGAGGCGGTCAGCGAGGACATGGGCGGAAGCACCCAGGGGAAGCAATTCGCGCTACTTGCAGGCGTCAGGTCCGCAGGACTTCAGGACACGCGCCACTTCACGTTGGAGCGTCGCGCGCGTAGCAAAGGCCGCGACAAGGGCCTGCACCTGGGAAGCGCACAGCGCGTCCGTCTGCGGCGCCAGCCGGTAGTAGACCCAACTGCCCTCCCGACGTGCCTCGACGAGCCCAGCCGCCTTGAGGACGGACAGGTGCCGGGAGGTGTTGGACTGAGGAATGGAGAGGGCACTCTCCAGATGGCAGACGCACAATTCCGAGTGCGAGAGCAGGGACACGATGCGCAGGCGCGTCTCATCGCCCAGGGCCTTGAGCACACGGGTCAGCGGGCGCACGTCGAGAGAAGGACCAGGAGACATGACGACATGAACATATTCGCATGTCAACATATCGACAACCCTGTCGCGAGGCTCGCTCTGTAGGCAGGGGTCGATTCGGCAAGAACCCGGTGACCGGGGCAGGACACCGTGAGGGTCACACTGGGGGCACATGCCCGAACCACCGGCATGGAGCACCCCAGCATGCCCTGGATATCGCTGGACGACGGACTAGCGCGCGGACTCGATGACGTAGATGAGCGTCACCTTGGCCTGCACCGTCTGCTCCTCCGGCTGGATGGGCGTGGCGACGCGCGCGTCGGACGCCATCTCCGCCATGGCGAAGCGGGCCGGGTAGAGCTGCGGCGGCTCCGTCACGGTGCTCGCGTCCACCACCGCGCCCAGCTTCACGTTGAGGGCGGCGGCCAGCACCTCGGCCGACTTGCGGGCCCGCGCCACCGCCTGCCGCAGCGCCTCACCCTGCACCGCGTCCTGGCGCGCCAGGCCGAAGCGCACCTGGTCCACCCGGTTGGCGCCCGCCGCCAGCGCCTGGTCCAGCACGCTGCCCACGCGCGACAGCTCCGTCAGGTGCACGCTCACCACGTTGCTGACGCGGTAGCCGCGCAGCTTGGGCTCCGTCTCGTTGGGCGCCGGCGGGCCGTAGTCCGGGTACACCGAGTAGTTGCGCGTCTGGATTTCCTTGCGGGGGATGCCCGCGGACGTCAGCGCGGCGATGACCTTCTCCATCTTCTTCGCGTTCTGCTCGCCCGCGGCCTTCGCCGTCTTCTCCAGCGTCTCCACCGCCAGGTCGATGAAGGCCTCGTCGGGCTGCGCCTTCACCTCGCCGGTGCCCTCGACGCGCAGGGTGCGCGTGGACGGGTCCACCGCGGGACGAGCCTGGGACACGGGCTGGGGCTGGGGCTGGGCGGAGGCGCCCATGGTGGCGAGCAGGACGGCGGTGAGCAGCCAGGAACGAACGGGACGGGCGTGAAGCATGGCGCCTCCTTGGGGCGGATGGGCGGTACGGCGGGGTCGTGTTGCCGCTGCCTTACTCCCTGGGACGGCCCCTCCACGAGGACATTCACGCCCACGAGAAAGGGCCCGGCCCACCACACGGGGAGCCGGGCCCGCCCACTCGGGGAGCACGCGCTCACGGACTGGCGGACTCGCCGGCCTCGTACTCGGGGGCGGAGGGAGCGCGCGACTTCGGGCCGCGCCCCGTCACCTCGCGCACCTTGGTCGTGGCCTTGCGGCGGGCGGCCCGGAGCGCGTCCCGGCCGATGTCCATCACCGCCGACACGGCCCCGGCGACCAGGTTGCCCGGCGGCGTGTCCGGTGCCATCGGGTGCGGCCGCGTGGGGGCCGCCTGCTTCGCGGCCTCCAGCACCTGGCCCAGCTCCCGCAGCTCATTCGGACGGAACGCCTTCTTCACCTCGGGGAAGAGCGTGCTCTCCTCCTCGAGGACGTGCGCGCGCACGTTCTCCATCAGCACGTAGACCTTCGCGTCGAAGCGCTCGGCCTCCGAGGGCAGCTCGTCCAGCTCCGACAGCACCCACTTCACCACGTGGTGCTCCTCCAGCGAGCGGAGCACCTCGTCGCGCAAGGACGCGGAGCGCTGGCGCACCGCCGGGTAGAAGACCTGCTCCTCGATGGAGGAGTGCACGGACAATTCGAGCACCATCTGCTCCACCAGCTTGCGCTTGAGCTTGTGGGCATTGGGGCCCGCCTTCTCGAACCGGCGGAACAGCTGCTCCACCGTCTTGTGGTCCGCCTTCAGCAACGCGATGGCATCCATGTCGTTTGCCTCCCTGGGGTTCCGGGGGCCGCGCATCCCCTCCGTGGCGTGCACGGCCCATGACGCGGCATGTCCTGGATGGTGGGGATGACCTCCGCGCGATGCCGGAGCGACGCGCGGACGGCCTGCTCTCCCGTGTGCTCGGCGACCGGGCGACACGCTTGCCGTGTCAGACGCTCCCAGGCCCCAGGCAAGGCACGCCCGCGCTCATCCACGAGGCGCGGGCACCTCGGGAGGGAAGCGCCGTTCCCACGTCGGGCAACGCGGGCGCCGCGGTGGCCCCGGGCGTCCCCCCGTCGTCACCCGGAGCGTGGAGGAGGCGACGCGCCGACAGCCCCCGGGGGCAATCCCACGCTGGCCCACCTCTGCTCAATGTCGTGTCCGTCGGAACGGAGGGTTGGGCCCGCGTCGTCCGCGGGAAGGGAGAGGGGAAGTTGGTGAACACCGTGATGAATGAAGCGCTGCGCGTGCGCGTCGCCCGCATCGCCCGCGAGGCCGAGGACATCCTGTCGTACGAGCTGGTCGCGGAAGACGGCGGGGCGCTCGCGGCGTTCGAGGCCGGAGCCCACCTGGACGTGCGCATCCCCGGCAGGGAGTCCACGCTGCGCTCGTACTCGCTCTGCAACGACCCGGAGGAGACACACCGCTACGTCATCGCCGTGCAGCGGGACGCCAAGGGCCGCGGCGGCTCGCGCGCCATGCACGAGCGCGTGCACGAGGGGGACGTGCTGGTGGTGAGCCCTCCGCGCAACGACTTCCCGCTGCTGTTCGCGCGCGGCTACGTGCTGGTGGCCGGCGGCATCGGCGTCACCCCGCTGTTGTCCATGGCGCGGCAGCTCCAGCGGACCGGGACGCCCTACACGATGTACTACTGCGCACGCGCCCCGGAGCGCGCGGCGTTCCGCGAGCTGCTGTCCACACCGCCCTTCGCGGAGCACGTGCGCTTCCACTTCGATGGGGGAGACCCGGACAAGGGCCTGGATGTGTCGGGGCTGTTGTCCACACGCGCGCCGGGCACGCGGCTGTACTGCTGCGGCCCCGCGGGGCTGATGAAGGCGGTGCGCGACGCGTCCGCCCGACACCGCTGGCCGTGGGAGAAGGTCCACTTCGAGTCGTTCGGCGCCGAGGGCGTGGGCGCGCTCGCCGCCAAGGAGGACACCGACTTCGAGGTGACCATCCGCAGCACGGGGCAGGTGCTCAGCGTGCCCAAGGGGCAGTCGGTGCTCAACGTGCTGCGCCGCAACGGGCTGCGCGTGACGAGCGACTGTGAAGCGGGCTCCTGCGGGACGTGCGTCACCCGCGTCTGCGAGGGAGAGCCCGAGCACCGCGACACCTTCTTCCAGCAGGAGCCCGCGGGAAACCAGCGCATGCTCATCTGCGTGTCACGGGCCCGCTCGAAGCGCCTGGTGCTGGACCTGTAGACCGAACGGCTCAGGCGGCCCGGCCCGCGGCCTCGCGTCGCGCCCGGGCCACCTCCGAGCGGACCAGCGCGCGCAGGGACTCCGGGTCGAACGGCTTCTCCACGCGCGGGTTCTCCACCCGCTCCAGGAAGGTGCGCGCCGTGGGCGTGAAGGCGCCGCCGGTGATGAACACCATCCGCTCCGCGATGGCCGGCGCCGCGTGCCCCAGCGCCTCGTGGAGGTCCATCCCGGTCATCTCCGGCATCATCAAGTCGCAGAGCACGACGTCGTAGTGACGGGGCTCCGGTCCGCTGAGCCGCTCCAGCGCCTGCCGGGCGCTCACCACCACGTCCACGTCGTTCTCGCGCGAGAGCGTGCGCCGGATGGCCCCGCTCACCAGCGCGTCGTCGTCCACGACCAGCACACGGCCACGGGCCTGGGGCACGACAGCCTCGGACTCGGCGGGCCGCGCGCCCTGGGGGGCGCCCTGGGGGGCGTCCTGGGTGGGGCCTCGAGTCGGGCTCGACATGGACACCTCGGTGCTGCCTGGGGCGGGGCGCGAAGCGGTGGAGTCCCCGGAACCGGCGGCCCCCCCCGGTTCGGGGTGTGGAGACGCGGGGGCCCCCCCTCCGGGAGCCACCGCCGCGGACGCGCCCGCGCGGGGTGACGCGGGCTCCGACGCGTGGGTCGGAGACGGGCTCGCCTCCACGCGCGGGCTCGCCCCCGAGACGGGCTTCATCGGTGACGCGCGGGCCGGAGACGGGCTCGCCTCCGCGCGCGGGCTCAAGCCCGAGACGGGCTTCATGGGTGACGCGGGCGCCGACGCGGACCGCATGTCCGAAGAGGGCTCGATGGCCGGGGCGGGTCCCGTCACGAACGTGCGTCCCGTCGTCGCTCCCGCGACCTCGGAGGCACGGTGCGCGATGGCGCTGACGTCCGGCGGCTCGGAGGAGCGCTCCATCGATGGCCGGGGACCCGGCGCTGGAGACGGCGCGGGGCCCGACACGGCGACACGGTCCTCCGGGGAGGGTTCGCGCGCCGGCACGGACACGGGCCCGGTGCCGGCCCTGTCGCCCGCAGAGGACTCGGAGAACCTCGGCGCGGACGCACGCTCGGAGACGGCCCTCGCGTCCACGAAGGTGTGATTCGACATGCTGGCCGGCGGGTCCCCCACGGGCTTCGACGCGTCCTGCGCCACCGTCGGATAGCCCGTGGGCGACGACGCGCGCTCACCCGGCCCACGCACGGACCAGCCTCCGCCCCGCCGCACATCCACGGCCACACCCGCGCCCGGGGCCCTCGCGCGCCGCAGGGACACGCGGAACACCGAGCCCCTGCCCAGCTCGCTCTCCACCGAGATGGTGCCGCCCATCGCCGTCACGTACGCGTGGCACAAGGACAACCCCAACCCCGTGCCCACGCCCACCGGCTTCGTCGTGTAGAACGGGTCGAAGATGCGCCCGAGCGACTCCGGCGAAATCCCGCTCCCCGTGTCGCGCACCTCCGCCACCACCCAGCCGTCCGCGCCCCCGCGCGTCACCAGCCGCACCTCGTTCTGCTCCGCCCGCCCCTCCGGCAAGGCCTGCGCCGCATTGATGAGCAGGTTGAGGAACACCTGCGCCAGGCGCGCCTCGTTCCCCTCCACCCACGTCACGTCCCCGTAGTCGCGCACCAGCTTCGCGCGCGGCCGCAGCTCGCCCATGGCGATCTTCACCGCCGAGTCGAGCACCGCCCCCAGCTCCACCGGCCCCTGCTTCTCGTCGTCCGGCCGGGAGAAGGTCTTCAAGTCACGCACGATGCGCCGCACCCGGTCCGCGCCGTGCAGCGCCTCGCGCAGGGCCTGCCCCACCTCGCGCAGCCGCGTCCCCGCCGCGCGCGTCTCGCCGAGCTCGCGGGCGAGCATGTCCGACTCCTCGCTCGCGTGCTCCAGGTTCGACACGATGTACGCCAGCGGGTTGTTGATTTCGTGCCCCACGCCCGCGGCGAGCTGGCCCACCGCCGCCATCCTCCCGGCCTGGACCAGCTGCGCCTGCGTCTGCCGCAGCGTGCGCACGTTGGCCTCCAGCTCCTCGTTCGCGCGCGCCAGCTCCCGCGTGCGCTCCTGCACGCGCGCCTCCAGCCACCGCTCGCGCGCCTTCAGCTGCCCCACGCGCAAGAGGTACACGCTGACGCCCAGCATCCCCATGCCCAGCACGAACAGCGCCCAGAACTCCGTGCGCTGCCACAGGCTCGGCTCCAGCACCACGTCCAGCGACACGGGCTCCGTCCACCCGCCGTCGCGCAGCTCCGCCTGCACCTGGAACAGGTAGCGCCCGGGACGCAGGCCCGTGTACGTGGCCCGGCGAATCTCCGCGCGCACCCAGCCGTCGTCGTGCCCCACCAGCCGGTACCGGAAGGGCACGCGCACCGCGTCCCCCGGCGTGAAGGCCGTGAAGCGGATGTCCAGCCGCGAGTCGTCCGGCCGTAGCTCCACCGGCCCCAGCACCGACACCAGCTTCCCGTTGACCCGCACCTCCTCGATGCGCACCTCGGGAGGCTGCCGCGTCGCGCGCACGCGCACCGGGTCCACCACGATGGCGCCCTGGATGGTGGTGAACCACAGCCGCCCGTCCCGGCCCCGCCACCCCGACGGCTGCGTGTTCCCGTTGCACTCCGCGGTGCGCATGCCGTCCGTCTGGTCGAACCCCATCACCGCCAGCCGCGTGCGCTTGCCCTCCGCGACCTCCTCCAGCTCGCGCCGCGACACCCGGGACACGCCCTTGTTGCTGCTCATCCACAGGTGCTCGTCCCCGTCCGAGACGATGCTGAACACCGCGTCGTCATAGAGGCCGTGCTGCGACACCGTGTAGCGGAACCACGTCCCGTCCCTCCACCGGCCCAGGCCCGTCTCCGTCCCCACCCACACCGTGCCGTCCGGGTCCGCCAGCAGCGCCAGCACCACCTCGCCCGGCGCGCCGTCCTTCGCGGTGAAGCGGCGCAGGCCCTTGCCCTCCTCGTAGCGCCACAGCCCGCTGTCCGCGCCCAGCCACAGCGCCCCGGACGCGTCCTCGGCCATGACGATGATGGGGGACGTCAGCCCCTGCTTCTGACCGAACACCGTCACGTCGCCGCCGCGCACCCGCGCCAGGCCCTTGCGCGTGCCGAACCACTGCGTACCCCGCGAGTCCACCAGGATGGACGTCACCACGTCGTCCGGCAGCCCCTGCACCCGCGAGGACTTCGCGAAGCGGTGCCCGTCGTACCGGAACGCGCCCGCCTTCGAGCCCGCCCACAGCGTCCCGTCCGGCGCCTCGTGCAGCGCGGTGATGACCGGGTCCGTGCCGCCCTCGAAGTCGTCCATGCGCTGGATGCGCCCGTCGCGCAGGAAGAACAGGCCGCCGCCCACCGTGCCCAGCCACACCGTGCCGTGCTTGTCCTCCAGCACCGTGCTCACCGTCTCGTTGCTCAGGCCCTCCGGCGCGCCGAACGTCGCGAACGGGCCGTCGCGCAGGCGGAACAGGCCCGAATAGGTGCCCACCCACAGCGAGCCGTCCCGGTCCTCGAGCAGCGACAGCACCTCCGCGTCCACCAGCCCCGCGCCATGCAGCGGCGCGCTGAAGCCCGCGGCCTCGCGCCGCAGCAGTCCGCCCCGCCGCGTGCCCACCCAGAGGTTGCCCTGGCTGTCCGCGAGCAGCGCGGTGACGACGGCCGGCAGTCCGTCCGACGTGCTGTAGCGCCGGGCCACCGCGCCGTTCCACGACACCAGCCCCGCCTCCGTGCCCATCCACAGCGTGCCGGTGACGTCCTGGAACAACGACGTCAC
Organism: Myxococcus fulvus; assembly: GCF_900111765.1. The sequence continues at coordinate 27,536 of NZ_FOIB01000016.1, forward strand.
CTCCGAGCGCACGTCCCCGCCGGGTATCGGGAAGGGCAGGCCCCGCACCTGTCCGCCCTCCAGCAGCGCCAGGCCCGTCTTGGTGCCCACCCACAGCCGGTTGTCCCCGCCGCCTCGCGCCAGCGCGGTGATGGACATGCCCGGCATGCCGTCGGCTTCCGTGTACTGCCGCGCCACGCCCTCGCCCAGCGGCACCTGCCACAGGCCGCCCGAGGTGCCCGCCCACAAGGAGCCCTCGCCCACGATGAGGTGCTCCACGCGGAAGCCCTCCAGCGGGGCCGAGGCCCCCGGGGCCCGCTCGAAGCGGCCGTCCACGTACGAGACGAGGCCCTGGTCCGTGCCCACCCACAACACGCCGGACGCGTCCTCCGCGAGCGCCTTGATGGTGTGGTTGCGCAGCTCCGGCGTGTTGCGCTTGTCGAAGACGACGAAGCGCGCGCCGTCGAAGCGCACCAGGCCCTCCCACGTGCCCAGCCACACGTAGCCGTCACGCGTCTGCGCCATCGACAGCAGGCTGTTCTGCGGCAGCCCGTCGTCGCTGCGCCACGAGTCCTGGCTGTACTGGGAGACCCAGCGCTGCGGGTCCAAGGCAAGGCCCGGCCACGCCAGGACGAGCCCAGCGAGCAAGACGAACCCCCCGAGCCCGCGCCACGCCGCGCGGAGCCGATGCCCTGGAATGCCCATGACGGGCCACAGTGTCCGGCAGAATCGCCCGCGAGGCCAAACCTCGGGCGTTCACCCGGAGTGGAACGTTGGCCGCCAACGGCCTCGGCGACAGCGGCGGGGGACCACCTGCCCCCCCACGACTCCCAAACTTCCCCCCGCCGCTGTCGCCTCGTACGCCACCACCTGTCGGCACCTGAGGAGCCACGCGCCCCGGAGGACCGGGGACGTGGCGTCCGCGCCGCGCATCGAGGCCCCGGTGGTGGCGGGGGCCTCGCCGCATCGCGCTGAACCCAAGATGGGAGCCGGGGGCCCGGAGCGCCACTGCGGGAAACAGACATGAGTCACGTCCCCCGGTCGCCCCAGGGCGGCCCGTGGGCGCCCGCTCTCCCGCCCGGCGTCACGCGCGCGGAAGACGGTTTCTGGACGGGGGCCCGCGCGGGAAGGCAGGCGCGTCAGTCCCCCGCGGTGCCGGGCGAAGGTCTATGCTCCGCGCCCCGAGGAGCGTGGGCGGATGAGCGACGGGGCGTTGTTCTCGACGGACAAGGTGACCACCGAGGCGCGGTACCAGTGGCACCTGTGGGTGGCGGACGTGCTGGACCTGGCGACGGCGGCCCTGGTGGGCTGGGCGGCGCTGCGGGCGCTGGAGCACGAGCGGACCCCGGTGGCGATGCTCGTCGCCATCCTGCTGGCCTGGCTGGCGGTGTCGGCGGTGGGCGGCCTCTGGGGCAGGACGCTGTGGCGGCAGCTTCTGGGCGTGCGGCTGGTGCACATGGGCCGGGCGCCCGGGGTGCCGCGCGCGCTGGCCCGGGCGCTCACCACGCCGGTGGACCTGCTCATCACCCCGGTGCTGCAGCGCCGTCCCCTGGACACCTGGCTGGGCGTGCACGCGGAGCCGGTGACGGCGGGCGCTTCGGCGCGGCTCAAGGGGCTGGGCGCGCAGTTGCCCTGGCTGGGGCTCATCGCGGGCGCGGTGTGGCTGCTCGTCACGCCCACGCGGGCGGAGATGCTCAAGTACCTGGGGCGGACACTGACGGGCTGGCACTGCTGCCACGGCACGCGGGACGTGACGTGGGAGTGCAAGACGTCCCTGAGCCGAGCCGTGCGCGAGGCCCACGGCGACCGCGAGGACGTGCGCAAGGTGGTGGCGGACTGTCCGGTGGCAAAGGAGCGCTCGGGCAGGCCGTAGCGCCCGGAGGGCGTCACTTCACCGTCGAGAAGAGCGTCCCCTCCTTGCAGTACACGCCCGCCTTGCCCGCGGGGGGCACCTGCTGCGTCTGGGGCTTGCTGAAGCGCTTCACCTCTCGCTTCGTGTAGGCGGGCACCTCTCCCAGGGTCGCGCGCTGGCGCGTCTCGATGACGAGGACGCAGTCGGTCCACTCGAACTCGTCGGCGTTGCTCACCGTGTAGGAGGTGTTGCCAATCAGGGGATCTCTCTTCGAGATATGCCCCGTCAACGCCCCCGGCTTCGGGGGCGGGGCGGTGGCGGACGCGGGCTCCAAGCCCCGCTCGGTGGGCTCTCCGAAGTAGAGGTCCTCCGCGGGGACGGCGGCGTAGAGCCTCGGGGCGGACTTGACGTCCTTGGCCAGCTTCAAGCGAGCCTGCCGCCTGTCGGAGGCGACGACCCGGGCGGTGCCGAGCACCGGACGCTGTCCATCGGACGTCGCGTCGCCCACCACCTTCACGTCCATGCCCGTCTGGAAGGTCCTGGCGCGGGCCCCCCTCACCAGGAAGGTACCGTCATCGGCGGTCAGCGGCAGCACCTGCGCGAAGTAGCCGAAGGCGGGGGTGTTGGCGGCCACGACGGGCTCCACCACCGGCGCCTTGTCCGGCTCCTGAGTCGGCTTGGGCGAAGGGGTGGGGCGCTTGGGTGGCGCCGTGACGACCTTGTCCGGCTTGGGCGTCGGCTTCTTGGGGACGGGCGTCGGCTCGGGCTGGGTCGGCGCCTGGGCGGTGGCGGGCGGTGGCGTCTCCTTGATGACCGGAGCCGTGGTGGGCGGAGGGTCCCGAGGAGGGGGCCGCCCCGGCGGCGGGGGCCTTCCGTCCATCCCCGCCAGGCCCCCCGGAGGAGGCGGCGGCGGGGCATCCACGGGCGGCGGGCCCTGGGGCCGCATGAAGTGCGCCGTGGTCACCGCGGTGCCCACCATCAACAGCACGACCAGGCCGGCGACCAACGCGAACAGCCCCTTGCGGCCCCGACCCTCGTCACTCCGCGCGGGAACCTGCTCCCGTGACGAAGACACCGGGCGCACCGGGGCCTGCTCCTCCGGAGCAGCGGCGCGAGGACCCGAGCCCGAGGCACCCTCGGCCTGGGGCGTGAGCACCGAGGTGTTGCCCGAGAACCGGGGGCCAGAGCCGGACGGCTTCTCGGCCCGGGGACCGGAGGGCGACGCCTCGGCGCCGGCAGGCCGCGGCGTGCTCCCCGTCGCTCCGTCGAAGACGGCCGTCCTCGCCGTGGCGGCGCCGGGGTCCGAGCCGGAGCGCAGGGTGGTGGCGTCGGTGGCCATCGACTCGCCGTGGCCGGGCAGGTCCGGGCGGGCCATGCCGGCCACCTGCTTCTCCCCCGACGGCGTGTCCTGCTTGCGCATCAGGGTCGGCTCGAAGCCCGCGGACTCCACCTCCTGAGGCCCCGTCCCGTACGCGCCCGTGCCGCCGGCGACCAGGGGGATGGGCGTGGGGGTGCGGCGGTGGCTGGAGGACGACGTCACCTTGGAGATGAGCTGCCGCTGCGCCGCGAAGGCCTCCGGGCACAGCGCGCGGACGAAGTGGCCCACCTCCTCCGCGCCCACCGCCGCGCCGGAGCGCACCAGCTCGCCGTTGAGCGCGCGCGCCAGCTCGTCCGAGCGCGAGTAGCGCTCATCCGGCTTCGTCGCCAGCGCGCGGCGCACCACCGCGTCCAGCGCCTCGTCCACGTCCCCGCGCAGCCCTGTCAGCGGCGGCACCGTGGGATGGGACATGGCCGCCATCATCTCGCCCACCGTCCCGTGGGGGATGAGCGAGCGGCCGGCGAGCATCTCCCAGAGCACCACGCCGCAGGAGTAGATGTCGCTGCGGTGGTCCAGCGCCTCAGCGCGCACCTGCTCCGGCGACATGTAGCCCAGCTTGCCCATCACCGTGGCGGGCAGCGTGTACTTGCTGCGCGCGGCGGACTTGGCCAGGCCGAAGTCGATGACCTTGACCTCGCCCTCGTACGACACCATGACGTTGTGGGGCGACACGTCGCGGTGGACGATGCCCAGCGGCACCCCGTCCGGCCCCACCTTGCGGTGCGCGTAGCCCAGGCCCTCCGCCATGCGCTGGCCCAGGAACAGCGCCACCGGCACGGGCACCTGCGCGCCCTGCACCCGCGCCTGCTCCAAGAGGTACGCCAGGTCCACGCCGGCCACGTACTCCAGGGCCATGTAGTACGTCCCGTCCGCCTCCCCCATGTCGTAGACCTGGGCGATGGACGAGTGCACCAGGTGCACCAGCACCTTGGCCTCATGGTGGAAGCGGTCCAGGAACTGCCGGTCCTTCAGCAGCGCCGGGAGGATGGTCTTCACGATGCACGGCTTCTCGAAGCCCGCCGCGCCGCTGATCTTCGCCAGGAACACCTCGCCCATCCCTCCCTGGCCCAGGGGGTGGACGAGCTCGTAGCGCCCGAGGAAACGGGAGGACTCTGTAGGTTCGGTGCTCATGGCTTCTCGTGGCAGCGAAGCACCCGGACACACACGGAAGCAAGCACCGGGGGCTCCCTCGTCTCTGTCGGACACCGCACGGGCCCGAAACGCAAAGCCGGCCGCTCCCCCTCCCGGTGTCAGACCCGTGGGGCAGAAAGGAGCGTGACGGCGCCCTCCCCGCCCGTCCGGCCTGGGCGCTTCAGGCCCCTTCAGCCCGGCGCCGCGGGGGTCCTCCCCTCCGCGTGGAGGTGGGCAAGGAGGGCGGGTTTCGGGACAGCCGCTCCCAGGGGCGGTCGGGGTCGCACGCCAGTTTGCGACACGCGGCGCGGTCCGGATGTGAACCCACGCACCTCCCGTCGGCGGCGGGCTCGGAGCGCCGTTGCCGCCCGGGGGAGGGATGCACTCCCTGGGGGCTGGTGGGGTCGTCCGGCCGGAAGCCCTCCGGCCGGGCCCCGCGAGGTCGCCCGGGATGGCGATGGAAGGAAGTGGCTCATGAAGCGCTGGGGATTCATCGGGCTGATGGTGCTGGCGGCGTGCATGCCGGACGAGTCGGAGCAGCGGGACGCCCAGCGCAACGTCTGCCCTGGCATCACCGCCGGCGAGGTTCCCCACGAGCCCCGGGCGACCTGGAAGGTCACGTCCGACGAGGACGGGCGGGAGCCGGTCATCATCCGCTACCGCCAGGCCCAGGGGGTGACGGCGGCGCGGGTGCACCAGCTGGGCGGCCAGGTGACGGCGAGCTTCCGCCACGCGCCCGCCCTGGCCGCGCGCGTGACACCCGAGGAGCGCCTGGAGCTGGCGTTGGACCCCTCGGTGGAGAGCATCGAGCCGGACGCGGAGCTGCGCGCGACGGGGCTCGGCGCGCTTCCATTGGGGGCGCTGACCCGCGCGGGGCTCGGGGCGAGCGGCACCGGGGATTACACCGGGAAGCTGCAGCGGGTGCAGGCGCTGGAGGTGTGGGACCAGAACGGGGACGGGGTGCCGGACCCGGGCGCGGTGACGGGCGAGGGCGTGCGCGTGTGCGTCATCGACAGCGGCATGGACATGAACCACCCGGAGCTGCGTGACGCGGTGGTGGCGGCGCGAGACTTCCTGGACGCCGACGACGACGCGACCGACGGCGAGGAGGGCCACTGGGGCACCGGCCACGGCACGCACGTGGCGGGCATCATCGCGGCCCGGGCGGGCATGGGGGGCCAGGGCGGGCCGGTGCTCACCGAGAGCGGGCTGATGGGCGTGGCGCCGGGGGCCCAGTTGCTCGTGGCGCGGGTGCTGGACATGAACGGCCGCACGAACATGAGCGTGGTGCTCGAGGCCGTCGAGTGGTGCATGAGCCAGGGCGCCCGGGTGGCCTCGCTGTCGCTGGCCGGAGGCCTGGCCACCTTCACCTCCGAGGACATCTTCAAGGCCGCGCTCGACGGCGGGATGCTGGTGGTGGCGGCGGCGGGCAACGAGGGCCAGTTCCTGGTGTCCTATCCGGCGTCGGACCCGTCCGTGCTCGCGGTGGGCGCGGTGGATGACCTGGACCGGCGCGTGTACTTCTCCTCCCATGGCGAGCGGCTGGCGCTGATGGCGCCGGGCGTGGACGTGCTGTCCACCTTCCCCCGGGGCCTGGGCTCGTTCGCGCAGCTGGAGCTGGGCCGGGCCCGGCCCGCGTCGCGCTCCCTCCTGTATGCGCCCACCGGGAACACCTGGGGCGCGCTGGTGGACTGCGGGCACGGCGGGACGCTGGACTCGTGCGGCGAGGACAGCAGCTGTGACGGCTTCATCGCCTATGTGCACCCGCACCCCTACGTGAGGCCCGAGCGGGCCATGGTCAACGTGATGAAGCAGGGCGCGCGCGCGGTCATCTTCGCCAGCGAGCTGATGGAGGGCGGCGCGGAAATCCTCTCCGTCCCGCAGCAGGGCGCGTGGGTGCCCGCCGTCACCATCACCCAGGCGGCCAGCACGGTGATGGGCCGGCAGCTGGGCGCCACCACGCGGCTGACGCTGCGCCCGGTGGACTACGCGTACATGTCCGGCACCTCCATGGCCACCCCGTACGTCAGCGGCATCGCCGCGCTGCTGTTCAGCGCCCGCCCCGGCGCGACGCCCGCCCAGGTGCGCGCCGCGCTCCAGTCCAGCGCGAAGGACCTGGGCCCCGCGGGCTATGACACCGAGCATGGCCACGGCCTGGTGCAGGCGCGCGGCGCGCTGGAGGCGCTCATCGGCGCCATGCCCTGAGGCCTCGAGTCGCCCAGGCGCGGGAAGCCCGCCCGCCCTGCCCGCCGGGGAGGGACGCGGGGACGGCCGACGCGTCCTCCCTCCTCCCGCGCCTCCCCGTGGAACCATGCCGGGGAGGGATGAGGACGTCACGTTGCCTTCCGGACGCTTGGAAAGGAGTCCGACATGAAGACCTTCGTGCGTATCGCGGGATGTGTGGGGGCGCTGTGGGGATGCGCCGTGGCGGCCCAGGAGGATTTCCGCCCCAGCGCGGAGCGGGCCCAGGGTTATGTGGAGCCGGCGCGGGAGGACGAGCCGCGCCGTCACAAATCGTCCAGTCGCGCCGACACCGGGCTGTACGCGCAGCTGGGCGGCGGCGCGGAGGGCTACACCGGCCAGCTGGCGCCCCGCATGGAGGCGGGGTTCGCCTACGGAGCCGCGGTGGGCTACCGGCCCATTCCCTTCATGGCGGTGGAGCTGGGCTACAACGGCAGCCTCAATGACGTGGACGTCGACGGCAACGGCCGCGGCGGCAGCCTGGGCAGCGGCCCGGACGTGGTGCGCAGCGGAGGCCAGGCGCTCGTCGTCGGCAACTTCACCGAGACCCGGCTGCAGCCCTACGCGGTGACGGGCCTGGGCATCGACGACTACAACATCCGCCACGACGCCCAGGGCCGCCTCTTCGGCTTCGAGGACGACACCAGCGGCTACGTGCCCGCGGGCCTGGGCCTGCGCTACCAGGTCAACAAGCTCATCACCGCCGACGCGCGCGTCAGCTACAACTTCCTCTTCGACCAGGGCTTCGCTCCCACCTCGGCGACGCCCAACGCCCTGGACGGCCGCTACATGGGCACGCTGCAGATTGGCGGCACCTACTAGCGGGCGCGAGCGAGGCGTCCGGGCCGCCAGGGTCCGGACGCCTCGGGTGGAGCACGAGCCCGCGCCCCGTCGGTCGCGCTCACGAGGGCCGGTCGATGCCCAGCTTCGCCGCGGCCCACGTGCCCTGGAGCCACCGGGGGAGCTGGCCCTCGACCTTGCCCGCCTCCTGCTCGGTGAGCTGGGCCCGCAGCGCCGCGAAGACGCCGTGCAGCACCAGCCTCACGTTCTCCGGCTCGGCGTTCAGGTGGTTGGCCACCTGCAGGTAGAAGTCATCCCGGTCCACCTTGCCGCCCTCGCGTTGATGCCGCGGGCACGCATCCAGCATTCCCCGCAGGTCCTCCGGGAGCTGCTCGCGCAGCTGCCGCATCAGCCCGTCGGACAACAGCTCCGACAGGCCACAGAACACCGCCTCCGCCGCGCGCTCGGCCTCGAAGTCCGGAAGCTGCGCGGACACCGCGGCCAGGAAGGACTTGCGGTCCGTCCCCACGCCCAGCCCCGACCACGACTGCGTCGTCTCCTGCTTCTGCATCGACATGCGCGTCTCCTCTCTCGCGCCTTGAACCGTGGGGGCGCGCGCGCTGTCCCGCAGCAGACAAAGGGACTGCGTCCCGGCCGCACGCTCCGCGCGGGGCACGAGCGTTCGTGCATTCCCAAACACGGGATTCCCGTCCGCTCCTGGGACGTCCAAGCGTCCCAGGGCCGCACACCATGTCTGTCTTTGATTCGAGCGATGAAGAAGACTCATCGAACCGCACGCCGAGTCACACCGCCCGTCGACGCGGCGTCCGAAACCGCACGGACTTCCATGCGATTTGGAGAAAACCCGGCACGTCGAGTGCGCGCGAAATGGATGGAATGAAATGTCGTCGCAATTGTAATGGGCGCGCGACGTAGGTCGTCTGTGCGGCGACCGAGCCGCCTTCTCCTTCCCCCATGAATTGAGGAAAAAATGTATCGCATCGCCGTTGCCGCCTTGATGCTCGCCGCCACTGGTTGTGCCACCACGGGAGGCGGCGGGAGCCGCGAGGGCAACGCCAACGTCGCCGGGGTCATCAAGCTGCCGGAGACCGGGCTCGCCCAGGCGGGAAACCCCTGTGACCAGCTTCGCGTGGTGGTCGCTCACGCGAGCACGCCCACGGACGCCCTGGGTCACGGCATGGTGAAGTCCAGCCGCGGAAACCGCTGTTCCTTCACGGTGTCCGGCATCCCCAGCAACGCCAAGCTGCAGATCAGCGCGGTGGCCGAGTCCGGCCTGAAGTGCGACAACGGCTCCGCGCCCAGCATCTCCCCGGAGCCGTCCGAGCTGGAGCTGAAGAACTACGCCACCGGCACGCGCGACTTCGCCGTGAGCTGCGGCTCCTGAAGTCGACCGTCGTTCGCCGTGCCCTGTCGCTCCGCTCCGGTGTCGGGAGCGGAGCGGGCAGGTAGGCTCCAGGTCGTCCAGGAATTCCGGATTGATTCGCGCACCGAGGGGCGCGAAGCTTCCGGGAGACCGCCCGTGGAGCGGCGCGAGGTACCGGACCAGGCCGGGCCGCATGGTGAAGAAGGACGACCCGGTGATGATTTCGAGAAGCTGGCGCACTGCCCTGCTCGCCCTGAGCCTGGGTGGGATGGGGCTGGCGTGTGAGTCCGAGGAACCCTTCCCCACGCTGGACGAGCTGGACCAGCTGCGCAGCCTGCACTCGCTGTCGAGCCACCCGCGCCTGGACTCCACCAACCGCGTGGACGGGCTGGAGGCGGCGCGCACGCTGGGCAACGAGCTGTTCCGGGACCCGGGGCTGTCGCGCTGCGGCTCGGTGTCGTGTGAGAGCTGTCACACCGGCGAGGGCCGCACGGTGGAGACGCCGACGGCGGAGGGCTGCGGGGGCCAGCGCACGGAGAGAAACCCGCCCACCGTGCTGAACGTGCGGCACAACCGCTGGTTCATGTGGGACGGCCGGGCGGACTCGCTCTGGTCCCAGGCGATTCTCCCGCTGACGAACCCGGTGGAGATGGACTCGGACGCGGAGGTGGTGCGCGCCCGGCTGCAGGCGCAGGACTCGTACCGCTCGCGCTACCTGGCGCTGTTCGGCGCGGACCCGGGCGCGGAGCCCGGCCCGGAGCTGATGGCCAACGTGGGCAAGGTGCTGGCGGCGTACGAGCGGGACTTGATGCGGGTGGAGGCGCCCTTCGACGTGGACGTGCGGCGCTTCCTCGCGGCGGTGGACGCGGGCACGGCCGAGAGCGACCCGGCGTACCTGGGGCTGAAGACCTTCGTGCGCAAGGGCCAGTGCATCGTGTGCCACAAGGGCCCGTCGCTGACGGACGAGCTGTTCCACAACGTGGGCCTGCAGGACAAGGGGCCGGGCGCGGGGGGACAGTGGGCGGTGCTGCAGTCGCTGCTGGACTGGGAGTTCAACGCGGCGGGGCGCTACAGCGATGACCGGAGCGGCGCGGACGCGCGGCGGCTGAACACGCTGCGCACGCAGGCCAAGCAGGAGGAGCTGGAGGGCGCGTTCCGCACGCCGTCGCTGCGCAACGTGGCGCTGACGGCGCCGTACATGCACACGGGCGCGCAGGCCACGCTGGAGGAGGTCGTCGACTTCTACAACGAGGGCGGCGACGCGGACGGCACCTTCACGGGCAAGCGCACGGTGTCCATCGTCGCGCTGGAGCTGACGGACGCGGAGAAGCGCGCGCTGGTGGAGCTGCTCAAGTCGCTGACGGGCACGCCGCGCTGAGGAAGCCAGGGCTCTCGCGCGGGGTGCGCACGAGAGCCCGCCTTGCGTGACGCGGGGCTTCAGCGCACCAGGTGGAAGTCCGTCTGACGCTTCCAGGCCCAGTGCACGCGGCCCTCGGCGTCGATGGTGATGTCCTCTTCCTGGGCGGAGCGCACGCGCTGGCCGTTCCACTCGGGGACGGCGCTCGTCGCCTGCAGCTCGATGGAGTACCACATGTTCGGCATGACCTTGTGGTCACCGTTGCCGGGCACGCCCTCCTGACGGTCCCACAGGCCCACCATGGCGCCGGCGCCGTGGCCATGCAGGCCGATGGGGTGCGAGTAGATGGTGCCGTCGATGCCCTCGCTCGTCATGCGCTGACGGGCGCGCTGGAGGACCTCGTTGCCGGTGCGACCGGGGACCAGCTCCTCGAAGACGATGTCCTGCAGGCGGTTGGACGTCTTGAGCGCGGCCTTGAGGCCCTCGGGCACGTCCGTCTCGCCCTCGCGCAGCACGTAGCCCATGTGCTGGGTGTCGGTGTTGAGGCGCAGGGCGGTGACGCCGTAGTCGCAGTGGAGCACGTCGCCGCGCTGGATGACGGGGTCGTCGCCGAGCTGCTCGTCGGTGACGCCCTGGCGCTGCACGTCGACGGAGGGCTGGAACCAGGTCTCCAGGCCCAGGTCGGCCAGGCGCTGGCGCATCCACCACTCCACGTCCTTCACGCGGGTGGTGCCGGGGGTGATGACCTGGTTGGAGAAGGCGGTCTCGATGATGTTCCAGGCGAGCTTCGTCTGGTCCTCGTAGAAGCGCGCCTCGTCGGGGATGCGCCAGGCGAGCAGGTCCACGGGCAGGCCGCCCGCGGGCTTGAAGCGCTTGACCCAGTCGGGGCCGAGCGCCTCGGCCATGCCCTCGTACTCGCCATGGGAGAGGCCGTCCGCGAAGGCGAAGGTGCGCGAGATGTCGAGCGCGATGCTCTTGGGCTGACGCTCCTCGAGCACCTGCTTGAGGACGAGCCACTGGTCGGGGCCCCACAGCTCCGCCTGGCGCAGGCCCTGGCCGCCGTGGCTGACCTGCTGCTGCGCGCGGCGCGGCACGTAGACGCCGCCCTGGGGACCACCGCCGAGCGCCAGGCGCTCCACGCCCTTCTCGGGGCCACGGTCATGGAACACGTAGATGGTGCGGCGGCGGGCGGCGAACGTGGTGGGGGACACGAGCGCCTTGAAGACGGGGTCCTCGTTGTACTCGCGCATGGGGATGACCCACATCTCCACGCCGTACTTGCGCATGAGCTGGGGCAGGGCCGTGTCCATGCGCTCGCGCAGCCAGGCCTGTTGCCGCTCGGCCTGCTCGCGCAGCGTGCCGAAGGGGCGCTCGGGAGAGGTGGACTTCACCGTCGCGGCGGGGGCATCCGGGGACTGAGAGGAGACGGAGGCGCATGCGGTGCAGAGCATGAGCGGTGCGAGGAGGCGGAGGCGGGTTCGCATGGGCGCGCAGTGTGGCACGCACGGCCGGGGCCGTCTCGCGTCGCTCGGAGCACACGGGTCCGGGGCTTCGTGGGTTGCGAGGCTTTCCGTGCGGGAGTGCTCACGCAGTCGCACGCGGGCTCGGGCTCAGGGTGTGAGCGATGGCGCACCGAGGCAGGCTTGACGCTCGGCGCCACAGACCGCGTCGATGCGCGCGGTGTCGGGCGGGCGCTGGCAGCCGCTGTCGAGTGAGGTGGTGAGCTCCTCGGTCCGGATGCGCATGCACTGGACGCAGCCGGACCTGGCGCCCTCGGCGCCCTCCAGCGTGGGCTCCACTTGCTGGTAGCTGTCGAGGACCTGGGCGACACAGGGCTCCTGCTCCAGCGTGGAGCCCGCGCAGGTGCGCGCGTGGGAGCACTGCGCGGTGGCCGAACGTTCGGCCCACTCGTCGTAGGTGAGCGTGGGGACACCGTCACCGCCGCAGCCGAGCAGTCCCAGTCCCACGACGATTCCGACGAGCCACCCGCGCATGCGGTGCATTCCAGTCAGAATCGTCCACGGCTGTCATCTCCGCTCGACGTGGGCTCACAGGTGGCGAGGCCGCCGCGGCGCGTCCGGAGCGCGCTCAACCACCGCGGGAGGAGCCGCGCGGCATCGAGTCCGGTGTCGCGCATCCCCCTGGCGTACGAGCCACACGGGATGAGCGTCGCGGTACCTGGGTGGCATCGAGACGGGAGCAAGTCATCAACCCGCCACGCCTCGAAGTGCCCTCCATGCGCAAGCACGAGGGGCACGCCGTGGGTGCCTCTCCACGGCGCTCCACCGTCACCGTCGCGTGAGGCCCTCCGCGTGACACGGGGGCGCGTCACAGCGGTCCACGAAGCAAGGCGCGCACTGCAGCTCCCCACCGCAGCCATCCGGCACCGCGCCACACGCGCCCACTCGGGCCTCACAGGTCACGGGCACGCAGCCCCCGGGCAAATACCGCTCGCCCGAGCCGAGCATGCCCGTCATCTCGTTCGCCCCGCCCACCAGCAACACCGCGCCGTCCGCCAGCAGCAGCGCGTGCGAAAACCTCCGAGGCTCCTCGAGCGCCGGCGCCGAGGACCACTGGCCCGTCATCGGATTGAAGCGCTCCACGGACGTGAGCGCCCCCGTGGTGAAGTGCTCACCGCCGAGCACCAGCACCGTCCCCTCCTTCGTCACCAACGCCGCGTGGTGCTCGCGAGGCACGGACGGCGCGGCCACCAGCGTCCACAGGCCCGTCATGGGGTCATACAGCTCCGCCGTGCTGGAGGCGCGCGCGGTGGCGCCGCCGACCACGAGCACCCGTCCATCCGGCAGCGCCGTCACGGAGTGACCCACGCGATGGGTCCCCGCCGCGCCCCCCGTCAGGCCCGCCTTCTCCCAGCGACCCGTGGCCACGTCGTAGAGCTCCGCCTGGAGCCCGCTCGCGAAGAGCACCTTGCCCTGCCCGAGCACCACCGCCGTCCCCGCGCCCCCTCGCACGAAGCCCGGCGGCGTCGCGGGCACCCACGTGCCCGTCTCCGGATGGAACAGCTCCGCCGAGCGCAGCGGCCGACGGTCCGCGTCCGTGCCACCCGCGACCAGCACGCGCCCGTCCGGCAGCAGCACCGCGGCGGGGTCATTGCGCGGCTCGGACATCGGCGACACCACCGTCCACTGTCCCGTGGTCGGCGCGTACACCTCCGCGTCCGCCAGCGCGCTCGGCGCGGCGACCTGGGCACCGCCCACCACCAGCACCCGACCATCCAACAGGCGCACCGCCGCGTGGTTGCGACGCGCCTTGTTCAGCGCCCCCGTCGCGCGCCACAGCCCCGTCTCCGGCTCGAACACCTCGCAGCTCGCGAGCGTGCGCTGACCATCGTGCCCACCCGCGGCCAGCACGCGGCCATCCGCCAGCGTGACGAACGGCAGCAGCTTGCGCGGCGTCAGCAGGCGCAGCGGCACCGCGACGGCGTCCCGAGTGCCCTCGTCCGGACGCGGAGCGGCGCCGCACGAGAACACCAGCGCGCACAGCGCCACGCCCAGAAAGGATGTCGGAACACGTCGCATGGAGCCCACTCGCCTCGCAGGTCGAAGAGAGCCCGTGTAGCCTGACGGTCTGACATTCCAGGGATGTCCAACCTGAGTGATTCCGGACGCTTGACCCGCCTGAAGGGTCGGACGTCAGGCCCCCTCGGAGGAGGCCCCGCGAGCCGCTCAGTGGCGTACGGAGTCGTCGTCCCCGGGGACCGGAGTGTTCACCGGCTCGGCGTCCATGCCACGAGAGCTTCGGGGTGGCAGCGCGCCGCCGTCATCATCCACCTCGAGCTTCAACAGCGGATGGTCCGCGTTGGCGAGGTAGACGTCGTCGGCGCTGACGTAGTCCACGTCACGGAACTCCACGAGGTAGTCGCGGCGAGGCACGGGCACCAGGCCCTGCTCGAGCTCGAAGTGGATGTCACCGACCGCGGCGACGCGCCCCAGCTTGCGTCCATCCGCGGTCCTCACCGTCATTCCCTCACGCACTTCGCCGGACTGAATCATCGCAAGCTCCTCGCGGCCACACCGTGCCCTCGTCAGGGAGAACCTGCGGGCACCGGGTGGCCGATGACAGTCCGAGGGAGCAGGCGAGGAGGCGCTCGCGCCAGGGCTCACGGACCGAGACGCGGCGAGGCCGAGGTCCCCATGGCGCCATGCAGCCCTTGCCTGGAGTGATGTCGGGAGGACGGACAGCGGCCGAGAGGTCGCCGGGGTCCGCGCCGAGCGGACAGGCCCTGCCCGCATGAGGAGGAGGTGCCTACTTTCCGTCACGGGAGGTGCGGCATGTTACTGGAGCTCTCCGAGGTAGAGGGGCGCGAGCTGAAGCAGGCCTTGGACACGGCGTTGCGCGAGCTGCTCGACGAGATTGCCCGAACGGACCAGCGTGCCTACCGGGACATGCTGCGCGAGCGACATGACCGACTGGAGCAGCTCAACCGTCGGCTGGAGATGTCGCTCGAGGGCAACCCCGTCTACGCCTGAGCGAGGAGCGCCAGGGCGGCGGCTCGCGGGACATGCGCGCGAGTGACAGCGGTTGGTCCTCGTGCGCGGAGGGGCGCACCTTCCTTGGGAAGGACCGAGGGAGGCCGCGCCATGATTCCGCAGAACATCCTCCAGTACCTGGAACGTCACCAGGTTCCCTACGAGCGAAGACCGCACCTGCGAGCCATCACCGCGCAGGCGCTCGCGCAGTCGCTGCACGTCAGCGGCTTCCAGGTGGCCAAGTCGGTCATCCTCCGCTCGGAGGACGCGTTCTGGATTTGTGTCGTGGGAGCGCCGGACACGGTGGACGTGGACCGCGTCGCGGAGGTGACGGGCGCGAAGGGCCTGCGGCTCGCGGACGAAGCCGAGTTCGCCGACCTCTTCCCCGACTGCGAGGTGGGCGCGGAGCCACCGTTCGGCAGGCGGTATGGATTGCCGGTGGTGATGGACGGGCACCTGGGCGAGGCGGAGACGCTGTTGTTCCGCGCGGGCTCACACGAGGAAGCGCTGGAGCTGCGCGTCGCGGACTTCGTGGGCGTGGAGGCGCCGTACCTCGGGGCCATCATCCATGACCGCCCGGGCGAGGCGCGCAGGCTCCCGTTCGACAGCGAGGCACTCCAGCCCGACTACTGAGCGAGCGCGCGGCCCGTGCGCGCATCGAAGCGGCGCAGCCTGGACGCATCGAAGCGCAGCGCGACCTCCGAGCCCGACGCAGCACGGAAGTCACCGGGGGCACGGGCCACCAGGTGTTCACCGCCCACGTCCACCGTCACCCAGCTCTCGGCGCCCATGGGTTCCACCAGGTACACGCGGCCCGTCAGCGCACTGTCGGGCGAGGGGGACGCAATCACTTCCAGGTGTTCCGGGCGCAGGCCCAGCACCACCTCATCCCCGGCGAGTCCCAGGGTCCGGGGCTTGAACTGGTTGATGCGAGGCGAGCCGAAGAAGCCCGCGACGAAGAGGTTCGTGGGGGCGTCATACAGCTCGCGCGGTGGAGCCACCTGCTGCACCTCGCCCTGGCTCATCACGACGACGCGGTCGGAGAGCGTCATGGCCTCGGCCTGGTCATGGGTGACGTAGATGAAGGTGGCCTGGAGTCGCTCGTGCAGCTTCTTGATTTCGCCGCGCATCTGGGTGCGCAGGGCGGCGTCCAGGTTCGAGAGGGGTTCGTCGAACAGGAACACCTTGGGGCGGCGCACGAGCGCGCGGCCCAGTGCCACGCGTTGACGCTGTCCGCCGGAGAGCTCCTTCGGACGACGCGAGAGCAGGGCCTCCAGTCCGAGCACCGAGGCGACCTCGCGCACGCGAGCGTCGATGTCCGAGCGAGGAAGGCCAGCGACCTCCAACGGGAAGGCGAGGTTCCGGGCCACATCCAGGTGCGGATAGAGGGCGTAGCTCTGGAAGACCATGGCGATGTCCCGCTCCTTGGGGGACATGCCGTTCACCACTTCGCCATCGATGCGCAGCGTTCCGGAGGACAGCTCCTCCAGCCCGGCGATGAGGTTGAGGGTGGTGGACTTGCCACAGCCGGACGGGCCGACGAGCGACACGAACTCACCGTCGGCGATGTGGAGCGTCACACCCTTCACGGCGGCGACACCGCCCCGGTACACCTTGCGCACGTCCTCCAGGGACACCGTCGCCACGCGGCTAGGCCTCCCCGAGGCCCGGAGCCCGGGCACAAGTCGTCCAAGTCGAAGCTGTCGTCCGAGGATGCATGACCCCGGAGCATCGCCACGACACCCCGCACGGCAAGCGCGATGTCACGCAGACGTGCACCTGCCGACAACTACCGGGCCTTCTTCCGCTCCATCACCTGCTGAAGCCCGGACACCGGAGAGAAGGAGTACGCACGTCCGACCCGGACCTTCCTCAGCAACCCCGCCGCCTCCAGGTCGAGCAGGTCCTGCCGGGCGGTCTGGTACACCACGGAATGCTGCCGCCGATAGGAGTCGATGTCATAGCGCGCCGTGGGGTGCCGCAGCGCATGGAGCAGCAGCTCGCGCTGCCGATGGTTCAGGTCGACTTCTCTCCGGAGGATCTGCTCCGCGTGAAGCGCCTCCTCCTGCTTGCGCCTCAGATAGACATAGAGGTCGTCGGTCGCATAGCGGAGCACCTCCAACTGGTGCAGCAGGAAATAGGTCAAGTCATTGCTGTCCGTCTCGGTGAACAGGAACGCGCGACCGTACTTCACAGGGGCACGCTGCAGGATGCGGGAGATGGGGAGGAACTCGGCAATCCAATATCCCTGCCGGATCATGCTCCAGTAGAAGAGTGCTCTCGCGGTCCGCCCGTTCCCGTCGACAAAGGGATGCTCGTACCCCAGCGCGAAGTGCAGCGCGATGGCGCGCACCACGGGGTGGACGAAGCCGTTCGCTCCTTCCTCGTTGGCGAAGGTACAGAGCGCCTTGAGCCGCTCCGGCAACGCCTCCGCCTCGGGAGGGATGTGAAGAACCTCTCCATCCCCCTGGTCCATCACCGTGACCTGCTCGTCCGCACGTCGAAGCCTTCCGACTTCATCGGCCTCCAACGTGTCCTGCGTGAGGATCTCGTGGAGCTCCCGGAGGAAGGAGATGGAGAGCCGCTCCTTCGTCTGCCTTCGCAGCCACTCCATCGCCTGGAAGTTGTTGAAGATCATCCGCTCGCTCTTCGTGCGAGGCTGACGCTTTTCGACCAGCATCTCCTTGGCGACCTTGCGCGTGGTCGAGGCGCCCTCGAGCTGGCTGGAGGTGATGGCCTCCTCCATGAGCGAGCGAACGATGTAGCGATCCTGGATTTCCTTGTCGCCCAACTGAGGGGCGGTCGACTCCAGGTGATTGCCCAGCTCACGGTCGATGCGATGGAGCCCTTCGAGCACGTTGCCCGGAGTCGCATAGCAGAACGGACGCCCCTGCTTGTCCCTCAGGGCAAGGGGGGCTCTCATCGCCCGCCGGGTCATGTCGATCTGAAACCACCACTCCCGATGGGTCAGCCCCACGGGGACCGGGTGACGCCGCAGCTCGTCCCAATGCAGGTAGCGCCCCTCCACCTCGGACTGCCCCGGTCGGGCCAGCAGCTCCAGCGTACGCGCTACCTCCCAGGGGGCCCTCCCCTGAAGGATCTCCTTGGAATCAGGAGGGATTTCCGGCATCCGCATGGACGAAAAGTACCAGCAACTACTAATGACCGCATGAAATTAGTAGTTCATGCCGAAGTCGGGGGCCAGGCGTCCACCCGCCCACCCCATCCCACACTCCCAGTCAAAGCCTCTCCCGCCAGGGACAGGCCCCCGTGCTAGCGTCCGGGAACATCTGACGCGAGGCCCGTTCCATGGGTCCGCACGTCCTGACGGTAGGGGGAAACAGGCATGTCATCCGACACCATCACACTCATCAAGGGCCAGGGGCCCCTCGTGCTCCCGCAGAAGCCGCACCTGCGCCTGGCCAGCGGCAACTTCTGGCCCGAGGAAGTGGACGGCCGCGAGAAGCAGCTCACCGCGGGCCTCTTCATCATCGACACCCGCACCTCCCCCTCCAAGCAGGACCACGTGCGCGTCCACGCGTCCCAGGTCGTCGAGGTCGACGGCGCGAAGCTGGAGATCCTCGAGGTCCGCGGCGAGAACGGCCAGGAAGCCGCCATCCACCTCAAGGTCCGCTAGCACCCCACACCGCAAGTGCGGGCCCCACGCAACTCGGGGCAGCGCCGTTGAGATAATCCAGACATCCACCACCGTCCTTGGGGGACGGCGGTCCCAAGTTCAAAGTCAGTCGCATCGAGGGGGAGTACGTTCATGAGCTTCAAGATTGGGAATGAAGGGTCCCGCGTCACCCAGACCACCCGCAAGGAAACCGAGGCGGTGCGTCCGGAGGTGAAGAAGCAGGAGGTCCGCGAGACGAAGCCCGAGTGGGCCAGCGGACGCAGCCAGGACGGGATGCTGCCTCCCAGCCGCCGCGAGCAGTTCGCCGCCGCGCTCGGACAGACCTTCCAGGCCAGCGGCGCCGAGACGCCCAAGACCAAGGACCCCAAGGCGCTCGACACGAACGTCACCTACGGCCCGGTCAAGAACGGCAGCGTCTTCGAGGCCGGCACCGACGGCACCAAGGCCCACTGGAACGACGTGCAGCAGGGCCAGATTGGCGACTGCTACCTGATGACCTCCATGGGCGCCATCGCCCGCGCCAACCCGGCCCTCATCGAGAACATGGTCAAGGGCCCGGACGCGTCCGGCAACTACACCGTCACCTTCCAGGACAAGGGCAAGCCGGTGAACATCACCGTCACCCCGGACCTGCCCCTCAACGCCAGCGGTGACCCGGCCTACGCCGGCACCCCGCAGGAGGGTGGCAAGGCGGAGCTGTGGCCGGCCCTGGTCGAGAAGGCCTATGCCCAGTGGAAGGGCGGCTACCCCGAAATCGTCCACGGCAACAGCGCCAAGGCGATGGAGGCCATCACCGGCAAGAAGAGCAGCAGCCTGGACGTCGACAGCACCACGCTGGCCGACCTGGACAAGCGGATGAAGGCCGGCGAGGCCCTCACCGCGGGCACGCACGACGACCTCAAGATTCTCGGCTTCGACCTGCCGGACGGCACCGACGGCGCGCGCTACAAGGACGGCACGCTGGTGGCGGACCACGAGTACTTCATCACCGGCGTGGACACCAAGGCCGGCACCGTCACGCTGCGCAACCCCTGGGGCGCCGGCACGCCGGACATCGTGCTGACCGAGAAGGAGTTCCAGGAGTCCTTCCAGTACGCCAACAGCAACCCCACCAAGTGAGTCCCCGGACGTCGCGCGGATACACCAGTCTGGCGCTGGCCCTCGGGCTGGTGCTGACCGCGTGCGCCCGCGAGACGCCCGCCGTGGCGCCGTCCTCCGAGGCGGCGCCCGGCGTCATCACCCTGACGAAGAACCACGGGCCCCTGAAGGTGACGCCCCGCTTGAGCCTGGCCACGGGCAACTTCTGGCCCGAGGACACCGACGCAGGCACCCACGAGCCCTCCGCCGCGCTGTTCATCTTCGACGCGAACCTCCAGCCTCCCTCGCAGCAGCACGTGCGCGTGCGCGCGGGGCAGACGGTGGAGGCCGCGGGCTCGGTGCTGGAGGTCTCCGAGGTCATCGACCGGGGAGACGACCAGCGCCTGCGGCTCAAGCTCCGCGCGCCCTGAGTTTTTCGCAAAGCAGCGTGAATACCCCGGGGGCCCGCGCGTCGGACGCCCACCTTCATTCCCCCGTGGAGCCCCCATGCGTCTGGTCCTCGCCCCGCTCGTCCTCGCCGGTCTGCTGCTGCCCCTGCACGCGGACGCCGCCACGCTGCGCTGTGGCAACAACCTCATCTCCGATGGGGCCACCACCACCGACGCCGTCATCAAGTGCGGAGAGCCCCTGTCCAAGCAGCGCCGCACCGAGTCCACCTCCACGAAGGAGCGGGTGCGCGAGGGCAAGGACGAGTCCTCGACCTCCAAGACCGTCACGGTCGAGGTCGAGGAGTGGACCTACAACTTCGGCCCCAACCGCCTCATGCAGGTGGTGACCTTCACCGACGGCAAGCTGACGGACGTGCGCAGCACGGTCTACGGCAAGTAGCAGCCCACCCCCGCGCTACACCGTCGCCGCCAGCGCCCTGCCCGCCGCGCGTCCCGAGAAGATGCACCCGCCCAGGAAGGTGCCCTCGAGCGCGCGGTAGCCGTGCACACCGCCGCCGCCAAACCCAGCCACCTCGCCCGCGGCGTAGAGGCCGGGGACCAGCTTGCCCTCGGCGCCGAACACGCGGCTGGACAGGTCCGTCTCGAAGCCGCCCAGCGTCTTGCGCGTGAGGATGTTCAGCTTCACGCCGATGAGCGGCGCGGCCTTCGGGTCCAGCAGCCGGTGCAGCTTCGCGGTGCGCACCAGCTGGTCTCCGCGGTAGTTGCGCGCCTGGCGAATCGCGGCGATCTGCAGGTCCTTGCCGAACGGGTTGTCGAGCTGCCTGTCCCGCGCGAGCACCTCACGCTCCACCGTGGCGAAGTCGAGCAGCTTCGTCTCGGTCTTCTCGTTCATCTTCGCCACGAGCGTGCGCAGGTCCTCGGCGACGACGAAGTCCGCGCCGTGCTCCTTGAACGCCTCCACCGGGCCCATGGCCTTCTTGCCCACCGCGCGGTTGAGCACGCCCTTCCAGTCCTTGCCCGTGAGGTCCGGGTTCTGCTCGGAGCCGGAGAGCGCGAACTCCTTCTTGAGAATCGACTGGTTCAGCACGAACCACGAGTAGTCGTGCCCCGTCTTCAGGATGTGCTCCAGCGTCCCCAGCGTGTCGAAGCCCGGATACAGCGGCGGCGGCAGTCGCTTGCCCGTAGCGTCCAGCCACAGCGAGCTTGGCCCCGGCAGGATGCGGATGCCGTGGCGCGGCCAGATGGGGTTCCAGTTCCGCAAGCCCTCCGTGTAGTGCCACATGCGGTCGCGGTTGATGACCCGTCCGCCCGCGGACTCGGTGATGGCAATCATCCGTCCGTCGACATGGTCGGGGACGCCCTGCACCATGAAGGCGGGCGCGGGGCCCAGGCGCGACGGCCAGCTCTTGCGCACCAGCTCGTGGTTGCCGCCGATGCCGCCCGAGGTGACGACGACGGCGGACGCGCGCACCTCGAAGTCGCCCACCGTGTCGCGCGAGCTCTTCACACCACGCTCCACGTCCGAGGGCACCAACGTCATGCCCCGCACGCCGACGACGGCGCCGCCCTCCGTGAGCAGCTCGTCCACGCGGTGACGGAAGAGGAACGTGAGCGTCCCCTTCTTCCGCGCCTCCTGGGCTCGCCGCACGAAGGGCGCGAGCACACCGGGCCCGGTGCCCCACGTGACATGGAAGCGCGGCACGGAGTTGCCGTGGCCCACGGCGCCGTAACCACCGCGCTCGGCCCAGCCGACGACGGGGAACCAGCGCAGGCCCTGGTTGTAGAGCCACGGACGCATCTCGCCGGCGGCGAAGTCGACGAAGGCCTCTGCCCACTTGCGGGGCCAGTGGTCCTCCTCGCGGTCGAAGCCCGCGGTGCCCAGCCAGTCCTCGAGCGCGAGCGCGTGCGAGTCATGGATGCCCATGCGCCGCTGCTCGGGTGAGTCCACCAGGAACAGGCCGCCGAAGGACCAGAACGCCTGCCCTCCCAGGTTCTGCTCGCCCTCCTGGTCCACCACGATGACACGCTTGCCCGCGTCGGCGAGCTCCGTCGCGGCGACGAGCCCCGCCAGCCCCGCGCCCACCACGATGACGTCCGCTTGCTGTCCCATCCGGAGCCTCCAACCCATGAGGAAGGCCCCGGATGATAGGGGAAGCGCGCGCGTCCGTCCGCGTCGACGTCACACCTCAGCCGTCGAATCGCACCTGGACGTGCGCGGACGGCTCGAAGTGCAGCACCACACAGTCGCCCTCGCTGCCGTCCTCCCAGGCCAGCATGGCCAGCTCCGCGGGCGCGTCGAGCGCGACGATGGGGTGATGCCACACGCCCCGGTGATAGTTCACACCCTCACCAGGGCCGCAGACGAACGCCTCCAGTCGCTCCAGGTCCGGACCGCCCGAGGGCGCCGTCGGCGCGACGCACACGAGGTAGCGCTCGCAGCGCAGGGGCAGGAACACCTGGCTCGAGTACGGGTGATGCTCCAGCAGCTTCACGGTGAACGGCAGTGAGCGCGCCACCGAGCGGAACACCGCGAGGTTGGGCTTCGCGGACTCGCGAGCGTTCTCCAGCCGCGCGGACCAGTCGAAGCGCACCGCGGTGCCCTGGTTCGCGAGCGCGCCGGGTCCGAGCCCCGCGCTGACCACGTCTCCGTAGGGAGCGAAGCCCTCGGGTGTCAGCGGCCGCGCGACGAGGACCCGGGGCACGTCTGGAGGCTCACGCATGGGAATGAGCATACAGGGCGGTTCGTGCGCAGTGCCACGGAACGGTCATGGTCAACGGGCATCGCCCGACGCGTCACGTTGCTTGTCGGACCGAGGGGCACTTCCAGATACCTCGACATCGACATGACATGGTCTCTTCGCCTCGCGAGCCATCATCCCGATGACTCCGACCACACCTCCATGCGAATCCTCCTCACCGCCCTGGTCCTGCTGAGCACGCCCGTGCTCGCCCAGCCTCCCCCCGCGTCGGCGCCGACGACGGAGCGCTTCATCCGTCAGCTCGTGGAGACGCGCTACTTCAACAGTGGTCGGCCCACGGCCACGAGCTTCACGCCGGACGAGCAGACGCTCTTCTTCCTGCGCACCAGGGAGGGCTCGCGCACCGTCGTGCTCCACGCGTTCGACACCACCACGGGACAGACGCGCGAGTACCTCACCGCGGAGAGCCTCAACGCCGAGGCGAGAGCGCTCCAGGAGCCCGTGCGCGCCGCCCCGCGAGGCCTGAGCTCCTATGCGTTGTCCGAGGACGGCGAGAAGCTGCTCGTGGGGATGTCGGGCAAGCAGTACGTCGTCGCGCGCGCCTCCGGGAAGGTGACGGAGCTGAAGCTGGGCGCGGGCGCGATGGACGTGCGCTTCTCGCCGGACGCGACGCAGGTCGCCTACGTGCGGGGCCACGACGTGTATCGCCTGGACCTCGCGACGAACACCGAGCGCGCGGTGACGAAGGGTGGCACGGAGGACAAGAGCCACGGGACTCCGGAGTTCATCGCCACCGCCGAGATGATGCGCTTCTCCGGCTACTGGTGGAGCCCGGACGGCAAGTCCCTGGCCTACACGGAGTCCGACACGAGCGGGGTGGAGAAGCTGGTCGTCCCGGACGCGCTGAACCCCGAGCGGGAGGGACAGCGGCTCGCCTATCCTCGCGCGGGCAAGCCCAACGCACAGGTGCGCCTGGGCATCATCCCCGTCACGGGCGGGAAGACGACGTGGGTGCAGTGGGATGCCGGGAAGTATCCCTATCTCGCCACGGTGCGCTGGCCCGCGAAGGGACCGCTGACGGTGCTGGTGCAGAACCGCGCGCAGACGGAGGAGCTGCTGCTCGCGGTGGACCCGAGGACGGGGAGCACGCGCACGCTGCTCGTGGAGAAGGACGACGCCTGGCTCACGTTGCACCAGACGTTCCCCCACTGGCTCGCGGATGGGAGCGGGTTCCTCTGGTACACCGAGCGCAACGGGGCCAGTGAGCTGGAGCTGCGCGATGCCACGGGCAAGCTCGTGCGCTCGCTCGTGCCGCCCGACGCGGGCTTCTACGACCTGGTGGGCTACGTGGAGCAGGACGGCACGGTGTACTTCTCCGGCGGCACCGCGTCGGAGGAGCGCTACGTGTGGCGACTGAGCCCGGGAGGCAAGCCGACGCGTGTCACCGCCGAGCGTCCCGCGCTGGAGCAGGCGAAGCTCTCCAAGCGGGGTGGGTTCCTCGCCCTGTCCTCCGAGGGGCCGCGGCGAATGAAGAACACCACGGTGCTGAAGGCGGATGGCACGAGGGTGGGAGAGCTGCCCTCGCTGGCGAAGGTGCCGACCCTGCAGCCGCGCATCGAGGTGCGGCACGTGGGCAAGGAGCGCTACCCCACGTCGCTGGTGCGGCCTCGCGACGCGAAGCCCGGGGTGAAGCTGCCGGTCATCGTGGACATCTACGGCGGGCCCGGCATGGCCATGGTCTACCAGAGCATGATGCAGCACCTCACGGACCAGTGGTTGGCGGACCAGGGCTTCATCGTGGTGAAGCTCGACGGGCGCGGCGTGTCGCCCACGGCGGACGCGAAGTTGCGCAAGCCGAAGTACGACTGGCCTCGACAGATTCTCGACGAGCAGGTGGCGGCGTTGCGCGCGCTCGCGGCCGAGGTGCCGGAGATGGACCTGAGCCGCGTGGGAATCACGGGCGCGAGCAACGGCGGCTACATGTCCGCGCTGGCGGTGCTCACGCGCCCGGACGTCTTCAAGGCCGCGGTGGCCGTGTCCTCGGTGACGGACTGGAGGGACTACGACTCCCACCTGACGGAGCGCTTCTTTGGCCTGCCCGACGAGCAGCCCCAGGCGTATGAGCAGGCCTCGCTGCTCACGCACGTGAAGGCGGGCAAGCCCATGGGCAAGCTGCTGGTGGTCCACGGCACGGCGGACGACAACGTCCTCTTCTTCCAGGCGCTCAAGCTGTCGGACGCGCTGTTCCGCGCGGGCCAGCCCCACGAACTGCTGCCCCTGAGCGGCATGGGGCACATGGTGTTCGACCCCGTGCTCGCCGAGCGCCTGTGGGAGGAGACGGCGCGCTACTTCCACGCGCACCTGTAACAACAAGACCAGGAGCGGAAGACCCAGCAGGGCCTTCCGCTCCCGGGAACCTCGCCTCAGCGCAGCTTCGGCGGCAGCACCTTCAGCTGCGGCTTGACCACCTTCATGTCGCCGACGATGACGATGGTCATCGCGTCCTGCGCGAGCACCTTCGCCGCCACGGCGCGCACCTGCTCCGGCGTCACCGCCATCACCCGGCTCACGTAGTCCTTCAGGTACGTCTCCGGCAGGCCGTGCAGGTCCACGTAGCGCAGCTTGTAGATGATGCCCATGCGCGACGAGTTCTCGAGCAGGAACGCTCCCGCCAGGTAGTTCTGCACGTCACGCAACTCCTCCGCGGGCGGCGGCGTCTTCCTCAGCGTGTCCACCTCCTTGAGGATCTCCTTCAGCGAGTCGCCCGTGTTCGCCGTCGTCACGTCCGCGTTCTGCACCCAGTACGCATCCTCCGGGTGCTCGGACACGTTGCTGTAGGGCGAGTACGCGTAGCCCTTCTTCTCGCGGATGTTCGAGGTGACGCGCGAGCTGAAGTACCCACCCAGCATCGTGTTCAACACATCCAGCGTGACGGCGTCCTCGCTCGTCGGCGGCAACGCCTTCGCCGCCACCCGCACCGTGGACTGCACCGAGCCCGGCCGGTCGAGGAACAGCACCGACTTCGCCACCTTCTGCTTCGGCACGTTCTTCAACCGCGCGGGGCCCGCGCGCCAGCCGCTGAACGCCTCGCGCACCACCTTCTCCACCTGAGCGGGCTCGAAGCGCCCCACCACGTACAACCGCGAGCGCGCCGCGCCCACGTTGGCCTCGTAGTGCTTCACCGCCTGGTCCCGCGTGTACCGCTTGAGCTGCTCCTCTGTCGCCAACCGGCGCCCGTACGGATGGTCCCCGTAGAGCGCCTTCGCCAGCATCTCGTTGGCCAGCACCTGGGGCATCGTCCGATACACCGCCAGGTCACGCATCAGGTCCCCCTTCAGCCGCTCCACCTCCGACGCGGGGAAGGCCGGGTTCTGGATGACGTCCGCCACCAGCGCCACCGCCTGCGGCGCGAACTCGGAGAGGACCTCGATGCTCACGTGGGACTCGTCCTCCTGCGTGCCCACGTCCAGCTCTCCACCCAGCTCGGCGGCGGCCTGGGCCACCTGCTCCGCGGAGCGCGTCGTCGTGCCCTCCTTGAGCAGCTTGCCCGCCAGGTCCGTGAGCCAGACCTCGTCCGCCTTCTCATGGATGTTGCCCGTCTCCACCACCAGCTGGATGGCCACCTTGGGCATGTCGCCATACGGCAACAGCGAGACCTCCAGCCCGTTGTCGAGCTTGAAGGACGTGCGCTGGGGGACGTTGAACGGCTTGGGCGCCGCCGGAGCCGGAGGCGCCTGTTTCGCGGCGGGCGCGGCGAGGACGGGCGCGGCGACCAGGCCGAACACCAACAGCGAGGACGCGACGAGACGATTTCGAAGAGAAGGGAAGGTCATGGTCGCGTTCCTCATTCAGCCAGCATCGTCTGGGGGGAAGCCGACACCGTCAGCACCGTGCGGTTCGTCGAACGCAGGTACTCGCGGGCCGTGCGCTGAATCACCTCGGGCGTCACCTTCATCAGCTCATCCTCCAGCTGGTTGAGCCGCCCCGGGTCGTCGAAGAACAGCGCGGACGAGGCCATCAGGTCCGCGCGCCCGAAGCCGAGCATGCCCTCCAGCTGCGCATACAAGCGGGAGCGCGCCTTCACCCGCGCCCGCGCCAGCGTCGCCGCGTCCACCGGCTTCTCCACCAGCTTCGCCACCACCCCGTCAATCTCCCCGGCAATCGTCTCCGGCGAGATGACCGTGTCGTGGAACAGGTAGACGGTCCACAGCATGGGGCCGTTGTAGTTCCACTGGTTGCCCAGCTCGTTCACCCCACCGCTCAGCTCGCCGGCGATGCCCTTCTTCTGCACCAGCTGCTGGTAGAGCGCGCTGTCGCTGCCCTGCAGCAGGATTTCGTCGATGAGCGCCATCGCGTAGAACTCCGGCGTCCCCACCGGGGGCATGTGATAGCCCGCCGCGAACGCCGGCCGCGTGATTCGCGTGTCCTTCAGGTCGTGCCGCTTCTCCTTCTCCTGGCGCGGCTCGGAGATGTCCGGCAGCTGCGGCACCGGCGCCTTGGGCAGCGGGCCGAAGTACTGCCGCACCCAGCCCTTCACCTGCTCGGGCTCGAAGTCACCCACCACCACCAGCGCCGCGTTGCTCGGCGCGTAGTACGTCTTGAAGAACGCCCGCACGTCCTCGAGCGTGGCGGCCTCCAGGTCCTTCAGGTCGCCGTAGAAGTTGTGCGCGTTGTACCAGTTGGTGTTCGCCACCTGCGGCATGTCCAGCCACGGGAAGCCGCCATACGGCCGGTTGAGGACGTTGACCTTCACCTCGTTGGCCACCACGCCCTGCTGGTTCTTGAGGTTCTCCTCCGTCACCTCCAGGCCGCGCATGCGGTCGGCCTCGGCCCACAGCATGGTCTCCAGCGTGTTGGACGGGACGATTTCGAAGTAGTTGGTGAAGTCGAACCGGGTGGAGCCGTTGAACATGCCGCCGTTCTTCTGGATGAGGCGCGCCAGCTCCATCTTCCCCAGGTTCGTCGAGCCCTGGAACATCATGTGCTCGAACAGGTGCGCGAAGCCCGTGCGGTTCCTCGGCTCGATGCGGAAGCCGATGTTGTAATAGACGCCGACCACCGCCTTGGGCACGGTGGTGTCGCGCGAGAGCACCACCCGCAAGCCGTTGTCGAGCTTGTAGTACTCCACCGGCACCTGGAGCTTCGGCGCCTGCGCTTCGGCGGGGGCCTCCACCTTCGCCGGCTCGGGCGCGGGTGACGCGGGCGTGGGCTGTGCTGCTTCTCGTGAAGCCGCGCACCCGAGGAACGCGGCGGCGGTTACCGCTCCGAGGACTCTTCTCATCGACCCTCCCTGGAACCTGGCCTGACGTCGAAAGGACGAGGCCACTACGAGCCCGCGCGGGACGTGATTGCCCCGGACAGGTGAAACAAATCGCTCAGGCCACCAGGAAGGCGGCCTGACAGTAGGCACACTCCAGCTTGTCCCCCGGCAGCACGCTCATCGCGCCCACCGGCGCGTCACAGGTGGGGCAGTTGCGCGCCACGCCATGCGCCTGGATGAAGACGCTCCGGTGCACGTACTCGCGCGTCGCCCAGAGGAAGACGAGGTCCGCCTCGTGCCGGGCGACGATGGTCGAGAGCAGCTCCCGCGCCTCGGGCTCCGACACCTTGAGGAGGTCGGCCACGTCGCTCGTGCGGATGCGTGACTGTGCACGGATGATCCCAAACAGGAGCTCCCTGCGCCGCGCGTCGCGGAACGGCGCCATGCCCTTCTTCCACAAGTAGCGCCCCGCCCAGACGAACACCCCCATCATCAGCAGCAACAACACGCCTTCGGAGCGGCTCTTCCCCGCATCCGGCGAAAAAATCCCCACCACGCCCACCATCATCCCCAGCAGCCCGAACACCACCAGCGGCCCCCCCGCCGCCATCCCCACCGCCCCCAACAGCTTCTTCAGCCCGCCCGCGGCGCCCTCGGAACGGGGGACCACCCTCGGCACGAAGGGCATGAGGGCGGAGGACTGCGGGGCATCGGACTCGAGTGGAGCGGTCATGGCGTCTCGGAGGGCCAACAGGAGGACCCGGCCCCACATCCTAGAGGCCGCGCCGCCTCTCCTGGCGCACGGAATTTCCACGCCCGCCCAGGCGACCTCCACCCTGCCCGCATTCAATGACAGACGTGCAACCGCGTTGCGCGCGGCGTCACACGCCATGCGCTCGGCCCGCACGGACGGGAAGTATCAATCCGCCCGAGGGTCCACGCTCACCCCGTCATTTTCCCAGCGGTTTTCCGCCTCGGAGGGGTGACACATCCAGATGCCCATGGTAACCGGAACCTCCACCTCGTTGGTGGTCAAAAGGCACGTCTGACCATCGACTCACCTCTCATCCCAGGGCCGTTTCCGCGGAGCCTCGCGGAGGACCCTGTCATGCAAAGCGAGGAACCGCGTGAGCGCTTCATCCAACGCGGTGCGGTCTCTGTCCGTGGGACAGCGGTACCGTGCCTTCACCCACAGGAACCTGGACGAGCTGACCGCCAGGGCGGGGCTCTCCGCGGAGGAGCGGCTGGCCGTGCAGGCGGTGGCCCAGGTGCTGCCCTTCCGCGTCAACAGCTACGTCGTCGAGGAGCTCATCGACTGGTCGGCCGCGCCCGACGACCCCATCTACCGGCTGGTGTTCCCGCAGGCGGACATGCTGCCGGCCGAGGACGTGTCGCGCCTGGTCGACCTGATGCGCGAGGGCACGGGCAGCCTGGAGCTCGCGGCGTACGTGCGTGAGGTGCGCGCGCGGCTCAATCCACATCCCGCCGGGCAGATGGAGTTGAACGTGCCCCGGCAGGCGAACGAGGAGGCGCTACCGGGGCTCCAGCACAAGTACCAGGAGACGGTGCTGTTCTTCCCCAAGCAGGGGCAGACCTGTCACGCCTACTGCACGTACTGCTTCCGCTGGGCGCAGTTCGTGGGAGACGCGGATTTGAAGTTCGCGTCGAAGGACATCGCGCCCATGGTGGACTACGTGCGCGAGCACGAGGAGGTCACCAACGTGCTCTTCACCGGGGGCGACCCCATGGTGATGGGCGAGGCGGTGCTGTCGCGCTACATCGAGCCGCTCCTGGACATCGAGCACCTGGAGGCCATCCGCATCGGCACCAAGTCGCTGGCGTACTGGCCGCAGCGCTTCGTGACGGACCCGGACGCGGACGACACGCTGCGCCTGTTCGAGAAGGTGGTGGCGTCCGGCAAGAGCCTGGCCTTCATGGCGCACTTCTCCCATCCGCGGGAGATGGAGCCGGACATCGTGCAGGAGGCGGTGCGCCGCATCCGCTCCACCGGCGCGGTCATCCGCACCCAGGCGCCGCTCATCCGCGGCATCAACGATGACGCGGCCACGTGGGAGCGCATGTGGCGCACGCACCTGCGCCACGGCTTGGTGCCGTATTACATGTTCGTCGAGCGGGACACGGGGCCGCAGGACTACTTCGCCGTGCCGCTCGCGTCCGCGTACGACATCTTCCAGCAGGCGTACCGGCGCGTGTCGGGGCTGGCGCGCACGGTGCGCGGGCCCTCCATGTCCGCCACGCCGGGCAAGGTGTGCGTGGACGGAGTGATGGAGCTGGGCGGCGAGAAGGTGTTCATGCTGCACTTCATCCAGGCGCGCGACGCGGCGCTGGTGGGCAAGCCCTTCTTCGCGCGCTACGACGAGCACGCCACGTGGCTGCATGACTTGAAGCCCGCGCTGGGCGCCTCGCGCTTCCCGTGGGAAGCGGACCTGTCGCTGGGGGAGGCCGCTAACCTCCCAGGATGAGGATGGCCATGCCCAGGATGAGCACGGCGATCATCCCGGACTTCAGCGCGATGTTGGCCTCGCGGAAGAAGAGCGCCGACAGCACGAAGCCGACGATGAGGCTCGTCCTGCGCAGCACGGACAGGTGTGTCACCAAAGCCTGGGGCTCGGAGATGGCGACGAAGTAGATGAGCTCCGCCGCCACCCACGAGCACCCCACCAGGGGGATGCCCCAGCTCCACGTGAGCCCCAGGCCCCACGCGCCCCGTCGCCACATGTACGGGACGAAGACGAGCGCGGACAAGAGGCAGCGCTGGAACGCGGAGCTGGCTTGCAGCTCCAGCACGGGAAGGGCCAGCCGCGCGACGAGGAACTTGTCGTAGACGGTGGTCGCCGCCGACAGCGCGGTGGCGGCGAGCATCCACCAGAAGGAGCGGCTCTTCGACAGCGCGAGGCCCTCCTTCCGGCCCACGATGGACAGCACGTAGTACGAGCAGACGGTGAGCATCAGCCCGAGGAACTGGAGGGGCGTGAGCAGCTCGCGGAACATCAGGAACCCGCCCGCGAGCGTCCACAGAGGGCCGGACGCTCGCACCGCGCCCGCGATGGAGATGGGCAGCTCGCGCACCGCGTAGTACGCGAGAATCCATGAGGCCGTCATCGCCACGCCCTTGGGCAACAGCCACGCCTGCTCGCGCCACGTCAGGCCGAAGGGGTCGATGGGTACGGGCAGCGCGCCCGGAATCAGCGCCGGCACCCAGCACAGCGCGCCGAAGAGGGAGGACCACATGACGACGGGGATGACGCTGTTGCCCGTCATCGCCTTCTTCGTCCAGACGTCATACAGGCCGAGCATCACGCCCGCGCCCAGGCCATACGCAATCCACATGGGAATCGAGTCCTCGGAAACGGGGGTGCGCCGTCAGCCCTGGAGCGAGCGGAAGACGGCGTGGGTTTCGAGCAGGTGCTTCGCGGACTTGGTGCCCGTGAGCACGTAGCCGGAGAAGCGCTGGGCCAGGATGTGCTGGAGCGACTCGCGCGCGGCCCGCGTGGGCTCCCTCCCCTCCTCCTGGACGAGCTGCCCCATGGCGAAGGGACGGTTGACCAGGACCTGGAGCCCGTGGCGCGCGGCCAGCTCGAACGCGGGCGCGAGCGTGGTGTTCAACACGTTGAACGGGAACTGGAGGAACGAATACACGCCCACGTCACACGCGGCCTCCGCGGCAGTGACATCACTCACGCTGACGCCCACGTGACGCACGCCGAGCGTCCCCGCGTATTCGAGCACGCGCAACACGTCAGGTGAGCTCACGTTGGCCGCCGTCGCCTTGTGCACCTGGAGCAGGTCGATGCGCCCGAGCAGCCGCGTGCTCTCGTCCAGACTCCTGCGAAGCGCGTCGTACGAATGGTCCGTGAACGACGCCTGCCTCCCCGCGTCCCAGTGTTCGCCCAGCTTGGTGGCGACGAAGACGGAGCTCCGCTCGGCGCCGAGCCGCGACAGGAAGGCGCCGAAGCGCTGCTCGCTCGAACCATACGCGGGCGCGGTGTCGTAGCAGCGCACCCCCAGCTCGAACGCGGTGTCGAGCAGGTGTTGTCCATCGGCCTCGGTCGGAGGCGGCTCGGAGCGATAGCCCCACGTGCGCCCGAGCGAGAGCAGCCCGAGCCCCAGTCCCACCGCGCTCATGACTTCACCTTCGGGTGATAGAAGGCCTGGGGCTTCACGTCCTCGGCGCGGAACACGCCGTTGCCCAGGATGACCTGCCCCACCTCGAGCACCAGCCCCCGCGCCGTCCCCGAGCCCTTGAGCACCGCCGCGCGCGCGTCCGGGTCCGCGTCACTGAAGGGCGCGCCGCCCGCCAGCTTGCAGTTGTCCACCGTGATGGCCCCGAGCAGCTGTGAGCCCGAGCCGAGCGAGCACTCGCCGAACACCGACGCCCCGCCGAGATAGCGGCCGCCATCGCCGAGGGTGATGCGCGCGCCGGGACGGTTGGCCTTCGCGGTGAATCCTCCCTCACCGAACTGGTTGCCATCGCCGACGAGGATGGCGCCCGTCTCCGCGGCCAGCAGCGTGCCGGTGTGCAACACATTGCGATTCCCCAGCCGCAGCTCGGCCGTGGGCGCGCAGGTGAGCGTGACGCACGGGTAGATGACATTGCCCTCGCCCAGCTTCAGGTGCCGCGAGATGAGGACGGAGAACGGGTCGTAGACGACGTTGCCGGCGTCCGCGAGCGCGAGCACCTCCGTCACCGTCAACAACCCCGCCGAGCGCCGGGGCGCATCCAGGGCCGCGAGCAGCTCAAGCCGCATGGTGGGCCTCCCGCGCGACGGAGGCGAGGCTGGCGTGGAGCACGTCACACGGCCGCTTCGCGATGAGCCCGTCCTCCAGCCGCTCGTAGAGCCGCGCCGTGAGCACGTCGGTGAGGAACGGCGCCTCGGTCATCTTCCCCGGCAGGATGCAGATGTGGCCCGGCACCGGCTCGTGGATGGCGATGTTGAGCGAGCGCGCGGACGTGGCATCCGGCGCGAAGTCCACCTTGGTGCACGCGACGTCGCTGTACGTGCCCGCATTCCTCCAGCCCGGCACCAGGCGCTCCAGCGCGCGGTGCAGGTTGTCGGCGCGCTCGGGCACCACGAGATAGTCGGGGTTCGCGCACAGGAGCGCGTCCTCGTTGAGCCCCACGACGCTGTAGTCCCCGTGGTGCATCATCGCCGCCTCGTGCGGGTCCACGTAGAACAGCCCGTGGCCGCCCAGCCGAGGCACCACCACCAGGTGGCTCTTCCAGTAGCGGATGGGCAGCTCCAGCTCGAAGAACTGGCGGAACAAGTCCCTTGCGCCGAAGCCCGTCGAGTAGACGAACAGCCGTGACTCCAGCTGCAGCGTCGAGCCGTCCGCCATGACGACGGTGGCCTCCGAGCCGCGCACGTGCTCCAGACGGGCGCCGGTGAGCACCTCGGCGCCGCCCTGCTGCGCGGAGGTGAGCAGCTTGCGGTACAGCATCCGCGTGTTGATGCTCACGTCCGCCACCTCGAACGCCTCCGAGGCCCGCGTCAGGTCCGCCGACGGGAAGCGCGCGGAGGCCTGCGCCTTCGTCAGCGGCCGATAGAACACGCCCGCCTCGTCCCACCGCGACACCAGCTCCTCGAGCCGGTCCGCGTCCCGCACCAGCACCATGGGCGGACGGTCCGCGTCCTCCACCGCCTCCGGCGCGAAGGCGCGAATCTGCTCGTGGCCGTAGATGCAGCGCCGCGCCACCTGCACCGCCGCCTGCCGGTCCTTCACCGAGCCCGCGTGATAGCTGCCCCGGTGCAGCCAGCCCTCGTTGCGCGTGGACGGCCCGCTCGCCAACGTCGGCTGCTTCTCCAACAACAACAACCGCAGGCCGAGCCGCGCCAGCTTGTGGCTCGCCATCAATCCCGTCACCCCGCCCCCCACCAACACCACGTCATATCGCTGCAGGTTTCGCGTCACGGAAGGTCTCCCCAAAAAGCTCGCGGCCCCCCGTCAGACAGTGTTCATGACGGAGAGTTTTCAGAATCGTGACTTGCACGATTAACTTGATTTGCAACTATTGACGGTTCGCGTCTGGATTCGGAAGGACGCGCCGGGTGCGGCGTCCAGCGCCATGTCAGACATCGCCAGGAGTCGGTGCCCCGAGGCCCTCCGGTGACGACGGACCTGTCGCGCCGTGCGTCGACACCGAGGGCGGAGGCACGTGGAGGCGCCCCGGCGCGTGCGTGCACGGAACCCGCCGTCACGGGAGGTGCACGGCCGCGCTCGTTGGGACACACAAGTTCCCCACAGGCCCGCGCGCGAGGACCGAAGCAAAAACACCGGATGCGTTCACCCTGCAATTCTTCAGGAGGCGTGAGCGCGTGCGAGGTCTGTTCAAGTGGGCTGGCTGTGCGGCGATGCTGGTGGCGTGTGGAGGTCCGGAGACGGACGAGGCGCTGGAGGCCGGTGAGGACCCGGGCACGCGGCTGGCGAGCGTGACGCTCCCCGAGGGCCAGTCCATCTCGTTCCACGAGGTGCCCGACTACGGCATCGTCACCGTGGTGAAGGGCCCGCGCGGCACGCCCATGCCGGACGCGGCGGCGTTCGACGGGATGCCCATCACGGAGGTCTACCGCAAGCTGTCCGGCGGGCAGGAGCCCCCCGCGAAGCTGGTGGAGGCCGCCAGCCGCGCGCCGTCCATGCTGCACCTCACGCCCACCCGCGAGGCCCTGGCGCCCGAGGGGCCCGCCCGCAGCTCCGCCGACGTGGGGCCCGGCGTCGTCAGCCAGCAGGCCCTGCCCGACACCGCGTGGTGGTCAGCCAACTTCTGCCAGGGGCTCAACCAGGAGTACGACGCCATCTGGTGTCCGACGAACGTGTACAGCTGGGCGCATTCCGGCTGGGGCCCGGTGCAGAAGTACTACCAGGCCTGCGCCACCACGGGCGAGGCCACCGGCACGCTGTGGCTGGAGAAGTGGGCCAGCGGCGCGTGGCAGCGCCTGCAGACGGCCAGCCTGCCCAAGTGGTGGTGGACGTGCACGTGGGCGGTGGGCGCGGCCCAGTACCGCTCGGGCGTCGACGCCACCGCGAACGCGCTCTTCATGGAGCGCTACCGCTACGCCATCCCCAACATCGTCGCCAACCTGTCGGACTTCCCGAGCGACCGCAGCTACACGGGCTTCTCCGACAACCTCCAGGGCCTCACCCACGACGCCCACTACTGGTACCAGACGCGCAACGCGACGAACTTCTGGAAGGACGAGTCCACCGAGGGGCTCATCGCCTGGTGGCCGATGTCGGGGCTGAACAACAACCCCGGCGGGACCTATCGAATGCCTTCGCCCTGGTACAACGCGGGCTTCCGGCACTACGGCGACCTGGTGCACGTCAACGGCTATCTCTACATCGCCATGGACGGTCCGGGGCGCAGCGGCGCGGTGGGCGTGTTCAACACGAGCATGCAGTACATCGGCTATGCGTCGCTGCCGCAGTGGGAGGGCGGCGTGGCCTTCATCGCGCACAACCCACGTGACGGCCTGTTCTACGCGGTGACGAACCACCCGGGCTACACGGTGCTGCGCGGCTATCAAATCACGCTGTCCGGCACGACGGTGTCCATCACGCACAAGCGCACGCTGTCCTTCTCGAGCAACATCCCGCAGGGCACCTGGATCCAGGGCGGCAAGATTTCCGCGCGCGGCAACCTCTACGTGAGCGTGGGCGGCGGAGGCCAGACGTCCGGCATCTACATGGTGGACGTCGTCAACGGCTACGTGCAGGGCTACTACTACGTCCCCTACGGCTCCACCGACGAGTTCGAGGGCCTGGACCTCTGGGACCTGGACGCGGACCAGCGCATGGGCGCGCGCGGCCAGATTCACATGCAGAAGATCAACATCGACCTGCCCGGCTTCGACGACGACTACTGGTTGGGCCACTACCGCGTGGACGACCCGAGCCGGCTGTAGGCGCTCAGGGGCCAATCACATCAGCGCCAACACACTCCTGCCGTGGCGCTGGAAGAAGGCCTGTCATCGGGGCCCGGAAGCCCCTCGAGATTCCGGGCGCCGTCTGACAATGACATGATTGCGGGCACACCTCGCCGTCCCATCGGAGCCTGCAATGACTCTCCCTGGTCGAGCGCTGTTCCTCGCATGTGCCACCATCGCCTCGCTGCTCACGGGCTGTTCCGGGCCCGACGAGGCCACCGTCGGCGGTGACGCCACCTCGGAGGCGACGTCCTCCGAGTCCGCCCTGGCCGCCTGCACCAGCACCACCCAGACGACGTGCCGGATGGAGGCCGGGTGCTCGTGGAACGCCGGCTGCTGCGGCGGCCTGTGCCTGCCCACCAGCCAGACCTGCCCCATCACCTGCCCGCCGCCCGAGTCCTGAGCGACGCGCGCGCATCGCGCCAAAAAACAACCGCGCGGTCGGCCGTCACCTCGGGAGGACTCCCGGAAGTGACAGCCGCCGCGCGGTGAAGGACTCGGAACGCCCCCCCTTCCCGCTCAGGAACCACGGAGGCTCCCGGAGCGTCCCGAATCACAGGGCCCGACGGGCGAAGGCCACCCCGTCACGTCGAGCCCCCGGGCACCTGCTGCGTGCCCGGGTCCTGCAACGACAGTCGCGAGCTAGTTCACGCCGACGGCGGTCCAGCTCTCCTTCACCTTCGTCACCTCGGCCGAGTCCGCGCCGTACAGGTCCGTGGCCGCCTTGATGGTGGCCGTGCGCGCCTGGGCGAACGTGGTGCTGGGCGTCATGTAGTGGGCCAGGGCGCGGTAGTAGATCTTCAGGCCCTTCTCCATCCCGATGCCGTCCTTCACCTCAATCTTGGACGTGCGGTTGGTGCCACCGTTGGCCAGCAGGTAGAACGCGTTGTTCGCGATGCCGCTGGAGCCGTGGACCTCCGTCTGCTTCGGGTAGTCCTTGTAGTTGTCGATGGAGTAGTTGTCCTTCTTCGGGTCGTCCATGTACCGCAGGCCGTCCGTGTCATCGCCGTTGGTCGGCGTCCACGCCGTCTCGCCGATGGTCCAGTTGAACTTCACGGCCGGGTTCTGCGTGGACGCGTACCACTCCACGCCCGCGCCCATGATGTCGCTGAAGGCCTCGTTCAGGCCGCCCGACTCGCCCCGGTAGATGAGGCCGGCGGTGCGCTCCGTCAGGCCGTGGGCGATTTCGTGGCCCGCGATGTCCAGCGCGGTGAGCGGACCGGAGTCCACGCCGTCGCCGTCGCCGTAGCTCATCTTCTCGCCATCCCAGTACGCGTTGACGAAGTTCTCGCTGACGTGGACGTAGGAGACGAGCTTCTCACCCTTGCCGTCGATGGAGTCGCGGCCGAGGACGTTCTTCAGGAAGTCGTACGTCATCGCCGCGCCGTAGTGCGCGTCGACGGCGGCGCGGTTGCGCTCCGGGTCCGTGGCCTCGCCCCAGACGTTGTTGTCGTCCTTGATCTGCGTCTGGCCGCTGGCCTCTTCCTGGTTGCGCGCGTCGTACGTGGACACGCCCTTGCCGCGCGTGCCGTCCTCGAGCGTGTACGTGCCGTCCGCCTGCTTCTTGGTCTCCAGCGCGACCTTGCCGCTGTAGATGGACGTGTCGTCCGCGCCGCCCGCCGGGGGCGTCGTCGGGTCCGTGGGCGGCTGCTGCGTCGCCTTGGGGGTGATGGACAGGCCCCACTTGACCAGCTTGCCCTTGTCGCCCGCGGCATGGTCGCTCACCTTCAGCGTCCACTCGCCCTTGGCGGACTCGCCCGCGAAGGCGCTCAGGTCGAAGTCCTGCTTGATGTTGTCCGCGCTGCCGCCCGTGCGGTTGTGCACGTCGAACGTCTTGCCGGAGGGGCTGGTCAGCGTGACCTTCAGGTCACCCTTGTACGAGTGGGTGATGTCCAGCGACAGCTTGAGCTTGTCCACCGTGACGTCGTCGGCGACCGTCACCTTGGAGGTGACCGAGCCCTTGTCCTTGATCTGCGCGTTGACCGTCGTGGAGACGTTCACGTCCGCGGGGGCCGCGGCGGCGCCCTTCGCACCGGAGGCGCCCTTCGTGTCGGCCACACCGCCGTGCGTGGCGCAGGGGCAGTTCTTGAAGCCGTCGATGGTGTTGAACTTCTCGTAGACCTTCCCGCTGTTCGCGTCGATGAAGTAGTTCATCCGGCGCGGGTTCTCGGTGGCCGTGGTGTCGGCGACCTCCACGCGGTACGCGGAGCGGTACTCGCCCGACGGGTCCTTGTAGATGATGCGCTCGGAGTGCGGCTGGCGGTCCGGCGTACCCTTGAACTCCTTGAGCGCGATGTCCAGCACCTGCGCGTTGGACAGCGCGGGCTTCTGCGTGCCGAGGCCGGCCGGAATCTTGGACTGGTCACCCGTGACGCTGTCGACCTTGCCGTCCTTGGCCAGGTGCGCGACGACCTGCTCGCCGTAGACCTTCACGCCCTCGTGCTGCCGGTCCAGGCGCACGTGCGTCATGCCCAGCTCGTCCCGCTCCACGTTCTTGGGGACGAAGGAGGGGTACTGGATGCCGCCGCGCAGGCCCTGCGACGGGAGCTTGGGGGCCACGTCCAGGTGCTGCAGCGCGGTCTGGATGGCGGACTGCGCCTCCTTGCTGTCCAGCGCCAGGCGGCCGACGGGGGGAGGCAGCGGCTTGAGCGTGTTCTCCGCGCGGGCCAGGTCGGACGTCTTCGCGGCCGGGCCGAACCCGTCCTTGATGACGTTCGCGGCCGTCGGGGTCTTCGCGGCGCTCTTGGGCCGAGCCTCGGAGGAGATGGTGGGGAGAACCGTCGGCTTCGAACCTTCAGTGCGGCGAATGCTCATGGGGGTCTCAGGACTCCATACGAGGTGGCTGAAGAGTTATCGCGAGAATGTATCAAGAAGTTGCGCTCATCGCGAAACGAAGGCCCGCACGCGCCGGGAGCTGCCGGTGCGCACGAGCCTTCTTGCTTTTCGAGAAGCCACCTTCGAGCCCGTTCAGGCTCACATGAAGTTGAAGGGCATCGACACGGAGAGCGCGTGGATGAGCTGGTCCGTCTCGGCGGAGGGGCGGCGGGTGTAGGCGTTGAGGTAGCCGACCTCCAGGGAGGAGTGGTCGCCCAGCTTCCAGCCCACGCCCACGAAGGCGCGGTTCATGTCGAAGCCCCGCTGGGGTCCGTCGTTGATGGAGTTGAGGTGGACGAAGGCCTCGTCCCAGACGATGAGCGACAGCCGCCCCTCGGCCGCCACCGGCAGCGCGCCTCGCAGCATCACCCGGGCGCGGTGGGACACCGCCGTGGTGCCCGGCAGGAAGCGCTGCTCCAGGCGCGCACGCACTGTGGTCCGCACCTCGCCCAGCCGAGGAGTGAACAGGAATTGCTGGTACAGGCGGCTCTCGTTCTGACGGAACCTGGGCACACCATCCCATGACCAGACGGGAATCCAGCCGTAGCCCAGCCACAGGGAGAGGTCCTGGGTGACGCGGGTACCGCCGGCGGCGCGCAGGACGGCGCGGCCGTCGTCCTTGCTGAAGCGGGGCTGGGCCTCCAGGTAATAGAGGAACGGCTCGGCGATGGGGCCCTGAGCGCTGACGGTGTACCAGAGCTGGGGCTCGGAGCTGATGGGCCGGGCGAGGGCGGCGGGGGCAGCGAGGCCGCAGAGCAGGAGGGCGAGGAGGCGGGGGAGGAGCGAACGCATGATGTGTGTGCCTAGAGCATGAACAGCACCCGCTCAATCCATCCGTGCCAGCGAACGTGGCCCGGACAACGAAGGGCGGACGCGGGGGTGTCAGACCTCTCAAAGCGGCCCGGGCCCGGGCGAAAGCAACTCCGTGCGTGTGAGGGGCGGACGCGCGGGGCGCATGGCTTGACCCGAGGGCGCGGAGGCGTGCGACGCTTCGGGCTCCCGCGTCGTCCCCCCACGCGCGTCTGGCCCGTCCCCCTCCTGGAGTTCCCCCTCATGGCCACGAGTGCTTTCTCAGCCCTCATGAATGTCTCGCAGCTGTTGTTGGAGAAGGGCTTCGAGCCCGGCAACGTCACGTCCGCGCTCGGGCAGGTGGGCGCGGCGCTGGATGTGGACCGGGTCTACATCTTCGAGAACAGCACCGCGCCCGACGGGAAGCTGCTGTGCAGCCAGCGCTACGAGTGGACCGCGGCGAGCGCCTCCGCGCAGCAGGACAACCCCGAGCTGCGGGACGTGCCCTATGACGAGGTGATGCCGTCGTGGGTGGAGCCCCTGTCCTCGGGGCGGGTGCTCAAGGGCGCGCCGCGCGACTTCCCCTCGCCCGCGAGGGAGCTGTTGGAGAGCCAGGACATCCGCTCGCTGCTCGTCTGCCCCATCATGCTGTGCGGCGAGTGGTGGGGCTTCGTGGGCTTCGACGACTGTCGCACCGAGCGCACCTGGCCGGGCGAGGAGAGCCACGTGCTCCAGGCCCTGTCCAACGCGCTGGCGGGCTCGCTGCGCCACGCGCGCCTGCGCAACACGCTCAACAGCGTGCAGACGCAATTGCGCGGCATCATCGAGCGCTGCGCCGCCACCACTTCTTGAGTCGCCGTCGGTCCGTGCCGCCGTGCCGGACCTCGAAGCGCGTGACTGGAGCGCCCGGCATGCCGCCGGGCCTCGTCGCGTGCGCTTGAGGGGTCCACCACCGGATTGAGGGGGACAGTCCCCCTCGTGAAGCCCTTGTCGCGAGCCCGTCGAGGCCTCCTTCCGTCTGGAGACAGGGTGGGCTCGTGATGGTCCAGCAATTGCTGTTGCCACACGGCAACAGGTCGGCGCATCCATGGATGGCTTTGACATCTCCAATCCTTGCCGACCTCGAGAAGCGAGAAACCTTGCTGGGGATAAAAGTTTGGCGATACAGGACATCAATCCCTGGCGAGCCCCCTGTCGTGTATGGACAACGAGGAGCGTTCAACGTGAAGACTGGCCCGCAGCAAGACGTATCCCGGTGGGCGGTGGCGCTGGCGTGTCTCTCCGTATTGGGTTGTGGCGATGGCGCCGAAGAGTCCCCTGCCCCGCCGCTCCCGGAGTCGGTCGCGGCGCTCGCCCCGGCGGGCTGGGAGACCGTCGCCAATCAGTATCAGAGCTTCACGCTGAGCCAGCCGGCCACCGTGCGGTTCGGCGTGGGCGACAAGTGGGTCACCCGTGAGCTGGCCGCGGGCAGTGTGTATTGCTTCTTCTACCCGGACCCGGCGCCCGGCCTCTTCAAGACGTGTCAGCGCGCCACGCAGCCTCCCGCGCCCACGTCGGGCCTCAGCCCCGCGTGCGCGAGCTTCTATCCCGCTGGCTTCACCCTCTCCAGCGCGCGAGCGGCCCCGCCCATCCCCACGCTGGCGAAGCCCGCCAAGGGCGTGGCCATCACCGAGCCCACCTTCAACACGTGCGTGGTGCGCGCCACGGACCACGCCGCGGATGGGGTCTCCACCTTCGCGCGCAACGACTACTCGCGCCGGCAGGCCTTCAACGCGACCAACACGAAGCAGTTCGTGTACTCGCACGACAGCACCTGGCACCTGTACGACGCCAACACCCGCGCCAGGCTCCGGCAGCTCTCGGGTCCCGGCAGCGACGCCGAGCCCCAGTGGCACCCGACGAACCCGGACCTGCTCTACTACCTGCCCACCAACGGCGTGGGCATGCGGCTGCACGAGGAGAACGTGACGACGGGGACCACGCGCGTGGTGGCGGACTTCGGCGCGCGAGTCCGGGCCCTGTGGCCGACGGCGAACGCGGCGTGGACGCGCTCGGAGGGCTCGCCCTCCGCGGATGGACGCTACTGGTGCTTCATGGTCGACGACGCCAACTGGGGCACGCTGGGCGTGTTCACGTGGGACCGTGACACCGACACCCTCCTGGGCTCGTACAACACCCAGGGAGACCGTCCGGACCACGTGAGCATGTCCCCCAGCGGGAGCCACTGCGTGGTGTCCGGCGACGGCCCGCGCGGCACCGTGGCCTTCTCGCGCGACTTCTCGAGCCAGCGCCAGCTGCTGCACAAGTCCGAGCACTCGGACCTGGCCCGCGACGTCAACGGCGACGACGTCTACGTGGCCGTGGACTACCAGTCCAACGGGGGCGAGGTGTTCATGCTGAACCTGCGCACGGGCGTGCGCACGGCGCTGTTCAATACGTACGCGAGCGGCACGGCGACGGCGCTGCACATCTCCGGCAAGGCGTACGCCCGGCCCGGATGGGTGCTGGTCAGCACCTACGCGGACTACGGCGGCTCGCTGCAGTGGCTGCACCGCAAGCTGCTGGCCGTGCCGCTCCAGGCGAACCCGAGCATCTACACGCTGGCGCACCACCGCACCGCGTCCAACGGCTACTGGACGGAGCCGCTCGCCAGCGTGAACCGTGACTTCACGCGCGTGGTGTGGAACTCCAACTGGGGCAGCGGCAGCGCCACGGACGTGGACACGTACACGGTCGAGATTCCCTCGAGCGCGCTGCCGTAGCGCGAGGTGCGGGCCCGACGGCGCGGGTGGCCGTCGGGTCCTCGTCACGGGCCTACCACTGGGCGGGGTCGGCGTCGGCGAAGGTGGTGCCGACGCCAATCTCGTCGAACCAGATGCTGCGGTTGGGCTGGCTGCCCTGCATGTAGCCGTCGTCGTACCAGCCATTGGCATACAGGCCGACGCGGAACTGGAAGTAGCGGTCGTCGGCGATGGTGGTGTTGAGGTTGTACTGCTCGAGCACCTTCACGCCGTCGAACCACAGCTTGTAGAAGCCCGTGCCGTCGCTCGCCCACTTCGCCTGGATGACAATCTTGTGCCACACCCCGGCCGACACCGTGGCCAGGTTGCCGAAGGTCACCGTCTTCTGGTTGCAGATGGTGCCCTGCTTCACCCGCGTGAAGAGCTGGTTGCCGGAAATCCACACCATGCTGGACGGCATGTAGTCGTCGCAGCCGGTGTCGGAGAAGTCCGCGATGAACTGCGCGATGTTGTAGGACTGCGGCTGGAACTGCCAGTCCTGCTGCAGCCGGAAGGCGAAGCCGTAGAAGCCGGTGTCGCCCCGGCGGTACACGTTGGTGCGCATCACCTCCGAGTGGTAGCGCCCGCCGTACGACGCGTCGTGAATCTGCGTCATCTTGAGCGCCGTGCCGCCTTCGTAGGTGACGTTCGTCACCTCGTTCACCGAGCCCCGGTGCTCCCGGTTCACCGAGCTCCACCCGGCCAGCGTCCCCGTGTTGCGGAACAGCGGCGCGGCGTGGGCGACCAGCGCGAACGACACCAGCGCTGCACCTGCGATGACTCCCAGCGTTCTCGTCTTCATGGCTCTCGGAGGGTGAGGGGTTGGGCCTTGCGGCCTGCACGCCTCATATCCAGAAATAACCGAC
The DNA here is from genome assembly GCF_900111765.1 of Myxococcus fulvus. The sequence goes on from NZ_FOIB01000016.1 coordinate 70,463, forward strand.
TAAACAGACCTGACTGTTCGAGGCGTCGACTATCGAGCGAAGGGGACGGAGGGGCCGTGGGGCACTAAGGTGGAGGGCGATGAGTGACTCGGGCGGACAGGCGTCGGCGAAGTGGGTCATCGAGGTGAAGGACCTGCACAAGACCTTCGGGGACAACGCCGCGCTGAGGGGCGTGAACCTGGAGGTGCCCGAGGGCACGACGTGCGTGCTGATGGGGGTGTCGGGCTCCGGCAAGTCGGTGCTGATGAAGCACATCATGGGGCTGATGCGGCCGGACCGGGGCTTCGTGAAGGTGTACGGGGACGAGGTCGCGAAGATGGACGAGGCGACGCTGAACCAGATGCGTCGTCAGCAGGGGGTCCTCTTCCAGGCGAATGCCCTGTTCGACTCGCTGAACGTGTACGACAACGTGGCGTTCCCGTTGCGGGAGCGCACGAAGATGTCGGAGGAGGAGATCCGGCAGACGGTGGACAAGACGTTGGCGATGGTGGGGTTGTCGCATGCCACCACGCGCTTCCCAGGGGAGCTGTCGGGAGGCATGCAGAAGCGCGTGGGCTTCGCGCGCGCGGCCATCCTGCAGCCGAAGATCCTGCTCTACGACGACCCCACCGCCGGTCTGGACCCGCTCACGACGGCGTCGGTGAATGAAATCATCTTCACGGGCAAGCAGCAGCTGGGCGCCACGTCGTTGGTGATTACGCCGGACGTGGCCTCGGCGTTCGGCATGGCGGACCACCTGGCGCTGATGCACGAGGGGAGAATCGTCGAGTACGGCCCGCCGGACGCCTTCCGTGAGTCCCAGCACCCCGCCGTGCAGGCGTTCCTCAAGAACTACCTGCGGCGACGCGCACAGCGGGGGCGGACGACGTAGGGCCCGAGAGCTTACGGCGTGCAGTAGCGGACCGCGTCCAGCGAGCTGCCCTCCACCGTGGACGTCATGTAGAGCGCGCCCACGCGGCGAGGCGCGAGCTTCTCCATCAGGACCCACTGGGAATACCGATGCAGTGGCAGGTCCTCCAGGCCCGGTGTCCGGTCCACCAGCGAATGTCCCTCATCCTGGGTCCACAGGCGCGCGGTCCAGCCGAGCATGGGGTCGCCTCCCGGGGACGGCGCCTCGTGGTCCTTGTACTCGGAGAGCCACGCCAACCGCAGCACGCCTTCGTCCGCGAGCGCGCCGTACCAGACGACCTGGGGCGCGGGCACTTCGCTCCAGGTCTCCCCCATGCCTCCACTGAAGAGGTTCTGGACGACCTGGACCTGGGTGACCCACGGCGGTCCCACCCGCGAGCGCATCAGCAACACCGGCGACTCCAGCGGGCCTCCACGCGTGGCCCCCAGCTCCACCAGTTGAGGCGCCGCGCCATACGCGAGCTCGAAGGAGCGCTCGTCGCCCACCGGGTCCAGGTGGGTGTCGAAGCGGCGCAGCCGCACGGTATCGCCCCCCAGCGCGGGGGATTCATCGGTCACTGCCACCAGGACTTCTTCGTTGCGCAGCACGAGGACGTCACTGGTCCATGGCTGCTTTCTCTCGGGACTCGTGAAGAGCACCTTCGGCGCGACGAGCACCTGTCCCCGGAGGTCCGTCACCGCCCCCATCACCTGGAACGGAGGTGTCTGCTCGGTCCCCGTACGCCAGACCACCACCACCCGGTCTCCCTGGGGAGACGTCGCCATCCGAGGCGCTCGCCCATCTCCCTGCCAGTCGACGAGAGGGTACTCCAGCAGCTCACCCTCGGGCCCGGTCTTCGGCGAGCCCTGGGCATCCAACGGGACGAGATACGTGCGGAATGGGGGCCTGAGGCCCGGGCCATGCGTGGCGTAGACCAACGCGAGCCCGTCCTGCGTTCGCAGGAGCTTCGCCGCAAAACTCTCTCCCACCGGCACGTCCTTGCGAGTCCAGGGCATCGACACTGTCCCGGTTCCCTGCAGCACCAGGTCCGTGTTCAACCGCAGGATGCGAACCCCATTGCCGCTCATGGACACGAAGACGCCCTGGTCCGTCCGGAGAATGGAGAGGCCGTTCACATAGGGCATCTCCAGGTTCGTGACGCGCGACGAGAACGACGGGTCCGTCACGCCGTCACAATCGTTGTCGAGTCCGTCACAGCGCGTCTCCGCGCGCTCGTAGTCCGCGCCATAGGAGAGCGCCGTGCACTCCGGCTCGTACGCTCCATCCACCAGCGCGCGCTTTGCTCCGGCGCAGACGCCGTGCTGCTTCTCGCAGGCCAGCGGGTCCGTGCCTGCGTCACCGAGGCCCGCGTCCTCATTGCCTCCATCAGGGCCCGCGTCCGGTCCACCATCCTCCACCACCGTGCCCGCGTCGCCCTTCCCCTCCGAGGAATCGCACCCCGTCACCACCAGCAACAGGACCAGGACAGCCCGCCAATACCTTGCAGTCATTCCTCGAAGCCTTGCATGTCGATGCGCGTCGGAACCAGTCATGGTTGTGTCATGACCAGGAACCCCGCGAAGGCCTGACCTGACGTCCGCGGGGCTCTTGCTTCACGACTTCACGGCGTGCAGTAGCGGACCGCGTCCAGGAACTGCCCAGCGTCCGTGGTCGCCGTGTACATCGTCGCCATGCGGCGGGGTGCCACCTTCTCCATCAGCACCCACATCGCATGCTCATTCAGAGGCATCAGCTCCAACCCTGGCGTCCGATCCACCGGTGCGTCGCCCACGTCTTGCGTCCACAACCGCCCCCAATAGATCGGCGTGTTGTTCTCCCACCCGTCAAAGAACCTCGACAGCCAGGACAGCCTCAACACACCCTCGTCGACGAAGACCCCGAACCAGGGCACATAGGCCGGGGTGTCCATCACCCAAGTCACCGGCTGGCCGCCCTCGAACAGGTGACCCGCCACGCGAATCCAGCGGCGATACTCCGGAGCCTCACGGCTGCGCCACACCAACACCGGCGAGGCGAGCGGGGCCCCCGCCGACGCCCCCAGGTCGACCAACTGAGGGACTGGCTCCTCAGACGTCGTGAAGGCTCGCTCCTCCCCCACCTGCTCCAACGCCGCGTCGAGCCGGCGCACTCGGACGGTGCCCTGCCCCTTCCCTGACTCCTCCGCCAGCGCCACCAGGAGCTCACCATTGCGCAGCCACAGCGCACTCCGTGGAGAGGGCGCCCAGTTCGACGCACTCTCGAAGAGCACTTTGGGCGCCACGAGCACCTGCCCCTTCGAATCCACCACGGTGCCCATCACCTGGACGGGTTGAGTCGGGGGCCTTCCCGTCGTCCAGAGCACCACCAGCCGGTCATGCTCGGTTGACGCAGCCACCACCGTGCGCCCCTCATCCATCGGCCGGTCGAGCAGCCGATATTCCAGCACCTCACCGTCCGCCCCCCGCTTGGGTGCCCCATTCGCCTCGAGCGGGACGAGGTAGGCGTTGAGCGGGGCCACCCTGAAGCTCATGGTGGAGTAGAACAGGGCAAGCCCTTCCGAGGTCCGCACCAGCTTCGCGGTGCGCACGTACTGCCGAGCCGTCCCCGTGCGCACCCAGGCCATCGGCACGTTCGACGTCTCCTGAACCCGCAGGTTCTCGTCCAGCCGGAGGACGCGCGCGTCGGTCGCCCCGTCGAAGACCGCCACCAACACCCCCGCCTCAGTCCGGAGACTGGAGAGCTGCCCCACCTCGTACCCACCAGAGAGTGCCGTGACGCGTGACTCCACCGACGGGTCCGTCACACCGTCGCAGTCATTGTCGAGCCCGTCACAGCGCGTCTCCGCGCTCTCGTAGTCCGCGCCATAGGAGCGCGCCGTGCACTCCGGCTCGTACGCTCCATCCACCAGCGCGCGCTTCGCTCCGGCGCACACACCCCGCTGCTTCTCGCAGGCCAGCGGGTCCGTGCCTGCATCACCGGGCCCCGCGTCTCCCGGACCTCCGTCCCCGGGAACTCCACCGTCCTCCCGAGAGCCGCTGTCCTCCTCCACCGAGCCCGCGTCCCCCTTCGAACCCGAGGACCCGCACCCCACTGTCACCAACAGGAGGGCCAGGCCCATCCCCAAACACCTTGCATTCATGCTTCGCAGCTTCGCACGTCGCGGCGCATTCGACCCAGTCATGGTTGCGCCATGACCAGGAGCCCCGCGAAAGCCTGACACGGCGTCTCGCGGGGCCCGCGCCTCACGACTTCACTGCGTGCAGTAGCGGACCGCGTCCAGGAACAGCCCCTCGTCCGTGGACACCATGTACATCGCCGCCATGCGCCGTGGCGCCACCTTCTCCATCAACACCCACTGCGCCTCCGCCGGCAGCCGCATCGGCTCCAGCGCCGGCGTCCGCTCCACCGCCGCCCCGCCCGGCTCCTGCGCCCACAGCCGCCCCCAGAACCTCGCCGCGCCCCCCTCGCCCGGGTCATACACCTTCGACAACCAGGACAGCTGAACCACCCCGTCGCCGCCGTGCGCGCCGTACCACGGCACGAACCCCTCGGGCTCCTCCGTCCACGTCGCGGGCATCCCTCCCTCGAACAGGCTGCTCGTCACCTGAATCCGGGCACGGAAGTCCGGCGCCTCCCGCACCCGCAACACCAACACCGGCGACACCAACGGCTCTCCCGCCGCCTCGCCCCGGTCCACCAACAACGGCATCGGTGACTCGGAGACCGTGAACACCCGCTCCTCCCCCACCTGCTCCAACGCCTCATCGAGCCGGCGCACCCGCACCACCTCTTGCGTCACCCCCGACCGCGACTCCCCCATCGCCACCAACACCTCACCGTTGCGCAGCCACAGCACACTCGCCGGATACGGCGTCCCTCCCGACGTGCTCTCGAAGAGCACCTTCGGCGCCACGAGCACCTGCCCCCGCGCATCCGTCACCTTCCCCATCACCTGCATCGGCGGCGCCTGCTCGGAACCCGCTCGCCACAGCACCACCACGCGCTCCCCCGTCGGCGACGCCGCCACCAGCGACGACGAGCTGTCGAACTCCCGGTCCAACATCGGATACTCCACCAGCGCGCCCCCAGCGTCCGTCCTCGGCGCACCCTCCCCATCCAGCGGAACCAGATACGCCCGCAGCGGCGGCGAGAGGTCCTCCGTCGTCGCGTAGTACAGCGCGGGCCCCTCCTCCGTCCGCACCAGCCTCGCGCTGCGCGGCATCGCCGCCGCCTCTCCCGTGCGCGTCCACGGATACGGCACCCCCGAGGTCCCCTGGAGCACCAGGTTCGAATCCAATCGCAGGATGCGCGCCTCACTCCCCGAATCCAGCACCGCCACCCACACCCCCGTCTCCGTCCGGAGGCTCGACACCAACCCACCGTGCACGGAGAAACCCAGCGCCGCCACCCGAGACGTGCTCGACGGGTCCGTCACCCCATCACAGTCATTGTCCAACCCATCACACCGCGTCTCCGAGCCCTCGTAATCCTCGCCATAGGAGAGCGCCGTGCACACCGACTCGTAGACGCCATCCACCTTCGCGCGCTTCGCCCCCACGCAGACCCCGTGCGTCTTCTCACACGGTGGCCCCGCCTCCACCACGCCCCCATCCACGCCCGCGTCCACCGGTCCCGCGTCCGGCGTGCCCGAGTCCGGCGCCCCTGCATCCGGTGCCCCCGCGTCCGGCACCACCCCGCCCCCGTCCTCTTGCTGCACCGCGCCCGGCCCACCCTTCGACTCCGACGAACCACAGGCCGTCATCACACACATCAACAACAACCCCATCCCCACCTGAATACACTTGGCTTGCATGCGACCCAGGTTGCACGCGACCCACCTCGAAAGCCACGACAACCCGAGTCTCGCGAAACCTTGTCTTCTCGGAATGCAACCCCACGACAATCCCACCACTGTCACGGAAACACCGTGCACCCCGACTGCAGACATGAACTCCGGCTGATACAAACACGAACGCCCGCGAGGGCACGGGGCTCTCGCGGGCGTCCGAAGTGTTCACTCCTCAGCGATTGAGGCCGATGCGCGGACCCGAGCCCGGCGGCACGCAGGTGTAGGTGACCTCCTGGCCCGCCGTCTTCGCGTGGTTGCGCAGCGCCGCGTCGGACACGCTCGCCGTGGTGCCGTCATCCGGGATGAAGCCGTTGCCCGACGGGCTGAAGAGGAAGCCCTTCACCCGCCCGCCCAACGCCACCTTCGCGATGAGGTCGCACTCCGTCACGCCCGCCCCCAATATCTTCGAGGCGAACGGCGTGCGCGCGCGCTGCAACAACAAGTCGATGCGCGGCCCCACCGCCGAGGCGTTGGTGCTCGTCAAGGTCACCTGCTGCCCCACGATGGGCGCCAGGTCCGTGTCGAACGCGAGCAACAGCTGCTCCACGTCCCGGCGCGTGGCGTCCGGGTTGTTCAGCGGGAAGCCCACGCCGATGCTCGGGATGAACACGATGGCCGACAGGAAGCGCGCCATGGTGTCCACCGCGCCGTCGTGCACGAAGCCAAACCCTCGCACCTGGTCTCCCTGCCAGCCGCTGTCCGGCGCCAGGAAGAAGGGCGTCGTCGCGTTCCCGAACATGCCGACCTTCTGATACATGTTTCGCAAGTGCGGAATCTTCACGATTTGAGGGATGTTCTCGAAGCTCGCCATGCCATCCGTGCCGTAGAAGCCCTGCGCCGGGCTCAGCCGGTGGCAGCCCTCACACGTGAAGCCCAGCCCCTCTCCGAACGGAATGCCATCCGAGCGGCGTGAGCCCGCGTAGAAGTCCAACCCCCGCTGCTGCGCCGCCGTCAGCGAGTTGTCCAGGTTGCGCACCGGGTTGGGCGGCAGCTGCACCTGCAGCTGGAAGTCGGTGAAGCGCTGCATCTCCGTCTGCGTGGGCGCGGTGGAGCGGCCCAAAAGCCCCTCGAACGCGACGATGAAGTTCATGAACGACAGGTTGGGGTCCGTGCCCGACGTGCCGAAGAAGCCCGTGGAGCGGTCACCTCTCCAGTGCATCGGGCCGGACACCACCATGCCGCGCAACGTCTGCGTCGTCATGGGGCCCTTCATCGGGTGGAAGTCCTCCACGTTGCCCGAGCCGTTGATGTGCGGCTTGAGCAGCTCCGCCGCGCCCAACAGGCGCCCAGGAATCGGGTTCTGAGTCACGTCGTCATCCGGGTTGCCCAAATCCCACGCCAGGTCATCCATGTCGCCGAAGATGTGGCAGCTGGCGCACGAGGCCTCACCATTGGCGGAGAACGTCGCCGCGTCGTAGAGGATGGGGCGGCCCTGCACCACGGAGGCGGGCTCGGGGTTGGGCAGCACCTGCTTGGAAAGCTCCGCGCGCGTGGCCAGGTCGATGACCTTCACCGCGTTGTCGAAGCGGGTCAGCACGTAGAGGCGACCTCTCGCCTCGTCCAGGATGAGGCCGCTGGGGCCGCCGCCGCTGACGGGGATGTAGGCCGCGCTGTTGAGCCGCGGGTTGAAGCTGTCCGCCTCCAGGGCCTGCGTGTCGAACACGCCCACCTTGCTGGAGCTGTACGCGGCCACGTACAGCGTGCGCCCGTCCGAGCTGACCGCCATGTCCACCGGCGTGGCCAGGCTGTGGTTCTTCGCCGTCCGGTCGAAGGCCGGGTCCGTGGCCAGCTTCGTGTAGTCCAGGTGCTTGTTGAGGTGCCGGGGCAGCACGCTGCCGCCGAGGATGGCGGTGATGCGCGTCTCCGCCAGGTGGCCCTGCACCGTGGTGCCGCCGTAGTTGCCGGGGCCCTCGAAGCGCACGTGGTTGAAGGCCTCCGTGTTGGACACGTACACCGTGCCCGTCACCGGGTTGGTCGCCATGTTGAACAGCGTGGTGCCCACGTGCGAGTACGCCGCCTTCTGCCCCAGCGAGTTCGCGTCCACCGCGAAGACATCCTGGTCCGGCAGCCGGAAGCGCACCGCGTTGTTCCAATTGCGCCCCAGCTCGTCCTGCCACCGGTTCGTCTGGTTGTTGTACTTCACGATGAGCGCCACCTCGGGCGCGCGGATGCCCTCGTGGTTGGTGGCGGGGCCCGGGCTGCCGCCCGGATAGATGGAGCCGTTCACCAGACAGGGCAGATAGGGATTGAAGCCCTCACAGACGGTCTCCTCCAGGAGGGACGTCGTCTGGTTGCCCGACTTGAAGACGGCCGCGTACACCGTCTGCTTGTCCGGGCTCACCGTCAGCGCGCGCGGCGTGTCCCCGAAGAAGTTGAGGATGCGCACGGGTGTGCCGCCCAGCGAGGCGCCCAGGTTGGCCGGGTCGAACACCCAGACGTCCGCGCGGCCCACGCCCGGCGTGGTCAGCTTCGGGTCTCCGGCGCCCGGCACCGCCGCGATGGACGAATGCGTGCGGTGCTGCCCGCGGTGCGCCGTGGTGATGAAGGCCCGGCCCCCCGTGCCCGCGAAGACGATGTCGCGCGGCTCGTCACCCACCAGCAGCGTGCGCACCACGCGCGGCGTGCCCGTGAGCGACACCACGCTCACGCTGTCCGACAGGTGGTTGACCACCCAGACCTCATTGTCATTGCGCGCGGCGACGGCGATGGGCTCCAGGCCCACCTGCACGCGCGACTGGAGCGTCAGGCCATTGGCGCCCACGGTGAAGATGGACAGGCTGTTGTCCGGCGTGTTCACCGCGAACAGCCGCGTGCGGTCCGGCGACAACGCCAGCGGGCGCACCTGACCGCTCTCGAAGGCGATGAACGACGGCGGCGCCGCCAGCGCGGGGGTGAAGCCGGGCGACATGACGGCGAGCAGCGCCGCCGCCGCCAGCAAGGACTTCTGGATACCTCTGAGTCTCGGGGGAGTCATGGGGATGCCAGACCTCTGGGGATGACAGGGGGACGACCACGGCGAGAGCCCATCCCACGCCGCGAACCGCGAGGCCCCACGCACACGCCGGCCCCACGCGGCGGGGACCTTCCGCCGACGGCAATGGGCTGCAGGAATGTGAGCGGGGTGGAAAAGCGTGGAGCCCTTGAACGGCTACGCTCGGACGGGTCTACAGACAGACATGATGCAATGCGTTACCAAGAGGACACACTGATGCGGGATTGAGCATCCTCACCTCCGACATGGCAGGATTCCGAGGAAGCCACGGTATCGCTGAGCGGCCCTGGACCGCTTGCCCCATTGCGCCAATTCCCTTGGCCGAAGGCGACAACATGAGCTCTCCGGCGACCCTGTTGACGAGCTGGGCCCTCGCGCTCCATCGCACGCTGGAGCTGCGCGGCCTGGACTCCCACGGGCTGTTCGTGAAGGCCGGGTTGAATCCGGGGCTGCTCGGTGACGCCAACGCGCGCTATCCGCAGGAGGGGCTGACGCGGCTGTGGCGGCTGGCGGTGGAGAGCTCGGGGGACCCGGCGATTGGGCTGGAGATGGCGCGGCAGGTGAGCCCGACGACGTTCCACGCGGTGGGCTATCGGCTCAACGCGTCCAGCACGCTGCGCGAGGCGTTCGAGCGGCTGGTGCACGCGGTGGCGCTGGTGTCGGACGCGCTGCGGCCGGCCTTCACGCGGGATGGGGACTGCTATCAGGTGATCCTCTTCGACGGCGGCGACGGGCCGCACCTGTGCGAGGAGGAGACGGACGCGGTGGCGTACCTGCTGGTGCGCTTCTGCCGGGTCGTCTACACGCGGGAGCTGTCGCCGCGCGAGGTGCTGCTGCGTCGGCAGGCGCCCTCGGACTTGAGGCCGTACGAGAAGCTGTTCCGGTGCAAGGTGACCTTCGGGGCCAACGCGGACGTGCTGGTGTACGAGCGGACGCCGTTCGAGGTGACGCTGCCGGGGGCGAACCCGGAGCTGGCGCGCATCAACGACGAGCTCATCACCCGGCACCTGGCGAGGCACGCGGGGCAGGACCTGGTGACGCGGGTGCGCGCGATGCTGCTGGAGCTGATGCCCCAGGGCGAGCCGTCGCAGGAGAAGGTGGCGGAGCGGCTGCACATGAGCTCGCGCAGCCTGCAGCGCAAGCTGGTGGACGCGGGCTCGGGCTTTCGCGAGCTGCTCGCGGAGACTCGCCGCACGCTGGCCCTGTCCTACCTCTCCGAGCCCGGGCGCTCGGTGAGCGAGATCGCGTACCTGCTGGGCTTCTCCGACGTGAGCACCTTCACCCGCGCCTTCCGGCGGTGGACGGGACAGCCGCCCAGCCGCTTCGGCGCGCGCTCGGGCACGTGAGCGTCACGTCCTGGCCATCACCGGGAAGCGGTCCGGCCCCTCGGGCAATGACAGACCTCGCACGAACAGGTCCGCGTCGTCGTCCTCGCCGAGCACGCGCGCGTCCGGCCACCAGCGCTCGGGGGTGAAGCCGAACTGGATGGCCTTCACGGGCTCGGCCACCAGCCGGCCCAGATAGGGACGCAGGTCGAACACCTCGGTGGCGAAGACGTCGTCGATGTGGAGCACGCCGTCCTCCACGCTCGAGAAGACCCACGCGTCCTCGCGCAGCTGGCGCAGCGGCCGGGCGAAGTTCGCGGCCGCGTACCAGCTCGCGATGCGCGCGTGGAGCCGCGCGCCGAAGCGCTCCGTCAACGGCGTGCCCGTCCTCGCGAGTGTCCTCAATCCCTGGCGGATGGCGGGGTCGGCCAGCTCCAGTGCCGGCGCGGGCTCGGCCGACGGCGTCACCTCGTGGTCCACGCCGAACAGGCGCTGGGCCCTGGGCGCGAAGCCGAAGCGTGGATAGAAGTCGAGCACCGTCTTGTTCGCGAACAGCATCACCGGCGCGTCGCCGCAGGCCTCCAGCGCCGCCTCCATCGCCACGCGCGCCAGGCCGTGTCCTCGGCGCTCGGGGACACAGCCCACCGCGCCCAGTTGGTAGCCGGCGACGTCGCGGCCCTCCACGCGCAGGTGCATGCGCATCACCGACGCGTTCGCCACCACGCGCCCGTCCTCCATGACGCTGAACGCGCGGTAGTCGTCGGTCCACTCGCCCCACGCGCACCAGCGCCGGAAGTCCACGGTGCGGAAGACCCGGGGCACGTAGTCGCAGAAGGCGGCTTGCAGCGCTGGAGCCTGGTGGTCGATGACCACGACTCGGGAGGTCGACATGGGGGTCACCTCAGCATGAACGTCCATGTGTCCGAAACTTCCCGTTCACGCGCATCGCGTCCGCGCTGGACGCGGGTGTCTCCCGCATGAACGCGGCGCGCGTGCAGTAGCCGACACGCGGACCCGGAGCGCGACCGGGGCGCGATTTCAACCGCGCGGATTGCCTGACAGGAGCATGCGTGGCGCGAGCGGTGCACAAGGGCCGCCCGCGTCACCCCCTGTTTCCCCCACCTCACGCAAGGAGCCTGGCATGTGCACCGACTTCCTCGTCGTCGCCTCGGATAAGAGCGTGGTCAATGGACGCAGCATGGAGTTCGGCGTCGACCTCAACTCCAAGCTGCTCGTCAGGGCCCCGGGCTCGAAGTTCGCCTCGCCCTCGCCCACGGGACTCACCAATGGCCTGTCATGGACGTCCAAGTACGGCTACGTGGGCCTCACCGGAAAGGGCGACCTGCCCTTCATCGTCGATGGCCTGAACACGGAGGGGCTCTCCACCGGGTGCCTGTGGCTGCCGGACTCGCGCTACCCGAAGGTCACCGAGAACTCGAAGGCGCTGGCGCTGGCGTACTTCGCCGGCTGGGCGCTGGGGAACTTCGCCACCGTCGCGGAGGTGCGCGGGGCGCTCGAGAAGGGCGAGGCCCAGGTCTGGGAGGCGGACTGGTTGGCGCAGTACCTGCCGCTGCACTTCCCCATCCATGACGCCCAGGGCAACAGCCTGGTGGTGGAGTTCCTCGACGGCGTGATGCACCTGCACGACAACCCCGTCGCCGTGCTCACCAACGCGCCGCCCTTCCCGTTCCAGCTGAAGAACCTGCGCGAGTACGTGGGCCTGTCCCCGTGGGACGCGAAGAAGGTGGAGCTGGGCAGCGAGAGCTTCGCGCAGCCCGGCCATGGCAGCGGCCTGCGCGGGCTGCCCGGAGACCCGATGCCTCCGTCCCGCTTCGTGCGCGCCACCTACCTCAAGAACTTCGCGCGCCCCGTCGCCAACGCCGCCGAGGCCACCAGCCTCGCCTTCCACCTCCTCAACACGGTGGACATCCCGCGAGGCACCGTGCGCGCCCTCAACGAGAACACCCAGAAGGAAGAGGACGACTACACCCAGTGGACCGTGGTGAAGGACCTCACCCACAACGTCTTCAACGTGCGGTTCTACGAGGACCAGCTCATCTACTCGGTGAACCTGAAGTCGCTCGACTTCCAGGCCGCCAACGGGAAGACCTTCGCGGTGCCCTCGAGCCCCGCGTCCATCGACATCACGGACAAGCTGACGCGCTGAAGCGCTCCGTGTGACGACTCGGGCCCCGCTCCATGTTCGTGGAAGCGGGGCCCGGGGTGTGGAGTGTCAGTGGATGCGCAGCGCGAGCTTGCCCAGGTGGTGCTTGCCTACGGCCTCGTGCGCGTTGCGGGCCTCGTCCAGGCGGAAGACCTGGGAGACCTCGACGTGGAAGGGGCCGGACTCGATGAGGCTGTTGAGCCGCGCGAGCACCTTGGAGTTGGCCTGGCCGTCGTAGCTGGAGACCTTGACGCCGTCGTTGCCCTTGGGCGCGGGCTCGACGCCGTTGGGGTAGGCGATGTGGCCACCGGACTTCACGCACGAGAGCGCCTGGTTCGTCTTGTCGCCGCCCGCGAGCACCAGGGCCGCGTCGAGGCCGTCCGGCGCGAACTCGCGCGCGGCCTTCGCGACGTCATCCGCGCGGCCGTCCACGACCTGGTCCGCGCCGAGCTTCTTCAAGAGCTCCACGCCGTCGGAGCCGGAGGCCACCGCGAGCACGCGCGCGCCGAGCCGCTTCGCCAGCTGCACCGCGAGGTGGCCCACGCCGCCGCTGGCGCCATAGACGAGGAGCGTGGTGCCCTTGCCGACCTTCAGCGTGTCCTCCACGCCTTGCAGGGCGGTGATGCCATCCGCCGCCAGCACGCCCGCCTGCTCCGCGCTCAGTCCCTTGGGGATGGGCGCGGCGTCGCTGGCCTTCACGGCGGTGTATTCGGCGTAGAAGCCGCCCTTGTCGTTGAGGAAGCCGAAGGCATAGACCTTGTCGCCGACCTTCAGGTGCTTCACGCCGTCACCCACGGCGGCGACGGTGCCGCAGCCATCCGTGCCGAGGACGTGGGGGAAGGACGTCTTGCCCGGCTTGTAGCCCTCCATCTCGCCCGCGCGCTCGGAGGGGTCCCACTGACCGATGCCCGCGGTCTCGACCTTGATGAGCACTTCACCGGGGCCGACCTGGGGGACGGGGACGGTGCGCGTGTCGAGCACCTCGGGACCGCCGAAGCGGTCGATGGCGGCGGCCTTCATCTGGGAGGGGATGGAGGGGTTCATGGGGCTTCTCCAGGGATGGGGTTTCTTTCGCAGGCTGGGCACGGCCTCGATGGATTGCAGAGCCAGCGACGAAGCGACGGGCCAGGGCATGCCCACACGGCCGCCGACCGGGCACGAGAGGGGGCGGGCTGGCGTACAGTGGCGGGACACCATGTCGTGAGTCTTGGAGGCGGGGATGTCTTCACGAACGAAGCTGCGCTCGTTGTTGCTGGGGGGAGTCCTGTTGGTGTCGTCCACGGCCGGGAGCGCGAGCGCGCCGGCGGTGTCGCTGGAGGGAATCGAGCTGCGCGTGTTCGACCGGGCGAAGGGGGCCCTCGTCGCGGTGGATGAGGCCTCGGACCCGTATGGGATGAACGTGGACGCGGTGCTGCTGGTGAAGGTGAAGGGCACGTACGAGGGCGACAAGCCGCTGAAGCTGAAGCTCTCCGCGAGCGCGCCGAAGGAGGAGTCGGAGGCCGGTGAGCGTGGCGCGTGGAAGACGGCGCAGACGCGCGAGCTTCATGTGCTGGCGGAGGGCGGCGTCACGGTGGTGCCGTTCCTGCTGACCTACCGGTGCGCGTCCACCGTGAAGGTCGTGGCCACGCTGACGGGCCCCGGGGTGCAGGGGACTCGCAAGCTGGACACCGCGTTCCCCTGCGCGGAGTGAGCGGGCGGACGCTCCGGGAGGTGGGTTTCCGAGTGACAGACGAGACAACCTGACGGAGCGTGGCGTGTCAGACCGGGCCGGTAGCTTTCACGCATGCCGGACATCCGACTGCCCGCCGAAGCGAAGTTCAGGAGTGAGCTGGAAGCCCTCGCCGCGCACGACGACAAACCTCGCCCTCCCGGGTGGGCCCTGTCGCCGCGGGCCGTGGAGGCCTACATCCTCGGGAGCCCCAAGCCCGTGGGCGGCGTCACCATCACGCCCAAGTACGTCGGCGACCGGGGCCTCATCCAGGTCTGCATCGCCACGCTCGCGTCCGACCGCGCGCTGATGCTCGTCGGCGAGCCCGGCACCGCGAAGAGCTGGCTGTCCGAACACCTCTCCGCCGCCATCAGCGGCACCTCCGCCCTCATCGTCCAGGGCACCGCCGGCACCAGCGAGGACCACCTCAAGTACTCGTGGAACTACGCCCTGCTGCTCGCGCAGGGCCCCACCCCCGAGGCCCTGGTCCCCTCCCCCGTCCTGCGTGCCATGCGCACCGGCAAGTTCGCCCGCTTCGAGGAGGTGACGCGCACCTCCCCCGAGATTCAGGACGCCCTCATCTCCCTCCTCTCCGAGAAGCAGGTCTCCATTCCAGAGCTCGGCGAAGTCGTCAGCGCCCAGCGCGGCTTCAACCTCATCGCCACCGCCAACACCCGAGACCGCGGCGTCAACGAGATGAGCGCCGCCCTCAAGCGCCGCTTCAACTTCGTCACCGTCCCCATCGTCGACGACCTGGAGCAGGAGATTCAAATCGTCACCAGGCGCGAGGCCGAGCTGCGCAATGACTATCAAGTCGGCGTGCCGCCCACCGAGGAGCTGTCACGCATGCTGCTCACGCTCTTCCAGGAGCTGCGCGAGGGCGTCACGAAGGACGGCAAGACGAAGGTTCGCACCCCGGGAGCGGTGCTCTCCACCGCGGAGGCCATCAGCGTCCTGTTCAACAGCTCCATCCTCGCGCAGCAGTTCGGCGGCGGGAAGGTCACCGCGCAGGAGCTGGCCGCCTCGCTCGTGGGCGCGGTGGTGAAGGAGCAGGCCGACGACGTGAAGGCCCTGCGTGAATACATGGAGACCGTGGCCAAGGGCCGCCCCGGCGCGTGGAAGGAGCTGTACTCCGCCAGCAAGAAGCTCCTGAGGGGCTGATGGACCTGGACCTGCTCCTCCGGGCTCACCTGTTCCCGGTGCGCCACCATTCGCCGCGCACCACCGCCGTGCTCACGCGCTGGCTCGACCACGTGAAGCCCCAGGTCGTCCTCATCGAGGGCCCCTGCGACGCCTCGGAGCTGGTGGACGTGCTGTGCGACGCGGAGACAAAGCCGCCCATCGCCCTGCTCGGCTACCGCACTGATGACACGCCGGGTTCCGCGCTGTGGCCCTTCGCGGACTACTCCCCGGAGTACGCCGCCCTTCGCTGGGCGAAGTCACACGGAGCCAGCGCCCGCTTCATCGACATCTCCGTCGGCGTCAGCCTGGGCGTGGACCGTCACGTGGAAGCCGTGTCTCTCGACGGTGAGCCCTCGGAGGAAGCGGACTCCGCGTGCGCTCGCCTGGAGGAGCCGCTCACCGAGCGCTTCGCTCGCGAGCGCGGCTACCGCTCGTTCGAGGAGCTGTGGGAGGCGATGTTCGAGGCCCCCGACTGGACGCCCGAGGGCTTCCGGCCCGTGCTGCTCGCTTGGGCGGACGTGCTCAACGCGGGGCCTCGGCCGGACTACCACCGCTGGCGTGATGCCTTCATGGCGCGCCAGGTGTTGGAGGTCATCGCGAGCGGCGTGCCTCCGGAGCGCATCGCCGTGGTGGCGGGCGCGGCCCACGTGGCGGCCTTCCTGGCCCGGGACGTGGACCCGACGCTGGAGGCGAAGCTCCCGGCCGCCGTGCCCTGCGCGGTGACGGTGATTCCATACAGCTTCCCGCGCCTGTCCGAGCAGCTCGGCTACGGGGCCGGCAACCGCGCGCCGCACTTCTACCAGAAGGCCCACGAGGCCCAGTGCGACTTCCGGCGCGCCACGCTGGAGGTGCTCATCGACTTCGCGGGGCACCTGCGCATGCGCGGCTTCACCGCGTCGCTGTCCGACGTGCTGGAGGCCTACCGGCTCGCGGTGACGCTCGCGGACCTGCGCGAGAAGAGCGCCCCCGGCCTGGACGAGCTGCGCGAGGCCACCGTGGCCACGCTGTGTCGAGGAGACGCGACGCACGTCGACGACTTCTTGTGGAAGAGCGTCGTCGGACATCAGGTGGGACGCGTGGCCAGCCGCATCGGCCGCAACTCGCTGCAGGCGGAGTTCTGGCGCGAGGTCGAGTCACGTCGACTGCCGAGCACCGACAGCGCGGAGACCTTCACCCTGCGGTTGAACAACCCCGTGGAGGTCGGCTCCTCCATCTTCCTGCACCGCCTGCGCGTGGTGGGCATTCCCTACGCGGGTCTCGCCGCCACGGGTCAGCAGAAGGCCACGGCGCAGGAGGCGGGAGGACAGGCCGCGCTGACGCGCGTGCGCGAGTCCTGGCAGGCGCAGTGGACGCCGTCCACCGACGTGGCGTTGGTGGAGAAGATCGTCCTCGGTGACTCGCTCGAGGCGGTGACGACGCGCGTCCTCCAGGACCAGCTGGTCCTCGCGAAGTCCACGGGCGCGGCGGCGGCGGTGCTGCTGGAGTCCGTCATCACCGGCTGCCCGCAGACGATGGCCTCCGCCCTGCGCGCCTGTGATGGCCACGCGGCCACGGACGCGGACCTGCCCTCGCTCGCCTCGGCCTCGCGGGCGCTGTCGGGGCTCGTGGCCTATGGCACCTCGCGGCCCCATACGCCCCTGGGCGACGAGGCCGTGGCGGCGCTGTGCCAGAAGACCTTCGCTCGCGCGCTCTTGCGCGTGTCCGATTCGTGCGCCTGTGCCCAGGAGGCCGTGCCCTCGGTGATGGGGGCGCTGAGGACCTTGCACGAGGTGGCGCTGGCGCAGCCGCTGGCGGACAAGGCCGGCTGGCTCGCCGCGGCGCGTGGGTTGATGTCGAGCACCATCGTGCATCCAGCCACGTCGGGGCTGGCCACCGGCCTGTTGTACCTGGCCGAGGAGCTGAGTGAGTCGGAGGTGGCTCGCGAGGTGGGGCTGCGCCTGTCGCTGGCGGTGGAGCCCGAGGCGGGCGCGTCGTGGCTGGAGGGCTTCCTGCGCGTCAACGCGCTGGTGCTGGTGAAGAACCGCGAGGTGGTGCGGGCGTTGGATGCGTTCCTGTCGAGCGTGGACCCCGAGCGCTTCCGTCAGACCCTCCCGGTATTGAGGAGGGCACTGGGCGTGCTCGGTCCCACCGAGCGCCGCTACCTCCTGGAGCACGTCGTCGCGGTGCGGCAGCTCGGGGACAAGGGCCGGGCCGTGAAGACGATTCTCGCGGAGAAGGACACCGAGAAGCTCAAGGACATGAGCGCCGAGCTGGGCAAGGCGCTCGCCGACCTGGATGACCTGCTATGAGCGTGGACCCCAAGGAGCTGGCACCGGAGGACCGCGAGGCGCTCTTGCGCTGGAGGCTCGCGCTGGGCCCCGCCGCGGAGAAGACGGGCAGCTGTCCGTCGCTGCACGCGCTGGGCGCCGGCGCGAGCGCGGTGGGCGTGGGCGAGACGGAGCTGGAGGCGCTCGATGACGCGCTGTCCTTCGTCTACGGCGAGAAGAGCGCGGGAGCGTCCGGCTCGCGGCCGTACATTCCCGAGTGGCTGGGCGCGCTGCGCGGCTTCTTCCGCGACGACGTGATTGCCCTCGTCCAGAAGGACGCCATCGAGAAGAAGGGCCTCACCCAGCTCCTGTTCGAGCCGGAGACGCTGCCCTTCCTCGAGAAGAACGTGGAGCTGGTGACGACGCTGGTGAGCGCGCGCGGTCTCATCCCCGAGGACGCCAAGGCGCTGGCGCGGCAAATCGTCCGCGAGGTGGTGGACGAGCTGCGCAAGAAGTTGGAGTCCACCGTGCGCACGGCGGTGTTCGGCGCGCTGAGGCGCGACAGGACGAGCCCGCTGCCCATCGCGCGCAACATCGACTGGAAGCGCACGATTCGTCAGAACCTGAAGGGCTGGGACGCGGAGCACCGGCGACTCGTCCCCGAGCGCTTCTACTTCTGGCCCAACCAGCGCCGTCACCACGAGTGGGACGTGACGCTGGTGGTGGACCAGTCCGGCTCCATGGCGGAGAGCGTGGTGTACAGCTCCGTGATGGCGGCCATCTTCGCGTCGCTGGAGGTGCTGCGCACGCGGCTCATCCTGTTCGACACCGAGGTGGTCGACATGACGCCCGTGCTGTCGGACCCGGTGGAGGTGCTCTTCAGCGCGCAGCTCGGCGGCGGCACGGACATCAACCGGGCGGTGGCGTATGCGCAGACGCATTACGTGGAGCGCCCGGAGAAGACGCTCTTCATCCTGATTACCGACTTGTGCGAGGGCGGCGACGCCGAGGAGCTGGTGGCGCGGCTGCGGCAGCTCGTGGACTCGCGGGCGAAGGTGCTGTGCCTGCTGGCGCTGTCGGACGGGGGCAGGCCCTCGTACGACCCGGTGATGGCGGAGAAGCTCACCGCGATGGGCATCCCGTGCTTCGGGTGCACGCCTCGCAAGCTGGTGGACGTGGTGGAGCGGGTGATGCGCAACCAGGACCTGACGTCCCTGCTCGACGACAAGGAGACTCGCCATGGTTGAGGTGCGAAGGCTGGCCCCGGGCATGGGGGCCCTGACGGACATCATCCGCGACCGCGACGAGCTGTCGAAGGGCGCGCGCATCTTCGACGACAAGCAGCTCACGCACCTGTCGCGCTTCGAGAACCGGCTGTTCGCGGACGCGTCGGGCTCCGGGGCCTCGCCGTACAAGGTGTCCCTGGTGTTCGGCGACGGGCGCGAGGTGAAGGGGAAGTGCTCGTGCATGGCGGCGCGCTCGCGGCCGTTCTGCAAGCACGCGGCGGCGCTGCTGGTGGCGTGGTCGCGCGCGCCCGACGCCTTCGTCACCACCGACGCGGCGCCCACGGGCGCGGGTGGGCCCGCGAAGAAGAGCGTGAAGAAGGGCAAGACGGACGCCGCCGAGCTGATGCGGTCGGGCGTGGCACAGGTGTCCACGCTGGTGCGTGAGCTGGGGCTGTCCGGTGTGGCCGCGCTGTCCGAGGACCGGGCCGAGCAGGTGCGTGCGTTGGGCGAGGCGCTGCGCGCGAACGGGCTGCGCAGGCTCGCGGCGCGCGCGGTGGAGGTGGCGGGGCTGCTGGAGCAGGCGGCGGCGCGCACCGGGACGTTCGAGCCGCCCGTCTTCACGGATTTGATGGCGGACATGCTGCTCACCGCGCGCAAGGTGGAGAAGCACCTGGGCGGCGAGGTGCTGGAGGACCGCTACGTCGAGGAGCTCATCGGCAAGACGTGGACGAAGAAGGACCGCGCGCCCGTGGAGGGGCTGCGGCTGTTGGAGTACGCGTTCACCACGCGCTCCACGCCCGACAACTTCGTCATCCGCGAGAGCCGCTTCATCGACCTGGGCACGGGTGCGCACTACGCGGAGAAGCAGATCCTCCCCGCGTTCCTGCGCAGCGTGGAGCCCAAGCGCAGTCACGCGGGCACGGTGCTGGAGGGCGCGAAGGGCGGCCGGTATCCCGGCTTCGCGCCCGTGCGTCTGGACCTGGAGGGCTCGGAGAAGACACGGGAGCTGGGCGGCGCGGCGCTGCGGCGGCTCATCGAGGTGGCGCTGCCGGACGTGGGCGCGGCGCTGGCAGCCTTCCAGGAGCACCGCAAGGACGTGTTCGCGCCGGAGCTGCTCCCGGTGGCGTTGAGGGTGCAGACGCTGCTGGCGAGCGGGCAGCGCTCGCAGTTGGTGGACTCGGGAGACCGGGGGCTGTTCCTCCCCGCGGACACGCGGCTCGACGAGCCCCTGTCCGCGGCGCTGGAGGGAGCCACGCTGAAGGTGGTGCTGGGCAACGTGGGGCTGGAGGCCGCGCTGCCCACGCTGCTCCCGCTCGCGGTCTTGGTGGAGACCTCCGAGGGCCTGGAGCTGCGCGGCCTGGGACAGCAGGAGCCACACGAGGAGCCCCGGCGCGGACGGCGGAGCGCGCGCGTCGAGACGCCGGTCGCGGTGCCACGCGGAGGTTGGGCGGAGGCGGCGCGCGCGGCGGGCGCGTCCCGGGCGGCCATCGCGCTGGCGGAGGTGCGCGACGAGCTGGCGGAGCGGTTCTCGAACGGGCTGCCCTCGGTGTCGCCGCGCGCGGTGGAGCCCCTGGTGGCGCGGCTGCGGGAGCTGGGGCTGGAGAAGCCCGGGGCGCTCCTGGAGGGGCTGGCGCAGCGGGCGGACCCCGCGGAGCGGCTGGAGGACTTCATCAAGGTGTACCAGGTGCTGGGCATCGCCCTGGTGCGGCTGGCGGGCGCGGTGCAGGTGGAGGCGGGCGCGCTGGAGCCGGTGCCCACCCACCCGAGCATCCGCATCCGCAAGCCCCAGACGCCGCTGCTTCCGGGAGAGGCCCTGAGGAAGCGGGCTCGCGGGGAGCTGACGCGCTACGAGGCCGCGGCGCACGCCGCGCACCACTACGCGGGCCTGGGCACGGACACGCTGCTGGAGTCGCTGTATCCCGCGTGGAGCGACGGCGCGGCGAGCACCTTCGTGGTGCGCGCGGTGGTGGCATGTCCCCGGGAGCGGGCGCTGGAGGTGGTGAAGCGCGCCCTGGCCGAGCAGCACAGCCACCGGGTGCATCGCACGGCCGTCCAGGTGCTGGGGCAGTTGGGCGGACCCGAGGCGCGGGTGCTGTTGGAAGGCCTGTCGCGCAGGCGGCATGACAGCGGGCTCGGGCTCTATGTGCGCGAGGTGCTCGACGACGTGCAGGCGCGGGAGAAGGGGCCGGAGGCGGTGGCGCGCCTCGCACGGGAGCGACAGGAGCGACTGCGGCCCTTCGCGCAGCGCGCGCTGACGGAGTCGAACCGCGAGGGCCGCCAGGCGGCGGTGGACCAACTGGAGGGCCTGGGACTCACACAGGCGTGGCCGGTGCTGCGGCAGGTGTTCTACGGAGACGCGTCACAGGACGTGCGACGTCGCGCGGCCATGGCGCTCGCGTGGCTGGGAGACACCGAGGTGCTGGACCGCTTCGTCCACGCCGTGGAGGAGCGCGACACGGACGACGAGGGGGCGAAGGCCGCCGTGTATGCCCTGGGGGTGCTCGGGGACGTGCGTGGGGCGGAGGCGCTGCTCTCCGCCTTCGTGGACGGCTGGAAGCCCAACGTGGTGTCCACCGCGCTGAAGACCTTCGGGCTGGCGATGCTCGAGCCGGCCGTGCGCCTGGCGGAGACCCGGCCGGAGGCGATGGAGCGACAGGCGCTGCGCAACCTCTTCGAGAAGTTCCCGAAGGCGGCGCTGGCCCAGGCGCTGCTCGCCCGGGTGGAGGTGGCGCGCTCGCACCCCGAGCGGCTCGCCCGCTTCGGCACGTACCTGAAGCTCGCGGGCGAGAACACGCACGGCGCGGGCAAGGTGGTGGCGACGGCCCTGCTCGACATCCCCGAGGCCGCGATGGACAAGGACCTGTCGCGCACGGCGAAGAAGCTGCTCGGGTTGAAGGGGTGAGCCAGGCCCGCTCGCCGCGATTCGCCCGCGGCGAGCGGAGGCTCTCTTCAGCCCAGTCCCACGAGGGGCGACACGTGCGGGCGCTCCAGCGACTCCAGGAAGGAGCCGAGCGCCGCGTTGACGAGCGCGGGCTCCTCCACCGTGGCCGAGTGGCCGCCTCGCGGCAGGCGCGTCAGCTTCGAGCCGGGGATGAGCTGGTGGAGTCGCTCGGCCTTCGCCGGGACGGTGGCCACGTCCTCCTCGCCCACCACGATGAGCGTGGGCACGCGGATGCTCGGCACCTCGTGCGACACCGCGTTGCGGCGAATCACCCCGTTGACCGCGCGCCAGATGTCGCGGCGGTTCTCCAACAGGCGCGCCTTCCACAGCGCCCGCTCCTCGGCGCGGTTCGGGTCCGACAGGAAGTTGCGGCCGAACATGATGCGCATCACCGGGTCCGCCACCGGACGCAGGCCGGCCAGCCGGGCGATGAGGTTGAGCAGCGTGTAGCGCGGCACGTTGGCCAGCGGCTCCGGGTCCGCGGACGTCTCCATCAAGGTCAACGAGCGCAACAGCTCCGGCCGCCGCGCCGCGATGCGCATCCCGATGAAGCCGCCCATCGACAGGCCGACGAAGTGACACGGCCCCACGTCGAGCTGCTCCAACAGCCCCACCGCGTCCAGGTACAGCGTCTCCATGTCGATGGCGCTGACGTCCGGGACGGCGCTGCGGCCCTGCCCCCGGTGGTCATACGCGATGCACCGGTAGCGCCCTCGCAGCGCGTCCACCTGCGGGTCGAACAGCCGCGTGCTCCACAGGAGCCCATGGCTGAAGAGGATGGGCTCGCCCGGGCCACCCGTATCCTCGTAATGCAACTCGGTTCCATTCACGGACAGCATCGGCATCGCGGTTCCCTCCCCACCTGCGGGCAGGATAGGCCAGGGAGTGACGCGACATGGCAACAGTCTTGCCGCGGTGCGCCGGCTGTCGACTCGCGGACGCCCGGGGTGCGGGCGGGCGTCCCGGGGTTACCAGAGCCCCTGCGTCTGCAGCAGCGTGCCCAGCTGGCCAGGCGTGGCGGTGGTGGCGGTGAACAGGCGCTCGGCGGCCTCCGGGGACGGGTTCTCCCAGGACAAGAGGCCCGTGGCCTCCTCGCGGCGGCACAGCACCAGGCTCGTGCGCACCTGGTCCGCCGAGTCGAAGGACAAGAGGTCCATCAACCCCGGGCTCTGGCTGGTGAAGAAGCTCTGCCGGCCCTTCAGGGGCTCCACGCTGGCCCGCACCAGCTGCGGGTGGAGCGAGTGGGCCACCTCGTCGGCGACCACCACGGCGCGCGCCCGGGCCAGGTAGTGCTGGAGCGCCAGGAGCCGCTTCTGGCCATGGCCCAGGTGCCGCGCCGACACGCGCGTCCCCGCGGGGCCCAGGAAGTCCAGCTCCAGCCCGCCGAGCGTGAGCGACTCGTACTTGCCCTCGGGCGGGGCCTCCACCGGCACGAGCACCGCCTCCGCGGAGGTGAAGCCCAGCAGCCGTGCCGCGTCGCGCAGGAAGGGCACCGCGTCCGACGGGACGACGTAGCGCGGTGAGCCCCACTGGGCGGCCGCGAGCCGGCGCAGGCCGTCCAGGAGCGCCTCGGACGCCAGGCCCGTACCCGTGGCCAGCACGCCCTCCGCGCGCCGCGAGAGGCGCAGCTCGACCTGGTAGAGCTGCTCGAAGTAGGCGAGCCCCTCGTCGAAGCGGCTCAGGCCCGCGAGCGCGGACACCTCGCGCGCCATGGCGAGCAGCGGCTCCACGGTGGCCGAGCCCTCGCCGGTCTTCTCCACCCAGGCGATGCCTCCGGACATGAGCACCAGCCACAGGCGGCCGGCGACCTCCGGGGCCAGGCGCTCCTGCACGACGAGCGACGCGTCGTCCTCGCGCGAGACGGTGACCTGGAGCCCCTCGCGGTGGATGACCAGCGGCCAGGCCATGTCGCGCGGCGAGACGATGATGTCCATGAAGAGCCCGG
This sequence comes from Myxococcus fulvus, assembly GCF_900111765.1. The sequence continues at coordinate 93,930 of NZ_FOIB01000016.1, forward strand.
CGGCCACGGGCCCGCTCTCGGGGGGCACCGGCTCGTTGCGGACCCGCACGGTGATGTGGCCGGTGTCCGCGGCGAGCGCGTACTCCAGGTCGAACGGCTCTGATGCGAGCGTGGTGAAGTCCGAGCTGGCCACGGCGGCGACCAGGTCCAGCAGCAGCGTCTTCCCCGTGCCGTTGCGTCCCAGCAGCACGTTGAAGGACGGGCTGAACGACAGCCGCGTGCCGGGCTTCACGGCGCGGAAACGGTGGACCTGGAGCCACTGGAGCTTGAGCATCGCCCCAGAGCCTCCCCTCGTGGTGAGCCAGGGTCAACCCTGCCCGGGACGAAACAAACACCCCGAGAGAAGTCAAACATCGTCCCTCGTGAAGACAAACCTGGCAGCCAGGCTGCAGGAGCAATCCGCTGACAGCGCCGTTCGGCCAGCCCATCCACCGTCCGAGCTCCCGACCCAGGAGGGCGGACAAGCCCCGCCATCCCCGGGAGCCCAGCTTGTCATGACAGGGCGCGAAGGGCAGGCTCAGGGCTCCGCCCCGCCATGCGCCCCGCCCGTCCCGTCCTGCTCGTCCTCGTCTTCCTCGCGCTGCTCGGCACCGCCGCGGGAATCACCCTCGCGCTGCGCGCACCGGGCTCGTCGCCCCCGGCTCCCGCGCCCTTGGCCGCGACGCCCACCGCCACCCCCACTCCTCCAGTCCAGGCGAGCGCGACGCCCGCCGCGGTGAAGGACGCGCATCCCGCGCGCGGTGTCTACGCGGGCTCGGAGTCCTGCGGCGAGTGCCACGAGGACGAGCACGCCGCGTGGGGCAAGGACTGGCACTCGCGCGCGCTGTCCCCGGGGACGCGCAAGTTCGTGGTGGGCGACTACGCGAAGCGCACGCACTTCAAGGGCGACTCCAGCGAGGCGTGGATGCGCCGCGACGGCGAGCGCCACTTCATGCGCACCAAGGGCTCGGACGGACAGCTCGCCGAGTTCCCCGTGGAGTGGGTCATCGGCGGCAAGCGCATGCAGGACCCCGTCGCGGTGATGACCGACGGCCGCTGGCAGGTGCTGCCCGTCTACTACCACGTCACCGGCAAGGGCGAGTGGGTCGACTACTCGGAGACCAAGCAGGGCGCGCTCACGCCCGAGCATCCGTTCTTCTGGACCAACTTCCGCCGCAGCGCGCAGCACGCGTGCCTGGACTGTCACGTCACCGGACTCGACGCGCGTTATGACCGCGAGCAGCACACGTGGACCACGGCCTTCACCGACGCGGGCGTCGCGTGCGAGAGCTGCCACGGCCCGGGCGCGCGCCACGCCGACACGCAGGAGCCCAAGGACATCGTCCAGCCGTCGAAGCTGTCCAACGACCTGGGCTTCGCCGTGTGCGCGCAGTGCCATGGCCCGCGCCGCCCGCTCTTCCCCATCCTCGACACCACACACCGCTACCAGCCCGGCCAGCGCTACGAGGACTTCTATCAGCCCATCGTCCTCTTCCTCGGCGGCGAGCGCTCCGGCGACTACTTCACCGACGGCCGCCCCAGCACCTCCAGCTTCGAGTACCAGGCCCTCATCCAGTCCGCGTGTCATCTCAAGGGCGGCGCCACCTGCCTCACCTGCCACACCGCGCCGCACGAGCCCAACGCCCCCAACGAGCTGAACCTCCCCGACAAGTCCCAGACGAAGGTCTCCGTCGGCTCGGCCACCTGTCAGCAGTGCCACGCGGACCTCTTCGCCCAGGCCGCCCAGCACGCGCGCCACACCTCGCGCGAGGCACAGGACTGCCTGGCCTGTCACATGCCGCCCGTCGTCTCCGGCGTGCTCGACAAGTTCGCGGACCACGCGCTGGACGTCCCCGCGCCCCAGAACACCACGCGCCACGCCATCCCCAACGCGTGCAACACCTGCCACACGAAACAGACGCCGGAGGCCATGGCCCAGGCGATGACGAAGCTGTGGCCGGCCTCCGCGAAGCGACAGGAGCGGCGCATCCGGCTCGCGGACGCCTTCGACGACAAGACGGCCCAGACGGGTCGCCCCGCGCTGGAGGCCACGCTCGCGGATGCGAACGAAGCCCCGTCCCTGCGCGGCGCGGCGGCGAAGGTGCTGGTGCGCCGCTACAAGCGCGAGGCCATCCCCGCCCTGCGCGCCGCGCTGAAGAGCACGCAGGACAGCCAGATGCGCACGGACGTCATCGAGGCGCTGAGCATCGCGAACGCACGCGAGGCCAGCGAGGACCTGGCCGCGTTGCTCCAGACAGAGTCCCTGTGGGTGCGTCAGGCCGCGGCGGTGACGCTCGCGAGCTTTGGTGACGCGCGTGGCCTGTCGGCCGTGGAGGCGCTGGCCTCGAAGCCCGAGACGTCCGGGCTGGTGCAGCCGCACCTGTTGCTCGCGCAGCTCGCGGTGCGCCGCAAGGACCTGACCACCGCGGTGCGCGAGTTCGAGAAGGCGTTGGACCTGCAGCCCTACAACCCCGACGCCCTCATCCGTCTGGCCGATGTCTATGTCGTGCAGGGACAGGTGGAGAGAGGCCGCGAGCGCCTGGAGGAAGCGCTGCGCTTCGACCCGCAGAGCCGCGCGGCGAAGCAACGTCTGTCCATGCTCCAACAAGGGCGCTGAGGCTCGGACCGCTCGCGGACGAAGCCTCCCGCCGCTCCATCCACTGTTGAGCAGGCACTCGCCGGTTCTGTCCGGCAGGAGGGGCCTCGCCCCATGGTACGTGGCCGGTATCGGGTGCCTCCCCTACCTCAGGGCACCCGATATGAACGCCCTGCTGCTCGTCCTCCTGCTTTCGCACCCTGGCTCCGAGCCGGGCGTGTTGCTCGCCCAGGCCCGGCCACGCCCCGCCGTGCGGCAGCGGACGCAGCCGCGCCAGCGCGTGCCCCAGGTGCTGCCCGTCCAGGGCCCCGCGAAGCCGCCGTCCGCCCAGGGACAACAGACGCCGGCCCAGAACCCCGGAGCGCCCTCACAGGCTCCGAGCACGCCGCGGCCCGCGCCGTCCAATGATGACCCGCCCCAGCCTCCGCAACCCGAGGTGTCGGACCCGCTGCTGACGCCGATACCGCCCGCGCCCATCCAGATGAAGTCCTGGGACGAGGCGCTGGAGCTGGTGCGGCAGCGCTCCACGGACTTGAGGACGGCGCTGGCCCAGGTGGAGTCCGCCGCGGGGCAGGCGCGCATCGCGCTGGCGGGGCTCTTGCCCACCGTCACCGGCACCGTGGGCGTGCAGTACAACGTGCTGGACCCGGACGCGACGACGTTCATCGGCGGCGGCGCGGGGGGCGGTGTCGGAGGTGGCATCGGCGGCGGTGTCGGCGGAGGCACCGGCGACGGTGATGGCATCCGGCCCACCCAGCCGCCCGTCGTGGGCTTCCTCTCCGCGTCCGTGCCGCTGTTCGATTTGCAGGCCATCGGCGCGCGCCGCGTCGCCCGCGAGGCCCAGCGCGCCGCGACGCTGTCCCTGGCGGAGACCCGGCGTCAGCTCAGCGGAGCGCTGGCTCGCGCGCTGGTGCAGGTGGCCGCGCAGGAGCGGCTGGCCGAGGTCAACCGCGTCAACCTGCGCACCGCGCTGGAGCGGCTGGCCCTGGCCGAGCGCCGGTTGGACCTGGGCGCCGGCACGCGGCTGGACGTGGTGCGCGTGCAGCAGGACGCCGAGGCGGCGCGGGCCCTGGTCGTCACCGGGGACGAGAACCTGAGACAAGCGCGCGAGGGGCTCGGCCTGGCGCTGGGGATGCCCCAGGCGGTGGGGTTGGCCAAGGGCGTGAGCGTGGAGGACCTGCTGCGCGGCGCGAGGAAGGACTGTCGCCAGTTGGAGGCCGTGGACGGACGCTCGGACCTGGCGGCGGCGCGCTCGCGGCGCACCGTGGCCGAGCGGCAGGTGAGCGCGGTGAAGGCGCAGTACGCGCCGACGCTCTCGCTGACGAGCACGACGATTGCGCTCACGGTGGAGGACGACGTGGTGAACGTCCCCATCTGGAACCTCGGCGCCAGCCTGCTGCTCCCCTTCTGGGACGGCGGCGCGCGAGAGGGGCGGCTGAGGCAGTCCCGCGCGGAGGCGGAGGTGGCGCGCCAGCAGGTGGTGGAGCTGGAGCGCTCCGTCACGGTGGAGGTGGCCAGGGCGCGGCGCGGCGTGGAGGTCACCCAGGCATCGCGGGACATCTCGTCGCAGGAGCAGCGGCTCGCCGAGGAGAATGACCGGCTCACCCGGCGCAGCTTCGAGGTGGGCACCGGCACCAGCCTGGAGCTCATCCAGACGGCGGCGGCGCTGCGGCAGGCCGAGCTGGCCCTGGTGGTGCGCGAGTTCGAGTTGGAGCAGGCGCGCGTCGAGGCGTTCCTGGCGGAGGCGGCATGCGACTGGTGAGGACATGGGGCGCGGCGGGCGCGATGCTGCTGACGCTCTCGGGGTGCAAGGGCTCGGGCAAGGAAGACGGGCCGCAGGCGGGACAGGCCGCCGCGGGCGCGGTGATGCCCGTGCAGGTGCAGGCGCTCTCCCCCAACGAGGTGCAGGACGCCGCCGAGTACGTGGGCACGCTCATCTCGCGCAGCAGCATCAGCGTGTATCCCCAGGTCGCCGGCTACGTGCAGGCGATACCGGTGAGGCCCGGCGCGCGCGTGCAGTCGGGAGAGGTGCTGCTCGTCGTCGACCCGCGCCGGGAGCAGGCGGGGCTGCGCGCCACCCAGGCGCAGAAGGCCTCCGCGCTGGCCCAGCGCGAGTTCGCCCGGCGCACCCGCGAGCGCAGCGGGCAGCTCCTCAAGGAAGGGCTGCAGAGCCGCCAGGACTACGAGCAGGCGGTGGCGCAGGCGCAGCAGGCGGAGGCGAGCGCGCGGGCGATTGAAGCGCAAATCCAGTCGCAGCAGGTGCAGCTCGGCTTCTACGAGGTGAGCGCGCCCTTCGCGGGCGTGGTGGGCGACATCCCGGTGAAGGTGGGGGACTACGTCACGCCTCAATCGCAGCTCACGTCGCTGGACCAGAGCAAGGCGCTGGAGGTCTCCGTCCAGGTGCCGGTGGACCGGGCGCGCGTCGTCCGGGTGGGCAAGACGCCGGTGGAGGTGCTGGACGAGAAGGGGAACGTGCGGGTGTCCGCGCCCGTGTTCTTCGTGGCGCCCACGCCCAGCGCGACGACGCAGCTGGTGGAGGTGAAGGCCGCGTTCGACAACACCGTGGGGCTGCGCGCCGGAGAGCTGGTGCGCGCGCGGCTGGTGTACGCGGCGCGCGAGGCACTCACCGTGCCCACGGTGGCGGTGACGCAAATCAGCAGCCAGTCCTTCGTGTACGTGGTGGCGTCCGCCGACGGCGGCACGGTGGCCAGGCGCACGCCGCTGGAGGTGGGCGACGTGACGGGCAACGACTACGAGGTGACGGGAGGCTTGGACGGGGGCACGCAGGTGGTGGTGAGCAGCCTGCAGCTGTTGAGGGATGGCCAGCCCATCAAGCCCATGCCCGCGAAGCCCGAGGGCCAGGGTGTGGGCGGCGCCTCCGACGCGGGGCAGTGAGGGCACGGCATGTTCACCGACTTCTTCATCCGAAGGCCCATCTTCGCCAGCGTGCTGTCCATCCTCATCACGCTCGTCGGGGCCATCACCATCCCCGGCCTGCCGATTGAACAGTACCCGGACCTGTCGTTGCCCGAGGTCCAGGTGACGGCCAACTACATCGGCGCGTCCGCGGAGACGGTGGAGAGCGCCGTCACCACGGTGCTCGAGCGCCAGCTCAACGGCGTGCAGGGGATGCGCTACATCTCCTCCACCAGCAGCAACACCGGGCAGAGCAGCATCACCGTCACCTTCGAGCAGGACCGTGATTTGGACATCGCCGCGGTGGACGTGCAGAACCGCGTCTCCACCGCGTCGCCGCAATTGCCGGCGGCCGTCAACGCGCTGGGAATCACCGTCAACAAGGCGCAGACGCAGCTGCTCATGGCCTTCGGCCTGTTCGACGCGCAGAACCGCTACGACACCGGCTTCCTGAGCAACTACGCGGACGTGTACATCCGCGACGCGATTCTTCGCGTGAAGGGCGTGGGCGACGTGCGCATCTTCGGCGAGCGGCGCTTCGCCATGCGCCTGTGGCTGGACCCCACGGAGCTGGCGCGGCGCAAGCTGGGAGCCTCCGACGTCGTCGCCGCGCTGAGCGCGCAGAACGTGCAGGTGGGCGCCGGACAAGTGGGCCAGGAGCCCGCGCCGCCGGGACAGAACTACCAGTTCACCCTGCGCGTGCAGGGGCAGCTCGCCACCGCGGAGCAGTTCGGCGCCATCGTGGTGCAGCGGGGCCAGGACGGCTCGCTGGTGCGGGTGCGGGACGTGGGCCGCGTGGAGCTGGGCGCGGAGAACTACGCGCAGCTCTTGCGCTTCAACGGCCAGGAGGCCGTGGGCCTGGGCATCTTCCAGCTGCCGGGCTCCAACGCGCTGGAGGTGCGCGACGGCGTCGTCCAGGAGCTGCAGCGGCTCAAGCGCAACTTCCCGCCGGGCATGGAGTACGCGACGGCGTTCGACACCACCGCGGCGGTGGAGGCGTCGATTGAGGAGGTGCTCGTCACGCTGGGCGAGGCGGTGCTCCTGGTCGTGCTGGTCATCTTCATCTTCCTGCACGGCTGGAGGAGCGTGCTGGTGGTGGCCACCACGCTGCCGGTGTCGCTCATCGGCACGTTCATGTTCGTCAGCGCCTTCGGCTTCTCGCTCAACACGCTCACCCTGTTCGGCCTCACGCTGGCCACGGGCCTCGTGGTGGACGACGCCATCGTCGTCATCGAGAACGTGGAGCGCACCATGGAGGAGGGCTTCAGCCCGCGCGAGGCCACCGAGCGGGGCATGCGCCAGGTGGCCGGCGCCGTGGTGGCCATCGCCCTGGTGCTCTCCGCGGTGTTCGTCCCGGTGTCCTTCTTCCCCGGCACCACCGGCGCCATCTACCGCCAGTTCGCGCTCACCCTCGCCTTCTCCATCAGCCTCTCCGCGCTGGTGGCGCTCACGCTGTCGCCCGCGCTGTGCGCCCGGTTGCTGCGTCCGCACGAGGGCCAGAAGTGGCTGTTCTTCCGCAAGTTCGACCAGGGCCTGGACCGCTTCCGCGACGGCTACGGGCGGCTGCTCCACAAGCTCATCGGCCCGTGGAAGTGGCCGGTCATCATCGTCTTCGCCCTGTGCCTGCTGGGCACCGCGTGGGTGTACCGCGCCACGCCCTCGGGCTTCATCCCGGACGAGGACCAGGGCTACCTCATCGTCGCGGTGCAGGGCCCGGAGGGCACCTCGCTGGACTACACGCGGCGGGTGCTGCTGCAGACAGAAGACATCATCCGCAAGCAGCCGGAGGTGACGGGCACCTTCACCGTGGGCGGCTTCTCGCTGCTGGGCACCGGCGCCAACTACGGCACCCTCTTCATCAACCTGCGCCCGTGGGACGAGCGCAAGAAGCAGGAGGAGAGCGTGGCGGGGCTCGTGGAGCGGCTGCGCGGGCCGCTGCTCGGCATCGGCGGGGCGCGCGTGCTGCCCTTCCAGCCGCCGGCCATCCGCGGCGTGGGCAGCGTGGGCGGCTTCGAGTTCGTGCTCGAGGACCAGCAGGGTGGCCGCTCGTTGTCGGACCTGGCCAGCACCACGGAGAAGCTGGTGGGCAAGGCCAACCAGGCCTCCATCCTGCGCGGCGTGTTCTCCTCCTTCACCGCCAACACGCCGCTGCTCGACATCCAGGTGGACCGCGAGAAGGCGCTGTCCCTGGGCGTGCCGCTGGACGCGTTGTTCGCCACGTTGCAGGTGTACCTGGGCAGCCAGTACGTCAACGACTTCACCTTCGCCAGCCGCGTGTACCGGGTGTACGTGCAGGCGGCCATGCCCTTCCGCAACGAGCCCAAGGACATCGGCGCGCTGTACGTCCGTTCGGCCACAGGCGACATGGTGCCGCTCGAGTCCCTGGTGCGCATCCAACCCATCACCAGCGCGCAGAACATCCAGCACTACAACCTGTACCGCGCCGCCGAAATCAACGGCCAGGCGGCCCCGGGCGCCAGCAGCGGCCAGGCGCTGGAGGCCATGGAGGCCGCGGCGCGCGACGTGCTGCCAGAGGGCTACACCTTCGAGTGGACGGGCCTGTCCCTGGAGCAGAAGGAGGCGGGCGGGCGCGTGCTGCTCATCTTCGGGCTGGGCATCGTCTTCGTGTTCCTGGTGCTCTCCGCGCAGTACGAGAGCTTCGCTTTGCCCTTCGTCATCCTCTTGGGCGTGCCGGTGGCCATGCTGGGGGCGCTCGCGTTCCAGAACGCGCGCGGCCTGCAGAACGACGTGTTCTGCCAGGTGGGGCTCGTCATGCTCGTGGGCCTGGCGAGCAAGAACGCCATCCTCATCGTCGAGTTCGCCGAGCAGCTGCGCCACGAGGGCCACAGCGTGGTGGACTCCGCGATTGAGTCGGCGCGCACGCGCCTGCGGCCCATCCTGATGACGTCCTTCGCGTTCCTGATGGGCGTGGTGCCGCTGGTGCTCGCGTCGGGCGCGGGCGCGGCGGCGCGCAAGTCGCTGGGCACCACCGTGTTCGGCGGCATGTTGCTGTCCACGTTCGTCAACCTCATCTTCATCCCCGTGCTGTACGCGGTGGTGGAGTCCGCGCGCTCACGGCTGCTCAAGCGCCACGAGCACGCACGGCCTCCGGGCGGAGGCACACCGCCGCCTTCCGAGCCGCCCCGACCGCAACCGGCCTGACGCCAGTGGCGGGGCTGATACGACCCAATATCCCACGCCGGAGGGTTCGCTATCCTCCGTCGATTCATGGCCCGCTCCATGCCCCTCGACGTCCAGCGTCGTCGGCTGTATGCGCTCAAGCGCGCTCCCGCGCTGCGCCACACCAGCAACACCGTCCTCCTGCAGCTGCTCGACCTGGCCTGGGACGTCGCCTGGGCCCAGGACACGGTGCTGTGCGAGGAGGGCCAGGAGGCCCACGGCTTCTTCCTGCTGCTGGAGGGGGAGCTGGAGGCGCACCGCGACGGTGAGCTCCTGTTGACGCTCGGCCCCGGCACGCCGCTGGGGTTCGAGGCGTTGATGGGCGGCCACTACTCCGTCACCGCGCGCGCGGCCACCGCCTGCAAGGGCCTGTTCTTCCCCAGGGACGCGGTGTGGGCGCTCGTCCACGCGCGCGCGGGCCTGAGACAGGACCTCAAGCGCTTGTTGGCACATGCCGAGCCACCCCGGCAGCCGGACCCGCTGCCCCACGTGGAGGTCGTCACCTTCTCCAACGAGGTGACGGGCGCGCCGCTGTCGCGGCTCATCGAGTTGGTGGCCAAGGTCATCACCCACGACTTCAAGGACCGGGTGCTGCTCGTGCGCACCGGGGAGCCGGGCGCATGCGAGCCCGCCCCGGTGAAGGGCGCGGACGGCGTGCTGCGCGTCACGGTGCCCGCCCCCCAGCGCGGCGCCCCGGGACGGCTGGGCCTGGAGCGCCTGCGCGAGCTCTCCCGGGAGGGCGACCTGCACTACGTGTTCCTCGACGGGTGCCAGGTGACGGAGGGCGCCCCCCTGGTGGACAAGCACGTGGCCCTGGTGCCGCGCCACGAGCCCACGCGCGAGTTCCGCCTGGCGAAAGGCCGGGTGCTGCCCACCGTGCTCATCGACCCCCTGCGTCCGCCCCGGAGTCACGCGCTGGAGGGGCGACCCCAGGACAGGCCCGGCGCGGGCACGCATGTCTTGCAGCCGTGCCGGCTGAGGCTGGACGTGAGGCGACTGGAGGTGCTGGAGGTGGACGACCGTCCGCTCGCGGACCTGCGGCTGGGCTGCGCGGAGCGGGACGCGCTGTCGCGCTGGGCCCGAGCCATCACCCACCGGCGCGTGGGGCTGGCGCTCAGCGGCGGCGGCGTGTGGGGCTTCTACCACGTGCATATCTTGCGCTGGCTGGTGGAGCACCGCGTGCCGGTGGACTTCGTCAGCAGCTCGAGCATGGGCTCGTTGGTGGGAGCGTACTTCTGTGGCACGGCGCTGGATGGACACAGTGGCCTGTCGGGCCTGCGACGCCTGGAGGAGCAGGCCATGAGCCGTCGGCTGTCGCTGGCGGCGATGGCGGCCGTCATCACCACGTACTCGCTGGAGCACCTGGTGGCCCACGATTTGGGCGACGTGGGGCTGGAGGAGCTGCCCATCCACTTCCTGCCCGTGGCCACGGACCTGACGCGCGGCGAGTGCATGGCGCTGGAGCGGGGCCACGTGGCACAGGCGGTGCGCGCGAGCGGCTCGGCGCCCGGGATGTGGGCGCCCACGGTGGTGCCTCCCGCACGCTATGTGGACGGGGCCTTCACCAGCATGGTGCCCGCAAATGTCCTGGTGAGTGCGGGAGCGGACCTGGTGTTCTCCAGCAACATCTTCCCCTTCGGCGTGCGCGAGCCGGCGTGGATGCCGCAATCCCGAGCGGGACGCTTCCTGGCGAACCTCAATCCTGTATCAAGGGCGCTGGACCTGGTCGCCAGCGGTGTGTTGCTGTTGCATCGCAGCGGCGACGCGGAGAGCTTGATGGCGGACGTGAGTTACGACATCCAGTCAGCGGACACTCCGCTGAGGACGGCGATGGAGTTCACCAAGGCGCGAGACATCCTGGAGCGCGCCGCCACGGACGAGGCCCTGGCGGAGAGACTCACCGAGCTGAAGGCGCACTGGGAGGAGATGCGCGCGCACTGTGGCCCGAACGGCCGTCACCGCGGAGGCCAGCAGGCCGCATGATTCCCGTGAGAATCCTGGGCACGGCGAGCCTGAGACCGGGCCCCGCCGTGACGACGGCCGAGCTGTGCGCGCGCGTGGGGCGGGATGTGGACGAGGTGACGCGCAAGACGGGCATCCACACGCGTCACTTCGCGCCGCCGGGCACGAAGGCCGCGGACGTGGCGGCGCGGGCGCTGAAGGGCGCGCTGGACGCGGCGGGGCTGGAGGCGCGCCTCCTCAAGCGCATCTTCTGCGTCAGCTCCATGGGCGGAGACGTCACCACGCCGGCCACGGCGAACCGGGTGGCCGCGGCGCTGGGGCTGTCGGGCAGCTGCGACGCGATGGACCTGAGCAACGCGTGCATGGGCTTCTTGAGCGCGTTCGACCTGGCGGCCCGCTCGGTGGCGACGGGGCTGGGGCCGGTGGGCATCGTCTCGGTGGAGCTCTTGTCGCGCACCACCACGCCGGAGGACCCCAGGCCCTACCTGGTGCTGGGGGACGCGGCGGCGGCGGCGGTGCTGGGGACGGGGCGCCCGGGCGAGGGCGTGCTGGGCGTGGCGCTGGGCAACGACGGCTCGCTGCCCACGGACGTGGTGTTGGAGAACCCGCATGCGACGGGCCGGCTGGAGCGGATGCGCTTTCTCACGCCCAGCAAGGAGATGACGCGGGTGGCGCTGGACGCGCTCGTGCGCGCGACGCGCGAGGTGCTCGACGGGGCGAAGGTGGCCCTGCGCGACGTGGAGTGGGTGCTGACGCACCAGCCCAACGGGCGGATGCTGGACGCGGTGCTGGACGCGATGGGCGTGGAGGCGGGCCGCAGCGTGCGCGTGGTGGACAGCTTGGGCAGCGTGGGCTCGGCGTCCCTGCCCACGTGCCTGGACGTGCTGTGGCGCACGAAGCGGCTGAAGCCCAAGGACCGCGTGCTGCTGGTGGGCGTGGGCGCGGGCGTCGCGCACGGCGCGGTGCTGTACCAGGTGGGGGGATGAGACGCGCCGGGGGTCTGCCCCTCGCCACGTGGCTGGGCTTCTTCAAGCTCCTCCAGCGCTACCACCGCTACGAGGTGGTGAACCTGGAGCCGCTGCTCCAACCCGGCGCGAAGCTCATCGTCGGCTACCACGGGCGGCCCCTGGCGTTGGACCTGTGCATGCTGACGGTGACGCTGCACGAGCGGCTGGGCTACCTGCCGCACGGCGTGGCGCACGGCGCGTTCGACCGCATCCCCGGCATGCGCGCCGTGGTGGACGGGCTGGGCTTCGTCACCGGCGATGACGCGCGGCTCGCCCAGGCGGTGGCCAGGGGCGAGCATGTGCTGCTGCAACCGGGTGGCACGCGCGAGGGGTGCCGCAGCTTCCGCCACCGCTACCGGGTGAGCTGGGGCGAGCGGCTGGGCTATCTGCGGTTGGCGGTGCGCTACCGGCTGCCCATCGTCCCCGTGGGTGGCAGCGGCATGGATGACGCGTACCTGGGGCTCAACGATGGCCATGCGCTGGGGCGGCGCGTGGGGATGCCCGCGCGGCTGCCGTTGTGGCTGGGGGTGGGGGCGACGGGCGTGTGGCCCTTGTCGCTGCCCTTCCCCGTGAAGATGACGCAGTGGGTGGGCGAGCCGCTCACGCGTCACCTGGCGCCGGGCTTCGACGCGAGCGACCGCGTGTCGATGTTGGAGGCGCACGGGGAAGTGGCGGGCGCCGTGCAGGCGCTGTTGGACCGGGCACGCGGCCGGAGCCCCGCGCGAATGGCAGGGAAGGCAGCGGTGTGATGAAGGACTCGGAAGGGGAGCCCCCCGATACGCAGGGGCGACGTTGGGCGCTCATCCTGGGGGTCTCCTCGGGCACGGGCGCGGCGATTGCCCACGCGGTGGCGAAGAAGCCCGGGCTGGATGTCTTCGGGGTGCACCGGGGGCGCTACGCGGACAACGCGGCGCAGGTGGAGCGGCAGGTGCGGGAGGCCGGCCAGCGCGCGCGGCTGTGGCAGGCGGACGCGTCCACGCCCGAGGCGGCGGAGGCGGGTGTCCTGGCCCTGCGAGAGGTGGCGGGGCCACGCTCGGTGAAGCTCTTCGTCCACTCGATTGCGGGTGCCTCGGTGGGGCGCTTCCTGTCCGAGGGCGAGGACCGGCTGCACACGCGGCGCATCCGCCGGACGTTCGACACGATGGCGCACTCGTTCGTGTACTGGACGCAGGCGCTGGTGGCCGCGGACATGCTGGCGCCGGGCGCCAGGCTGCTCGGCCTGCAGAACTCCCTGGACCAGACGCACCTGTCGAACACGGGGCTCATCAGCGCGTCGAAGGCGGCGCTGGAGATGTACGTGCGCTACCTGGCGCTGGAGCTGGGCGGCAAGGGCCACCGGGTGAACCTGCTCAAGTTCGGCACGGTGCTCACGCCCGCGCTCAAGCACGTGTACTCACCCGAGGCGCTGGCCCGGCTGGAGGAGGCCCACGCGAGGATGAACCCCGCGGGGCGCATGTGCACGGTGGAGGAGGTGGCGGACTTCGTCAGCGTGCTCGTGGGCGACGAGGCGGGCTGGTTCAACGGCGCCACCATCGACTACAGCGGAGGCATGACGCTGCGGCTGCTGGATTTGGTGCTCAACCCGTGACGGCCACGGGCTCGGGCATCCGGAAGCGCAGGCAGTAGAAGAACGGCGACACCTGCTCCTCGAGCACGTCCTCGGCGCGCGAGGGCAACAGCTCCCGGGGGCAGTGCGCGTCGCGCGTGTAGAACGTCATCGCGCGGAAGGCGGCGCGCTGGAAGAGCGAGGGGCGGCGGCCCGCGTCCATCTGCTCGTCCACCACCACCACGGGCGTGCCCGGCTTCGCCACGCGGGCGAGCTCCCGCAGGCCCGCGGCCGGGTCCCGGTAGTTGCCGATGCCGCCCACGCTCAGCACGCGGTCGAACAGGCCCGCGCGGAACGGCAGCGTGTGTCCGTCCGCCATCAAGAGTCGCACGCCCGGGTAGCTCCCCTTGCGCAGGCGCTGCTGGCAGCGGCCCAGCATCCCCTCGCTCAGGTCCACGCCCCACACCTCCACCTCCTGGCCCGTGACGAGCTCGCGGCGGATGAGCGGCAGGTTCGCCCCCGCGCCCACGCCCACCTCCAGGATGCGCAGCGGCGTCCCGTCCGCGTGCGGCGCGAGCGCGCCCAATTCCAGCCGCCGGAGGTAGCCCGCGCGCATCTTCGACTCGGAGACCGACTGGAGGAGCGGCGTGAGCACCGTGGTCAGCGGGTCATGCAGCGCGGGCAGCCCGTCGTAGATGACGCGCATCAGCCGGTCCGTGCCGCGCACCGCGTCCTCGCGATACAGCCGCGCCAGGCCCCGCTTCACCGGCCACGGCTCGCCGCAGCCACCGCAGCGCAGCCAGCCCCACGCCAGGCGCCCTTCCTCCTCCTGGCCGTGGAACACCAGCGTCCCGCCGCAGTCCGGACACGTCACCAGCGGGACGTCCCCTGCCTTCAATCCACTAGACACCCGAGCCTCGTAACACCTTCGCCCGCGCCACGTCGTCCCGCGTGCCCATCTGTTCGAAGCGCTCCAGTGCCCGTGTCAGGTGGGGCCCACGCGACGGGTCCTCCGAGGGAAGGTGTCGCGCCAGCTCCAGTCGCGCGCGCCTCCTCGTACGACGTGCCCTTCGCCATGGCCAATGCCACACAGTCGCGCCACGCGGCGTGGGCGCGCGGAGCATCGCCAGACAGCCACGCCTCACAGCCGCGCCACAGCTTCGCCGCGGGCTCGGCGAAGGAGAACACCCGGGCGAAGCCCTCCACCGCGCGGCACGCCTCGCGAGCGCCCTGCACCAGGGACGTGTCCTTGCCGCCGTCGCGCTCCCACAGCGTGAGCAGCACCTCCGCCACCGCGGTGACGCCGAAGTAGACGAAGTGCGCCACCGACTTGCCCGCGGTGAGCTTGGCGAGCGCCTTCTCCGCCGCCGCGCGCGCGCCCGCCACGTCACCCTCGCGCAGCCGCACCAGCGCCAGCGTGCCGTCCAGGATGATGCGGTCCGTGAGGCCGCCCTGCGCCTCCGTCCACACCACCGTCTGCTCCAGCGCCGCGCGGGCCTTCAGGTGGTCACCCAGGCGCAGGTGGATGTGGGCCTGGTAGTGCAGCGCCCAGTGCTGCGTCTGGAGCGCCCCGCGCCGACGCGCCGAGTTCTCCAGCCAGTCCATCAGCGGCAGCCCGCGCTGGAACTTGCCCTGGTAGCACCCCACCACGGTGTAGAGCGCGCGGCACTCCTCCGCCAGGCGCAAGTCCCCCACCGAGTCGACGATGCCCGTGGCGCGCTCCAGCCACGCCTCCACCTCCGCCCACCGCGCGATGTACGTCGCGTACACGGCGTTGCGGCACAGCACGTAGGCCAGGTCCGCGGGGCTGCCCACGCGCTCGGCCACTTCGCGCGCGCGGCCCACCCACGCCTCGGCCACCGGCCGCACCGGCACCGCGCCCGCCACCACCGCCATGTTGGTGTAGCCGCGCGCCAGCTCCGGGGACGCACCCGCCGGCTCGCACAGGTTCAGCATGCGCAGGCCCGACCAGAGCACCGGCAGCGCCTCCTGCCCGTAGATGAACGCGTCGGTGAGCCGCATGAGCAGCCGCCCCGCCACGCGCCGCACCCGCCGCCGCTCCTCGGACTCCACGCCCTGCGCGTCCGGCCGGGCGCTCTGCACCAGCCGCACCCCCATCTGCATCAGCGTGCCCACCGCCCAGCCCACGCGCGTCGTCGGCACCGGCCAGCCGAAGTGCCTGAGCGCCCGCTCCGCGTGGCCGCGGAACGCCTCCAGCTCTCCCAGCTGGAAGCGCGCCTCGGCGAGCAGCGCCTCCAGGTGGCCCAGCCGCAGCGCGTCCTTCGGGGACACCCGCTCCAGCGCGCGCGAGAGGAACGGCAGCGCCTCCCGGCACGCGCCCACCCGCAGGGCCTCCTCGCCGGCCCTCTGCGCGTACTCGACCTCGCGCGCGAAGTCGCCCGCCTCGCCCCAGTGGTAGCAGAGCGCCGCCGTGCGCGCGGAGTTCTCGCCGTACGCCGCCTCCATCGCCTCCGCGACGCGGCGGTGCAACAGGGGCCGCTCCGCGGCGGCCAGCTCCTCCAGCACGCCCTCACGCAGCTTGTCGTGCGCGAATCTCCAGTGCCCGTCCGCCACGTCCAGCACCGCCGCCCCCGCGCAGTAGGACAGCCACCGCTCCACGTCCACGCCGGGCGCCGCGTGCTCGAGCAGCGTCACGTCCACCTGCCGTCCGACGATGGCCGCCACGCGCAGCAGGTCCCGCGAGCTGGCCGACACCTTCTCCAGCCGACGACGCACCAGCCGTCGCACGCCACCGGCGAAGACGCGCTCGGGCAGCGGCATGTCGCCCAGCCGGTCCAGCCCGCCCGCCTCCTCCGCCAGCGCCCGCGCCACCTCGACCAGGAAGAACGGGTTGCCCTCCGTCTCGCGGCGCAAGAGCTCCACCAGGTGCGGCCGCGCGCCGGCCGGGCCAATCATCGACTCGCTGAGGACCGCGATCTCCCCCGCGTCCAGCCGCGGCAGGCGCAGCACGTCCAGCGCCGGCAGCTGCGCGGGCAGGCCCGGGGCCTCGTCGTCGCGGAAGCTGCCCAACAACAGCAACGGCAACCCGGTGGCGCGCCCCGCCAGCCGGGACAACAGCAGCAGCGACTCGCCGTGGGCCCAGTGCAGGTCCTCCAGGAGCACCACCGTGGGCTGCGTCAGCCGGGAGAAGATGTCCTCCACCACTTGCAGCAGGCGCGCCTGCGCCATCTCCGCGCCCAGGTCCGCCGGGTCCGGCACCGGCCGCCCCAGCACCGCCTCCAAATCCGGCACCAGCGGCTTGAGGACGCTCGCCTCGCGGTCATCCAGCGGAGTGAGGATGGACAGCCACCGCAGCACCGGCCGCCACTCCTGATACGGACTGCCGCCCGCCGCCACCGCCTGGCCGCGCAGCACCACCGCGCCGCGCACCAGCGCCAGGGGCCGCAGCTCGTCGAGCAGGCGCGACTTGCCCACCCCGCTCTCCCCGCCCACCAGGAGCCCGCCCCCGCGCCCCAGCAGCGCCGCGTCCAGCACGGACGACAGGAGCGACAGCTCGCGCGCGCGGCCCACGTAGCGCGCGGCCTGCAGGAAGCTCTCGCGTGTGGTGACGGACTCGGCGGGCAGCGGCCGGCGCGTCGCGGCGCACAGCTGGGCAATCACCTCGTCCGCGCTCCGCGGCCGCTTGCGCGCGTCCTTCGACACCATGCGCTCGAGCACCGCGTGCAGCGCGTCGGGGAAGTCCGCGGGCGCGGGCGGCGCCTTCCCGTCGAAGGGCAGCCGCCCGAAAATCATCTGGCACGCCATGGCGCCCACGCTGAAGAGGTCCGTCACCTCCGAGGGCGGCTGGTCCTCGAACAGCTCCGGCGCCAGGTAGCCCGGCGTGCCGCCCGGCTGCGCGCGGTGCACCTGCTCGCGCCCCACCGCCAGCCCGAAGTCGAGCACCTTCACCTGGCCGCGCGCCACCAGCACGTTGGCGGGCTTCAAATCCCTGTGGATGATGCCCCGGCGGTGCAGGTACGCGAGCGCCTGGAGCGTCTGCACCAAGAGGTCCACCTGCACGTCGAGCGGCTGGTGGCTGCCGGCCTTCACCAGGTGCCGCGCGTCCTCCAGCAGGTCCATGGCCAGGTACGGCCGGTTCTCGGCGTCGAAGCCGTAGTCCAGCACGCTGATGACCTGGGGGTGGCGCACCGAGGCGAGCGTCTGGAACTCGTGCGCCAACGACAGCGCCAGCTCGTGCCGCGCCGCCGAGGACGGGGTGTTCTCCCCCAGCGGCAACCGCACCAGGTCCTCCACCGTCTTGTGCAGCCGCTTGATGGCGACCGGGCCTGTCAGCAGGTCCTGCGCGCGCCACACCGTGCCCGCGCCGCCCCGCCCCAGGAACTCCATGATGCGGTAGCGGCCGCCCACGACCTCGCCGTCGCCGGACAGGCGCGCGGGTTCCTCGGAACGAGGCTGTGGCGCATCGAGTGGGATGGAACGCATGTGCGGGGGGCCGCCCGCCGGCGATGATAACGAAGTTTCAGGGAATCCGGGGGGTTGGTTTCCTTACAGTGATACACGGGTTGTTACACACCCGGCATCCTCCGGACTTCCCGTTGCCCCCTGGGGCAGGAGGCCCACCCACCGGGAGTATCAGCCGCCCATGAGGCTGGCCAGGCTGCGGCCGCCCTGGACGGCGCCGAAGATGAGCGCGCCGAAGTAGACGATGGTCCCCAGCGTCATGCCGTGGCCCAGCAGGATGGCGTAGCCGTCGCGCTGCAGGATGCCGATGGCGAAGAACAGCGCGGCCAGCGCGGGCAGGGTGTTGCTGAAGGGCACGAAGCCGAAGGGCATCATCAGCAGCACGCCGGCGACGAAGAGCATGAACCCGTTGAAGCGGTTGGTGCTGGCGCCGTGGGTGAGCGCGAGCAGGCGCGGCTTGCTCAGCCGGTCCACCTTGGTGAACACGTCCGCGCCCTTCTCCAGCGCGGGCTGCAGCGACGCGCGCGACAGCATCTTCTCCTGCAGCTTGCGCGGCAGCCAGGGCACCCGGTTGAGCGTCACGCCCACGCCGATGAGCACGATGAGCGCGCCGAACACGGTGGAGACGCCCGGGATGGACACGGGCAGCAGGAAGGGGAAGGTCAGGATGCAGCAGAAGAGCAAGAGGCCCTGCTCGCCGCACGCCTGCATCAGCTCACGCACGGTGAGCGACTCGGGCAGCCGCGCCGCCAGGGCGCGCAGCGTGGTGGAGAGCTGGACCTGGGTGTCGGAGAACCGGGCGGAGGACGAAGAGGGCGTCGTGGACATGGACGCCGCTCCCCTATCACGCCCCGGCGGGGGACGCTCAGCTCCAGGCGATGTCGTACACCGCTTCCTCGCCCTGCCGACGGACAACCTGCACGGAGGGGTGGCGAGCGCCGCTGGCCTCCAGGCCCGCCAGGAACAGGCCCACGTAGAAGCCCGCCACCACCACGGGGCGACAGGTGAGCGCGTAGTGCGCGGGCCCCCGGGGCTCCAGCGTGGCCTCCAGGTAGTTGGTGCCCGTGCGCAGGTTGCGCGTCATGCGCGCCAGCATGCGTTCAGGGCCCAACAGGCGCACGGTGGTGAGCAGCGCGCCGCCGATGAGCGTCCCGCTGAAGCCCTCCACGAAGCGGCGGCCCACGACGGCGGCGCCCTCTTCCAGCGGAAGCTGGGGGGCGAGCGTGTCGGCGGCGACCTTGAGCGCGCCCAGCCACACCTCCAGGGGATAGGCGGGGGCCAGCTTCCCCTGGGTGTCGACGCCCACCTGCTTGAGCCGTCCGACGCAGCGCTCGTCGAGCTGGTCTCCCAGCGCGCGGATGAGTCCTTCGAAGCTCTGGGGGAAGACGAGCGGCTCGCGGGTGTCCAAGGCGGGCGCCATGCTAGCCAGCCGACAGCGCGCGCCGCATCCGACAGGTTGCCGATGTCCTGGGTGGGTCGAGACATCCTCCGGTGAACATTTGTCTCGTCCCTGGAGGTGAAGCGGGGGCCGCGAGTGCCTAGCTGGGAGGGGCATGCGGTGGTGGATGGCGTGGCTGGTGGTGGCGGCGGTGGCCGTGACGGGGTGTCCCGTCGCGTGCACGAAGGAGCGGCCGCGCGTGTTCCAGCTCAAGGGCGAGGTGGGCTCGCGCGGGCCGGACTTCGCGGTGGCGCTCTACCAGACGGTGGGCGTGCGCATGGCGCCGGGCAACCACCTGACGTGGACGAACAACGGGGACGTGTTCGACGTCATGGTGGAGGAGGTTCGCCGGGCGAAGGTCTCCATGAACCTGGTGATGTTCATCTGGCGGCCGGGGCGGGCGTCGGACCGGATGGTGGAGGCGATGACCGAGCGCGCCCGCGCGGGGGTGGCCTGTCGGGTGATGGTGGACCCGTTCGGCAGCGCGGGGTTCGAGGCGGAGGTGAAGCCGAAGCTGGAGGCGGCGGGGTGTCGGGCGCACCTGTTCCGCCCGCTGCCCGCGGACGAGAACCTGGCGCGCAACCACCGCAAGGTGCTGGTGGTCGACGGGCGCGTGGGTGTCACGGGCGGCCTGGCCATCCAGGACGAGTGGCTGGGCAACGGCCTGAGTGAGCGCGAGTATCGCGACACGAACGCGCGCGTGACGGGCCCGGTGGTGGAGCAGATGCAGCAGGCGTTCGCGGAGAACTGGCAGGAGACGACGGGGGAGCTGTTGCCGCCCGAGGACTTCCCCACGCTGGCCATGCCGGTGCCGGGGCTGGACGGCGCGGGCGAGGGCTGGGCTGCCTTCGTGGGGAGCACGGCGAACCCGGAGGTGACGCGGGCGGAGCGGCTGACGCAGCTGCTGGTGCGCGCGGCGACGAAGCGGCTGTGGATTGCCCAGTCGTACTTCACGCCGAACGGGCCGCTGTCGGAGCTCTTGCAAGAGCGGGCGCGCGCGGGCGTGGACGTGCGGGTGCTGGCGCCAGGGGACTTCAACGACCAGAAGTTCGTCACGGTGGCGCAGCGGGCGACGTACGACTCGCTGTTGAAGGCGGGGGTGCGCGTCTGGGAGTACCAGCCGTCGATGATGCACGCGAAGACGATGTTGGTGGATGACCGGTTGGTGTTGGTGGGGTCCATCAACTACGACCCGCTGTCGTTCAACATCCTGGAGGAGGGCTCGCTCGTGCTGGAGGACCTGGACGCGGCGAGGCAGATGGAGGCGTTCTTCCTGGAGGACCTGTCACACGCGCGCGAGGTGGGGGACACGGGGCAGGTGTCTCGCTGAGCACGGTGGAGCGCCGTGGGGCTGGGCAGGACCGGAGTGGTGTGCTGAAGAGCGGACTCCTCTTGCCTGTCGGAGTCCGTGCGCCATGACCGAGCCCTCCCGTCTTCTGTTCGTCGCTGGAGCCACGGGGGCCACGGGGCGCAACGTGGTGAAGCAGGCGCTGGAGCGGAACGTGCCGTTGATCGCGCACGTGCGTCCGAAGAGCGCGGAGACGGAGCCGGCGCGGAGCTGGCCGCGCAAGGCGTTGGTGGAGCTGGCGCGTGGGGACGAGCTGGCGGAGGCGATGAAGGGGAGCACGACGGTGCTCCAGCTCATCGGGACGATGCGCAAGCGCTTCGGGTCCGGGGACACGTACGAGACGAGCGACATCGGGACGACGCGGCACCTGGTGGAGGCGGCCCGGCGCGTGGGCGTGGACCACATCGTGTTGCTGAGCTCGGTGGGCGCGGGCCGGCCGGTGGGCGCGTATCTGAAGGCGAAGGCCGAGGCCGAGCGGCTGGTGCGCGAGAGCGGCATTGCGTGGACGGTGGTGCGTCCGCCCGCGTTCGAGGGCGAGTACCACCACCCGCCCGCGATTCTGCGCACGCTGGCGAAGCTGAAGCCGCTGCGCGGGCTGCGTCCGATTCACCTGGACCAGCTCGCCGCCGTGCTGCTGCGCGTGGCCGAGCGGCGAGCACCGCTGGGTGCGGTGCTCGAGGGCGACAGCCTGTGGAGCGAGGTGGCGGCGACCGGGCGGTGAGGCCCGGCAGAAAAACCTCCACCTGCGGAAACCTCCGTCAGTTGTCGAAGACCCATTTACCCTGCGAACGCTCGCCATTCGGTTCGATGACTGTCGCCTCGACACGAAGATCATTGGGCCGACTCGTCGAATCTGTCCCGTAACGAGGCTCGACGCGGAAGCGGACTGTCGTCCCCGGCGTGCCCACGTACAGCCTTAGATTTTTCTCGAACTCATACCAATTGCGAGACCACCCCACATCCTCGGGGTGGCCTTCGGGACCAGGCATCCTCAAAGGCTTGTGCTTATTTTTGTCTACCGAGCCATTCTGACGACTTGGCTGTGGGACGTAGTTGATCTTCTCAGGGGGGCCTCCGAACTGCTTGCCAATGATGTGCCCCCCCTCGTCCTCTGCGTATTTCCCAAGCTCCGTGCTGTTACCCTGTCCATCCACAATGGCTGTCTTGTTCGCCCTACCCTGTTCCTTCTTGATACGCACGCCGCCATTCGATGGCAAATAGAGCTCACCTTCCACCAGGGCAACCCGTCCACGAGCGTCCGTCACATACAAGAAGCGACCATCGACCCAGTAAGCCGTATTGGGCTTCGGGTCGTTCAGCGCCTTGTTCTTGACGCCTGTCGTCACCTTGCTGCCCTGAACGCTCACATTCTCAGGAAGGATATTCGGCGGCAAGACATCCGCGACCCAGGGCGGTACTCCCTGGGGCAGCCGCTGGGCTCTTTCCGGAACCACGGGCGTGACGTCATCCTCACGCGCCACGTAGCCGCGGCCGTTCGTCAGTGAGTCCACCTGCGACGCGTGCGTGCGCAGCTGGTTCTCCACGCTGGCAATCTGCCGCTCCAGGTCCTTGAGCTGCTCCGCCGTCGCGGGCGTGGGCCCACCCGCTGCGTTCGTGAGCGTCTCATTCAGCTTCGCCTGCGTGGCCTCCAGGTTCGCGAGGATGCCGGAGAGCTTCTGCACCTCCAGCCGTGACTCGAAGCCCTGGCTGCCGTAGCCCGGCATGCCGGTGATGGCCTGCTTCACCTTGTCGATGAGCTGACGCACCTTGCCCGCGGCGCCCTCGTAGCGCTGGAGCACGCGCGCCGTCTCCATGTGCGCCTGGATGTCCTCGCGCGTCGCGTCGGGTCCCGCCTCGATGCGCACCTGCCCGTTGTCGTAGCGCACGTGCGTCGTGCGACCGTTGAGCTCGGGGTTGCGCACCACGGGGACGGGAGAACGGCCGGTGTCGTCGGTGCCCACCTCGGGCCGAGTGGGCCGCGTGGCCTCGGGAGCGTTCGCGCGGGGCGCGGGGATGAGCTGCCCCGTCGCGGGGTTCACCCGGAACTCGGTGGGGCGGTTCTCCACGCGGTTCTGCGGAGGACGGCCCGCCTGCTCCGGCCCCGCCGTCGGGTCTGTTCTCGGGGGGCGCTCCGTCGTCGGAGTGCCGGGTCGATTCTGGGGTCCCGTCGTCGAAGGGGGCGTCGTCGTGCCCGGGCGAGCGTCGGTCCCCGTCGTCGGCGTACCCGTGTCCGTCGTCGGGGTGGAGCCCGGGCTGCCCGCGTCCTGCGTGTCACCCGAGCCGTCAGGCCCGTTGCTCCCGTCGGAGCCGTTGCTTCCGTTGGCGCCATCGCTGCCGGGGCGCCGACGACCACCGCCCAGGTTCACCGTGGGGCCACCCTCGCCACCACCGCCCTCGGCCGTCATGTCACGGTGGCGGCCGCTCACCTCGAAGTCCACCAGGCCCAGCTTCGCGCCCACCGCCAGCTCGCGGTCCTTGTACGAGCCGGTGGTGAACTTGGCCTCCACCTCGACGCCGTCGAAGGCGTTCTCGAACTTCCCGTCGACGAGGTTCTTGGTGATGGCCTGCACCTCCTCGCCGCTCAGGCCGCTGACCTCGGCGGTGAAGAACTTGCCCTCCGCTCCCGCGTCCACCGAGCCCTCGACGGAGATGGTCGTCTCCGCCGGGCCCGCGAACGCCGCGCTCGCGGGGCTCGCCATGAACGCCAGCATGTCCTTCGCGTCCACCTTGCTCGCATCCAGCGGAATCGACGTCTCCATGCTCACCGAGCCGGAGACCTCGCCACCCAGGCTGATGCCCGCGTCGCCCTTGAGGCCGCCCGCGATGCTCGCCGCGCCGGAGCCCTCGATTTCAATCGAGCGCACCAGATGCGTCGGCTTGCCCTGTTCGAACTCCACCCGGTAGCTCGTCGTCGCGCCGATGCTCGCCGACAGCTCCGCGTTGGCCGCACCGAACTTGCCGCCGAGTCCCGCCTCCGCCTCCACGCCGACGTTCACCTCCATCGCCGACAGGTGGTCGAGCATGAACTTGTGGTCTTCACCGCCCGACGCCAGCGCCGCGGGGCCCTTGCCCAGGATGACGGCTGCTTTCGCCGCCTCCTCCGGCGTGTCGAACGTCATCTCCACGCGGCCACCGGCCGACACGGACGCCGAGCCCACCAGGCCCACGCCCACGTCTCCCGTCACCTCCGCCGAGAGCTGGTACTTCCCGTCCGACGTCTTCTCGACCTCGACCTCGCCCTCGATGCCAGCCTTGAGGCCGACCTTCACGTCGAGGCTGCCGCTCAACGTAATCGTATCGCCCGGGCTGTTGAGCTTCTTGATTTCATCCGCCACCGCGTCCTCGATGGGCGCGGTGACCTGGTCGATGGCCATGTCGATGGGCTTGAGGACCATCTCCTTGGCGAAGCCCAACGCGTCCGAGGCGAAGTCCCCGGCCATCCCGGCCAGGTCCCCGAGTCCCTCGGTGACGAAGTCCTTCACATCCTGATGCCAGGGGAGCTGACGCTCCTTATCGAGCTCCTTGGGTTCCTTGCCAGGGACCACCTTGCCGTTGGAGTCGACGTCGAAGCCGACGTGGTCGTACTTCCAGCGGTTGTCACTCGCCTCCTGGAGGCTCTTCACCTCCGTCGGCTGGTGCTTCATCTGCAACTGGCCGTTCGCATCCACCGTGCCCGACGAC
This sequence comes from Myxococcus fulvus, assembly GCF_900111765.1. The sequence continues at coordinate 118,005 of NZ_FOIB01000016.1, forward strand.
TGCGAGACAGTCTGCGTGCGATTGGCGTGGCCCTCGTCGAAGCGCGAGCCGTCCGGGTCATACCCCGTCACGGTGGTCTTGCTCGTGACGTTGCCCGGCGTCTTCTGCGACACGGCCGGCAGCGTGTCCGTCAGCACCGCGTCCTTCGGGCCCCGCGAAACCTCTTGCTGGTTGCGCACCACCTGCACGCCGTTGCCGTTCTTGTCCGTCTTCAACGGCTGCGTCTCGACCGACTCCGTCTTCTGCGTGGAGACCGCCGGCTCACCCTTGGCGTTGTACTTCGTCTCCTCCGTCACCGTGAGGCTCGACTCCCCCGGCTTCAGCGACGTCGGCGAGTTGTTCGTCTTGTGATGGTCCTCGCCCTTGGAAGCATCATCGAGGGCCTTGCTCTGCGCCGCCTCGAAGCCGTTCACCGCGTCCGCGTTGAAGCCCGGAGTCTTGATCTCCGTCTTCTTCACCTGCTTGGTGGGGACGCCCCACTCGTTGTAGTCCGTCTGTGTCGTCTGCGTCGCCGGGCCCTTCGGCGTCCCGGGGCGATTCGCCAGCGACGCCGGCGGCTTCTCCATCCGCACTTCTTCCGTGCGGCTCTGAATCTTCGGCGGCGACTTCGACACGTCGTACTTCGTCGTCGACGACGTCGTCGTCTCACCCGTCTCCGGGTGTTGCTGCGTCTGGCTCTTCTTCGACTCCAGACCCGTCGTCTTCCCCTGCGCATCCGACGTCTTCGTCCACGTCGTCTCGCCGGTGGCTCCGTCCTTCGCCGTCACCGTGGACGTGGAGCTGCGGTCCTTCTTCACCGTGACGGTGTTCCCGCTCTTCGCGTCCGACAGCGTCGTGTCGCCCGTCAGCGCGTTCTTCTTCACGTCGTACGTCGCGCCTGACGACGGGTCCTTGTACTTCTCCCCGTCCTTCAGCTTCGTCGCGTCCTGCAAATCCTTCGCGTCCAGCGCGTCCAACGCCTCCGGCGGCTTCTCCCCCTCCACCGGCTTCACCGAGTTCTCCGGCGGTGGCGCCGTCGTCCCCAGCAGCTTCTCCAGCTCCGCCTTGCGCGCCGTCCCGTCGAACGCTGACACCAGCTCGTTCTTCTTCGGCTTGACGCTCTCGATGTCCTTCTGGCTGTACGGCTCCGGCTTCTTCTCCTTCACCGCCTCCGTGTTCGCCTTCCCCATCGCCTCCTCGGCCTTCTTCGCCGACAAGGCCACCTGCTCCTCCGCCGCCTGCAGCTTCTTCGTCGCCGCGGCCGCCTTCTCGTCCGCCGCCTTCTTCGCCTTCTCCGCAGCAGCCGCGTCCGCCTGCGTCTTCTTCGCGTCCTCCGGCTTCTGGCCCGGCTTCTCCGCCGCCTTCTTCGCCGCCTCCGCCGTCTTCTTCGCCTCCGCCTGCTGCTTGCGCGCCGCCTCCGCCGCCTTGCGCGCCTCTTCCGCCGCCTTGCGCGCCGCCTCCGCCGCCTTGCGCGCCGCCTCTGCCGCCCTACGGGCTTCTTCCGCCGCTCTGCGTGCCGCCTCCGCCGCTCTGCGTTGCGCCTCGGCCGCCGCGGCCGCGTTCGAAGACCCTGCTCCACCCGTAGGTGACAGACCCATCGCGCACCCCTTTGTTCGTCAGAAATGACACCTCAATATCTGATTATCCCAAGAGAGGAAAAAGCGTTCCCTCTCATGCGAGTCATTTCCACCAGAGGGCAAGAATCCCAGTCGCGGGACAGGCCGTGGCGGCAGACAAATCTGCCAACAACCGACAGGCTCCGTCACCAGCGCACAGTCACTCCTGCCAATAACAAGCAGCCCGAGAGGGACTCCCCGTACGGGCTTGCGCATACACAGACACAGGCGCCCGCCTCGTTGGAACTTTTCGAGTCCCATCGAAGTGCAGGCGCCACGTCACCCTGGATTGCCAACAAAGGCCTACCGTTCGAACCGGTCCATGCGGGTGGTGTTGCCAAAGCGCCAGTCGCCCCGCACCACTTCGCCGTCCGGAGTGGTCAGCAGCCCCTCGACCCGAATCGAATCCGGTCGATTCGTCGCGTCGCTGAGGAACTGGGGCGTGATGCGGACCCGCACCGAGTCTCCGGCCCGCAGGTGCTCCGCCAGGTCCATCTCGAGCTCATGCCAGTTGCGCAGGGACTCCGTCGGGGCGCTGGAGGACTCCGGGCGGCGACGCGGGTCTCCCGGGAGCTGCGTCACCGACCCGTTCTGATAGCGGGTCTGCGGCACGTAGTTGAGGAACTCCGGAGGGCCGCCGAACTGCGCCCCCAACAGGTGTCCTCCCTCGTCGTGGGTGTACTTGCGCTGACTGCTCCCGACCCGGACAGGGGTCCGCTGTCCGTTCTCGTCGTAGAGATACTCGCCGCTCCCCCGGCGCTGGGCCGACGGGCTCCGGACCGGGTCGGGCGCGAGCGCCAGGTCCCCCTCCACGGACATCACCCGTCCGCGGCTGTCCGTCACATACAGGTACCGACCATCCACCCAGTACGCGGTGTCGGGCGCGGGCGTGTTGAGCGCGCCATTGAGCCCGCTCCCATTGGTGACCTTGCTGCTCTCGCTGCGGACGTCCGCTGGGTTGATGTTCGGCGGAAGCGCGCGCGCCACCCACGGCGGAACCCCCTCCGGCAGACCGCCGAGGCGCTGGGGATTCACGACGGACTCGACCTCGCGCTGGCTGTTGGTGACCTGGAGCGTCTGCCCATCCCAGTACGCGGTGTTCGGCGCAAGGTCCGCGGGCAACCCACCGTCGCGGACCACGACGTCTCCCGGGCGGATGTGCGGCGGCAGGATGTCCGACACCCACGGCGCCACGCCCGGGGGCAGCCGCTCAGCCGCGAGGTCATCCTCGCGCGCCACGTAGCCACGCCCCGCCGTCAGCGAGTCCACCTGCGCCGCGTGGGTGCGCAGCTGGCTCTCCACGCTGGCGATCTGCCGCTCCAGGTCCCGGAGCTGCTCGGCCGTCGCGGGCGTCGACGCGCCCGCCGCCTGGCTGAGCGTCTGCTGGAGCCCGGCCTGCGTGGTCTCCAGGTCCTGGAGGATGCCGGAGAGCTTGCGCACCTCGAGCCGCGACTCGAAGCCCTGGCTGCCGTAGCCCGGCATGCCGGTGATGGCCTGGCGCACCCGGTCGACGAGCTGCCGCACCTGGCCCATGGCGCCCTCGTAGCGCTGGAGCACGCGCGCCGTCTCCATGTGCGCCTGGATGTCCTCGGCCGTCGCATCCGGTCCGGCCTCGATGCGCACCCGGCCTTCGTCGTAGCGCACGTGCGTCGTGCGGCCCGCGAGCTCGGGGTTGCGCACCACGGGCACGGGCGGACGACCGGTGTCGTCGGTCCCGAACTCCGGCCGAGGCGCCGCTGACGGGTCCGGACGCCTCGCCTCCGGCACCGGCACCAACCGCCCCGTCGCGGGGTTCACCCGATACTCGGGAGGCACGGGCCGGTTCTCAGCCGTGTTCCGAGGAGCACGCGCGGACGACTCCGCTCCCGGCGCCGTGGTCCGCGGTCCCCGAGGTGCCACGCCACCTCGAGGCGCAGGAGCGCCCGTGGTCGAAGGTCCCGGTCGAGGCTCCGCACCCGGCGCCCCCGGAGCCGCTCCGACAGGCCCCGGTCGAGGCTCCGCACCCGGCGCCCCCGGAGCCGCTCCGACAGGTCCCGGTCGAGACTCCGCACCCGTCGCGCCTGGAGCCGCTCCGACAGGTCCCGGTCGACGGTCGGGGTCAGGGCTCGCCCCTGGCGCCTGTGGCCCCTCGGCACCCGGCGCGGTCGCGCGGGGGTCCGCCTCGGAAGTGCCCGGCCCCCGCGCATCGCCCGCGCCGTTGCTCCCATCCGAGCCCTCCGAGCCATTGCGCGAACGCCCACCGAGGCTCACCGTCGTGCCGCCGCTGCCGCTGGCCCCTTCGGCCGTGACGTCGCGATGCCGCGCGTTGACCTCGAAGTCCAACACGCCGAGCCGCGCGCCCACGCCCGTCTCGCGGTCCGTGAACGAGCCCGTGGTGAACCGCGCCTCCACGTCCACGCCCTCGAACGCGTTGTCGAAGCGTCCCTCGGCGAGGTTGCGGGAGAGCGTCTGCACCTGCTCGCCGCGCAGACCGCTGACCTCGGCGGTGAAGAACCGGCCCTCGGGACCGGCATCCACCGCGCCTTCCACGGAGAAGGTCGTCTGCGCGGGCCCGGCGAACGCCGCGCTCGCGGGGCTGGCCACGAACGCGAGCATGTCCTGGGGGTTCACCTGGCTCCCATCGATGGGAATCGAGGTCTCCAGGCTCGCGGAGCCGGTGACCTCTCCACCGATGTTGATGCCCGAGTTGCCACGCAGGCCGCTGGCGATGCTGGCCCCACCAGAGCCTTCGATTTCAATCGAGCGCACCAGGTTCGAGGGCCGGCCCCGCTCGAACTCCACGCGGTAGCTCGTCGTCGCGCCCAGGCTGGCGGACAGCTCCGCGTTGGCCGGACCGAGCCTCGCGCCCAGGCCCGCCTCCGCCTCGGCGCCGACGTTCACCTCCATGGCGGACAGGTGCTCGACGAGGAAGGCCTGGTCCTCGCCACCGGAGGTGATGGCCGCGGGGCCCTCGCCCAGGATGACGGCCGCGCGAGCCACCTCCTCCGGCGTCTGGAACTCCATCTCCACGCGGCCGCCACCGGACACCGACGCGGAGCCCACCAAGCCCACGCCCACGTCGCCCGTGACCTCCGCGGAGAGCTGGTAGCCGTCGGAGGTGCGCTCCACCTCCACCTCGCCATCGATGCCGGCCTTCAGGCCCACCTTCACATCGAGGCTGCCGCTCAACGACAGCGTGTCACCCGGGCTGTTGAGTCGCCGGACCTCGTTCGCCACCGCGTTCTCCACCGGCGCGACGACCCTGTCCCTGACGGCGTCGAAGGGGCGGAAGACCGTGTCCCTGACGAAGCCCAGCGTATTCGAGGCGACGTTGCCCGCCACACCCAGCAAATCGCCCACGCCCTGGGTGACGGCGTTCCCCATGTCACCCAACCAGGAGAACGGGTTCGCCGTCCTCACGGTGGCGGAGGCCGGGCCCAGCGACGCCTGGCCGATGGTCCCCGTGGAGACGGTGACGCGGTTTCCGCCTGGTGGACCCAGGTCCTTCCCACCGAAGAGCCCACCGGGTCGCAGCAAGGTGTTGACCCTCCCCGTCGCCGGGAACAGAGCACCCAATCCCTTCGCCACCGGCGACCCGACCGTGGCCGTGGCCGACTGGGGCCCGATACCCGTGAGCGCCTTGGGAGGCATTGCCCCCACCGCGCCCGGGCCGAACACGCCCCTGGACAGGGCGGTCCCGCCCCGCTGGCCGAGCAGCGGCGACGGGGCGCCCACCTGCTGCGCGAGCGAAGGCGCCGTGGAGCCAACCCGCTGACCGAGCAACGGTGACGTTGCACCGACCTGCTGCGCGAGCGAAGGCGCCGTGGAGCCAACCCGCTGGCCACGCAGCGCTGACAAGGGACCCACTTGCTGCGCGAGCGAAGGCGCCGTGGAGCCCACCTGCTGGCCACGCAGCGCTGACAAGGGACTCACTTGCTTCGCGAGCGAAGGCGCAATGGAGCCCACCTGCTGACCGAGCGGCGGTGTCGCGGTCCCCGGGCGCTTCGCCCGCGTCAGCGAGGCGGTCCCCACGCCACCCTCGAGCGGCGGTGTCACGCCAGGCTGCTGACCCGCGGTCCCCACCCGCTTCGGCAGCGCCGGACTCCGGCCGGAGCCCTCGAACGAGGAGACGGCTTCGTTCCGCCGCGGCCTGACACCGCCGACGGCCCTCTTCACGGCGGGCAAAGGCGTCTCACGGAGCGCGGCGGCGGGAGCCGGCACCGTCGCCGGCCTCTCATTGGCCACGCGCTTCGCCGCCACCGGAGCGGGAGCCCTGGGCCTGCGCGCCTCCTCGGCCCGAGGACGCGGGGGCTGTGCGACCTTCTTCGCCACCGCGGCGGGCTTCTTCGCCACGGCCTGTGGTTTCCGAGCCGTCGCCGCCCTGCGAGCCGTCTCCGCCGCCGCCCTTCTCGCGGCCTCCGCGGCGGCCCTGCGCGCAGCCTCCGCCGCCCTGCGCGCGGCCTCCTCCGCCCTGCGACGGGCCGCCTCCGCCGCCGCTGCCGCCTGCGAAGCTCCCGCACCTCTCGTGGGTGACAGCGCCATCGTGCTCCTCGATTCGTCGAAGTCGACAACCCATTACCGAGACAGGCAGCACCCGGTTACATCCGGAGTTCTTGCAACTCCAAAACAACAGCCACGATGTTCGAATCCATGAAGACGCGAAGAGAGGCGTCACCCGCCTCCTGCGCTGAAGGCATCAAACTTCCACGACGGCGGCACGAAGCAGCGCGTCCGGAGGCGCACGCCCCTGTCTGTCATGTGTTTGTGACAAACATCGCGGCCCGCTCGCCGCGGGTGCCTCACACGGTGCGCGAGCACGTCCCCCCAAACGCAAAACGGTCCCCCGAGCACGAAGCCCAGGGGACCGCGGTACTTCAGCGCGACGAAGCCGCGCTCAGGACGTGGCGCGCAGCTTGAGCGCCTCTTGAATCAAGTGCCGCAGCTCCTCGCCCTCGACGAGCGCGGAGGTGGCCGGCTTGCCGAAGTGGAGGCGCGTGAGCACCCACAGCTCCTTCTTCAAGTCCACCGGAGCCGTCTCGGTGAACTCGGGGGGGACGTCCCCCGGCTCCTCGGCGCGGTAGGCGACGAAGGTGTCCTGGAGGGTCATCCCCTTCCCCTTCGGAGCGAACCGCTCGGCGAGCTCCTCCGACGACGGACGCCCCGAGAGCTTCTGCAGCGAGAACGCGTAGCCGAGAAAGTCGCTGATGACCTTCTTCGGGTCCTCGCTGACGTCGAGAATCGGTCCTGAGGCTCGGACAGTGCGCATGGCAGACCTAGCTAGCATGAGTTCACCTCGCCTCAAGGCACGAGCTGGGGGTTGTTGAGGTTTTCCTCGGACACCCACCAGCTGTTGATCTTCCCGATGCCCGCCCCCGAGGGGTCGGGGTCGCGCGCGACGACCACCTTGACCGTGGCGGGCTTGCCGTTCGCGTCCACGACGGGCACGTCCACCGGAATCAAGCGGTCGTTGGGCTGGGCGTTCTTCAGCGCGTCCGACACGGACTGCTGCATGTGCGTCTCGAAGCGGGTGACCGCGTCCGTCCCGGCGCCCTCGAAGAGCGTCTTCGGCACTTCGACGTCCTTGCCGTCGTACTGGTAGTTGATGACGCTCACGTCGATGGGGGTCGAGTCACCGGGCAGGCTGAAGCCGAGCTGGCGCTGCTGGGTGATGTTCATCCGGTCCCCGTACGTCGCGACCGTCTGGTCCCAGGCCTCGCGGGTGTGGCCGCCGGAGAACCCTGCCTTGCGGAAGGGCGCCGAGGAGCGGATGTCGAGCCGGTAGCCCGGCGGCGGTTCATCTCCGGGACGCCACTCGAAGCTCTTGCCGTCGCTCGTCGTGACGCGGACGCGGGGCGCGGGCTTCGGCTCGGACGTCACCAGGAAGCCGTTCTCGGCGTTGTACTTGACCTTGCCCAGCGTGGTGCCGTCCTCGTTGAGCACCTCGACCTTGGTCTTGTTGTCCAGCGGAGGCGTGCCCGGCATGGCCTGCAGGGCCACGACGGCGTTCGTCGGGTCGACCTTCTTGCCGTTGGTCAGGTTGACGGGCGCCGCCTGGTTGACGTTCGCGCGGTCCTCGAAGTGCGTGTCCGTCACGTGGCCGCGGGCGTCCTGGAGGCCCGTGGTCGTCGCCTGCAGGCGCGCGACGTCGTCCAGCATGGCGACGAAGCCGCGGCCCTTGTCGACGGAGTCCACCTGGCCCGCGTGCTCGGTGAGCTGACGCTCCACGCTGGCGATGCGCTGCTCCAGCTCCTTGAGCTGGTCCGCGCTGGCGGGCGAGCTCGTGCCCGTCACGCCGGAGGCCGCGTCCGTGAGGCTCGCCTGCGTGGCCTCCAGGTTCTTGAGGATGCCGGTGAGCTTCTGCACCTCCAACTGCGACTCGAAGCCCTGGCTGCCGTAGCCCGGCATGCCGGTGATGGCCTGCTTCACCTTGTCGACGAGCTGGCGCACCTTGCCGATGGTGCCCTCGTAGCGCTGGAGGACGCGCGCGGTCTCCATGTGCGCCTGGATGTCCTCCTTCGTCGCGTCCGGGCCGGCCTCGATGTGCACCTTGCCGTTGTCGTAGCGGACCTGCGTCGTGCGACCGTTGAGCTCGGGGTTGCGCACCACGGGCACGGGCGGACGGCCCGTGTTGTCCGTGCCCACCTCGGGCTGCGTGGGCCGCGTGTTCTCCGGGCCGTTCGTGCGAGGCACCGGGATGAGCTGGCCCGTCGCGGGGTTCACCCGGTACTCGGTGGGTCGGTTCTCCACGCGGTTCTGCGGAGGACGACCCGCCTGCTCCGGGTTCGTGGTCGTGCCAGGACGCGTGTCCGTCGTCGTCCCGGGACGCGAGTCGGTCCCCGTCGTGGTGCCCGGCTTCGAGTCCGTGCCCGTCGTCGTGGTGCCCGGCTTCGGGTCCGTGCCCGTCGTCGTCCCCGGCTTGTTCGAGCCGTTGGTGCCGTCACTCCCGTTGCTCCCGTTGGAGCCGTTCGACCCGTCGGAGCCGTTGGTGCCGTTGCGCCGACGACCACCGCCCAGGCTCACCGTGGTGCCGGCGCCGCCGCTGCCGCCCTCGGCCGTGACGTCGCGGTGGCGCGCGTTGAGCTCGAAGTCCACGACGCCCAGCTTCGCGCCCACGCCCAGCTCGCGGTCCTTGAACGAGCCGGTGGTCATCTGCGCGTCGACGTTCACGCCCTCGAACGCGTTGTCGAAGTTGCCGTTGACCAGGTTCTTGGTGATGGTCTGCACCTCTTCGCCGCTCAGGCCGCTGACCTCGGCGGTGAAGAAGCGGCCCTCGGGGCCCGCGTCCACGGAGCCCTCGATGGAGATGCTCGTCTCCGCCGGGCCCGCGAACGCCGCCGTCGCGGGGCTGGCGATGAACGCCAGCATGTCCTTCGCGTCCACCTTGCTCGCATCCAGCGGAATCGACGTCTCCATGCTCACGGAGCCCGTCACTTCGCCGCCGATGTTGATGCCCGCCTTGCCCTTCAGGCCGCCCGCGATGCTCGCCGCGCCGGAGCCCTCGATTTCAATCGAGCGCACCAGGTTGGTCGGCTTGCCCTTGTCGAACTCCACCCGGTAGCTCGTCGTCGCGCCGATGCTCGCCGACAGCTCCGCGTTCGCGGGGCCGAACTTGCCGCCCAGGCCCGCCTCCGCCTCGGCGCCGATGTTCACTTCCATCGCCGACAGGTGGTCGAGCATGAACTTGTGGTCTTCACCGCCCGACGCGAGCGCCGCGGGACCCTTGCCCAGGATGACCGCCGCCTTCGCCGCCTCCTCGGGCGTGTCGAACTTCATCTCCACGCGGCCACCGGCGGACACCGACGCCGAGCCCACCAGGCCCACGCCGACATCGCCCGTCACCTCCGCGGACAGCTGATACTTCCCATCGGCGGTCTTCTCGACCTCGACCTCGCCGTCGATGCCGGCCTTGAGGCCGACCTTCACGTCGAGGTTGCCGCTCAACGTAATCGTGTCGCCCGGGCTGTTGAGCTTCTTGATTTCGTCCGCCACCGCGCCCTCGATGGGGGCGGTGATCTGGTCGATGGCCATGTCGATGGGCTTGAGGACGACGTCCTTCGCGAAGCCCAGCGCATCCTTGGCGAAGTCTCCGGCCATGCCGGCCAGGTCCCCGAGTCCCTCGGTGACGAAGTCCTTCGCGTCCTCGTACCAGGGGAGCTGACGCTCCTTGTCCAGCTCCTTCGGCTCCTGGTCCTTCTTCACCTGGCCGTTGGCATCGACGTCGAAGCCGACGTGGTCGTACTTCCAGCGGTTGTCACCCGCCTCCTGGAGGCTCTTCACCTCCGTCGGCTGGTGCTTCATCTGCAACTGCCCGTTCGCGTCCACCGTGCCCGAGGACTGCGACACGGTCTGCGTGCGATTGGCGTGCCCCTCGTCGAAGCGCGAGCCGTCCGGGTCATACCCCGTCACGGTGGTCTTGCTCGTGACGTTGCCCGGCGTCTTCTGCGAAACCGCGGGCAGCGTGTCCGTCAGCACCGCGTCCTTCGGGCCGCGCGACACCTCCTGCTGGTTGCGCACCACCTGCACGCCGTTGCCGTTCTTGTCGGAGGACAAGGGCTGCGTGGCGACCGACTCGGTCTTCTGCGTGGAGACCGCCGGCTCGCCCTTGGCGTTGTACTTCGTCTCCTCCGTCACCGTGAGGCTCGACTCCCCCGGCTTCAGCGACGTCGGCGAGTTGTTCGTCTTGTGGTGGTCCTCACCCTTCGACGCGTCGTTCAGCGCCTTGTTCTGCGCTGCCTCGAAGCTGTTCACCGCGTCGGCGTTGAAGCCCGGAGTCTTGATCTCCGTCTTCTTCACCTGCTTGGTGGGGATGCCCCACTCGTTGTAGTCCGTCTGCGTCGTCTGCGTCGCGGGGCCCTTCGGCGTCCCAGGGCGATTCGCCAGCGACGCCGGCGGCTTCTCCATCCGCACGTCTTCCGTGCGGCTCTGAATCTTCGGCGGCGACTTCGACACGTCGTACTTCGTCGTCGACGACGTGGTGGTGGCACCGGTCTCCGGGTGCTGCTGCGTCTGGCTCTTCTTCGACTCCAGACCCGTCGTCTTCCCCTGCGCATCCGACGTCTTCGTCCACGTCGTCTCGCCGGTGGCCCCTTCCTTCCCCTTCTCCTTCGCCGTCACCGTGGACGTGTAGCTCCCGTCCTTCTTCACCGTGACGGTGTTCCCGCTCTTCGCGTCCGACAGCGTCGTGTCGCCCGTCAGCGCGTTCTTCTTCACGTCGTACGTCGCGCCTGACGACGGGTCCTTGTACTTCTCCCCGTCCTTCAGCTTCGTCGCGTCCTGCAAATCCTTCGCGTCCAGCGTGTCCAGCGACTCCGGCGGCTTCTCCCCCTCCACCGGCTTCACCGAGTTCTCCGGCGGTGGCGCCGTCGTCCCCAGCAGCTTCTCCAGCTCCGCCTTGCGCGCCGTCCCGTCGAACGCTGACACCAGCTCGTTCTTCTTCGGCTTGACGCTCTCGATGTCCTTCTGGCTGTACGGCTCCGGCTTCTTCTCCTTCACCGCCTCCGTGTTCGCCTTCCCCATCGCCTCCTCGGCCTTCTTCGCCGACAAGGCCACCTGCTCCTCCGCCGCCTGCAGCTTCTTCGTCGCGGCAGCCGCCTTCTCGTCCGCCGCCCTCTTCGCCTTCTCGGCCGCGGCGGCGTCCGCCTGCGTCTTCTTCGCGTCCTCCGGCTTCTGGCCCGGCTTCTCCGCCGCCTTCTTCGCGGCGTCCGCCGTCTTCTTCGCCTCCGCCTGCTGCTTGCGCGCCGCCTCCGCCGCCTTGCGCGCCTCTTCCGCGGCCTTGCGCGCCGCCTCCGCCGCCTTGCGCGCCGCTTCCGCTGCCCTACGGGCCTCTTCCGCCGCTCTGCGCGCCGCCTCTGCCGCCCTGCGTTGTGCCTCGGCCGCCGCGGCCGCGCTCGAAGACCCTGCTCCACCCGTAGGTGCCAGACTCATGGCGCTCCCCTTTTCCTTCTGATTCGACACCTCATTATCGGGAGGAGGGAAAAAACGTTCCCTCCCCGGATGCGAGGCGTTCCGATCATTGCCGGGCGATGACTATCAGGCTTCGGCGCCAGACGTCCCACATGCCTGCCCCTCGGGCTGACGGCCTCCATTCAAGGACTTACAGCGACACGCCACGGCAACCGGCAGTGCGCGCCCCAGCCCGCAAGGGATTGCATGCAGCCCCGCATATGCAAACACCATCCAAGAACAGCCACATCGGAACCGTGGGACCACATCGGGACCGGGTCCTGAACGAGCGAACGAACGTGCTGTCCTGAACGAATGAACGAACGCTCAGCGCCTCATGGACCTCGAGACGCCCGCCCGGCGACGCGTCAGTGCATGGGCGCCCACAGGCCTTCATGGCCTTCCGACGCGGCCGCGCGGCGGCAGCCTCCAGGAAGCCATGGTGGCGATGTGACGCGCGGGGGAGGCGTCGAGAGTGAGCCCATCGGAGCGGACCGCTGCATGAGAGGGATTGCCGCGCGGGATGCGACCTTCCTCGGGCGCGGCCAAGGGCCACCGGTGAACAGTGGCAGGGGTCACACGGTGGCGGATGGCACCGTCGTGTGGGGGGAGACGCGGTAGCCTGGAGCCGTTCTCATTCCTCTGTCGAGACACACCATGCTCCGTTTCCTCGTCTCCGCCCTCCTCGTGCTGTCCCTCACCGCCTGCTCGGACGACCCCGACCCCACGCCCACACCGACGCCGGATGCCGGCTCGGACGCGGGAACCCCCGATGGCTCGGACTCCGGAACCGACGCGGGGACGGACGCGGGCTCGGGCGACGGCGGCCCCACGCCCCAGCCGGACGCGGGCCCGGGGACGTCCGGAGGCTCCGGGAAGCTGCCCTGTGAGCGCACCGGCTCGGTGACGAGCAACAGCCAGACGTATCCGTACTGCGTCGCGCAGGTGGCGGGCGCGGAGCTGAAGATTGTCGAGCCTCGGGTCGGCATCGTCCCCGCGCCGGTGCGCCTGGCCGTCTACCTGCACGGCGACGGGGCCCGGGCGCACACGGGAGACACCGCGCCGCGCCTCCAGGCACCGTGGGCCTACGAGAACGACACGCTCTATGTCTCCGTGCTGGCGCCGAACAAGTGCGCGTGGTGGACGAAGCCCTCGGTGACCAACTGCGCCGTCGAGGGGACGGAAGCCGACCGTGACCTCGCGGGCGACAACGCGGCCACGCTGGTGGAGGTCCTCGATGCCCTGCGCAAGGGCTGGAACATCATCAACGAGCCCATCCTCTTCGGAGGCTCCTCGGGGGGCTCGGTGTTCCTCACGGCGAGCTTCCTGCCCAAGTACGGCGACCGCTACCGCGGCGTGTACGCCCTGGGCTGCGGCGGCGAGGCGCCCTGGGGCGGCAAGATGGACTGGGACAGCACGCGCCCCGAGCTGCGCGGCCCGACGCGGCTGGTCTACGCGTACGGAGACCAGGACGAGTACCTCGCCGACATCCAGGCCAGCCTCACCGCGTTCCGTGGCTACGCCTTCCCGCTGGAGGAGAAGGTCGTCCCGGGCGCGGCCCACTGCGCCTTCGACCACATCGGCGGCGTGAAGGACATCTGGGCGGCGGAGCTGGAGGGGAAGTAGCCCCCGTCGCGAACAAAGACGCGTGACGTCGACGCCACATCACGGAGAGTGAATAAAAGCGCGATTCCGGGTATACCCCGCACCGCGGACCAGGGCCGGACCGCAAGCTGTCTGGCCCTGCGTTCGCGTCGTGTTTCCCTCTCCCAAGGATGCTCATCGATGCGGCGATTGAATCGTGTCATGCGTGCGTGGCCTCTGGTGTTGGCGTTCAGCGTGGGTTGTGGTGGAGCGGAGTCCGCTCCCGAGGCGCCGCCCGCGCAGGAGTCGTCACAATCCGCGCAGCCCGACACGGGGGTCTGGACAAAGTTCCGGGCGGACCGGCTCCCCGACGGGACGATGAAGCTGAGCTCCGAGCGGCTGTCGTCGGGCGACGCCGCCGCAATGCAAGCGCAGTTGCTTGGCGAGGGGTGGGTCGAGTGGCACATCTCGAACCCCCAGGGTTCCGGGTACTCGGTCAAGCCGGAGAACAGCAACACGCTCGTGTGGGGCGCGCTGCCGTCCCAGGCCATCGATGGCATCTACCGGAAAGGCTGGGGCTGTGACCTCGCGTTCAAGGTCCCCAACTTCAACATCGCGCACGTCCAGTCGGATGGGAGCATGTACTGCTGGAGGCCGAGCACCGTCCTCGAGGACTGCTACTGGGTGGACCCGGATGCGTCGAACGTCGGCTGGCCGCGCTGTCCTCTCCAGTAGCGCGAAGTCGAGGTGCGCCCCGGCGTCGCGAGGGAACGCACCTGCGTCTGGGTTGAACGCGTGAGCCCCCGGAGGCGTGTCGCTTCACGACGCGCCCCCGGCCCTCCCGCACGTGGCCCCCGTGTTGCACTGGCGCGCCCCCACGATGCGCGTCGACACCAGCTGCGATACCGCGAACTTCATCCTCGACGGTGACAAGTTCTTCCTCGAGCTGCACCGGCACATCTGCAAGGCGGAGAAGGACGGCAAGGGCGCCACCATCCGGCTGGCGTACTGGAAGGCGGACCCGGCGCTGAAGCTGCCCGCCGTGGAGGGCGTGGCGCAGCGGACGCTGGCGCAGGCGCTCTCCTCGGCCGCGAAGGCGGGCGTGAAGGTCCAGGTCATCCTGTGGAACGGCTGGAAGTCCGAGTGCTTCGTGCCGCATCACCACTTCTGGCGCGAGGACTGGACGGCGTGGCTGGACAAGTGGAAGCACCTGCTCACGGAGTGGGCGTTCCCCGCCGGGAGCCTGGAGTTCAAGTACCACTCGTACGCGGGCACCACGCTGCATCCCTTCACCAGCCTCCACATCAAGATTGCCCTGTTCAAGACGTCCGCCAGCGAGGACCTGCTCCTGGGCGGGATGAACCTGGGCGAGGACTACAAGTCCTCCACGACGCACGACGCGGCCAATCACTGGCACGACGCGGCCGTGCACCTGAAGGGAGACATCCACCGCGTCGTGGGGCACTACTGGTCGGAGCTGTGGGCGGGAAAGACGCCACCCGCCGCGCCCATCACTCCGGACCGGAGCGGCGGCGGCAAGGCCGTGACGTTCGTGACCACGGACATCCAGGGCAAGAAGGCCGAGCGGGACATCCGCAAGGAGCTGGTGGGCCACATCCAGATGGCGCGCGAGTTCGTCTACATGGAGAACCAGGCGCTGACGGACCCCTGCATCATCGACGCGCTGGTCGCCGCCGCCGCGCGCGGGGTGCGCATCATCCTGATGGTCCCGCACCCGAAGGAGACGGTGCTCGGGGACTACAGCGGGTATGCGTACGTGATGAACTTCGCCTTCCGTGCCATCGCGATGGCGGGGATGACCAGCTTCACCTCCAAGAGCGCCGGCAAGGTGAAGGCCAGCGACATCAAGGACTGCAGCCTGCGCTACGAGGGCTGGGTTCTCAGCGGCCGCTCGCTCCTGCTGCCGCCGTCGCCCCAGGTCCAGAAGATGGGCTGCCTGGAGAACGACACGTACATCACGGATTTGGAGAAGCGGCTGCATGCGGGCGACGACTCGCTGATGCAGTCGTGGAAGCACCCCAACCTGCCGTTCCGTCCGGCGTCACAGTTCATGAATCGGGGCGTCCACTGGAAGCTGAAGACGGCCTGGATGGGGACGTGGGAGTACCTGGAGAACATCACGGCCATCGAGTCGGAGTCCTTCAGCATGTACTCGCCGCTGCTCAACGGCGCGAAGGGGAAGTCGCCGTATGTCCACTCGAAGGTGGCCATCGTCGACGACAAGCTGGCCTTCATCGGGAGCAGCAACTGGACCTACCGCAGCATGCAGTTCGACGCCGAGGTGAGCGCCGTCATCCAGGACGGCGCGTTCGTGAAGGCGATGCGGGAGGAGATTTTCGAGCACTGGGGGATGCCCAAGAACGTCAGCCAGTGGCGCGCGGCGGCGGAGCAGAACGTGGGCAAGACGGACGGCAAGGTGAACATCGTCCCGCTCACGCTGGCGGACCTGGCGGTCAGCTACACCAGCCTCACCGCGTGGGGCTCGTGGGCGGCGGGGAACATGATTTGAGCGGTGGACCTTCGCCTGCCAGGCCTCCAAGGACAGCCTTCGATACCTCCGCCGACAGCGCCTCGGAAGGGCTGAGTCACTGATGGAACGGGGCGCGAGATCTCGCGTCCTGCCGACCCCACTCGGCGACATCCAGTTGCAATGACTCGGACACAGCGCTGCCGCGTGGACAACCAGCGCTGCCGCCGGTGACGCAACTGCGGCGCTGCATCACCAGACCTGGCTCCAGGGGCATGGCTACGCCCCACCATGACGCGAACAATCGCCCACCTCGCGCGGCCGTGAGGAGGGGGCCCCTCCTCACATTGGGACTTCCGCGACCCTCACGAGCAGCGGTGATGCGCCTCCCCTGACACGCCTGGGGTCCCCATGCCTCGTCCGCTCAGGGGCTTGGCGGACGACGAGGACCCTACCAGTCCCCCCTGACATCGCCGGGTCGTACGGGCCAGCAGGCCCCGTCGAGGTCCACGCCCAGGACGAAGCGGTTCCTGTATCACGGCGAGCATCGCGGCCTCCATCGGAGTTCGATGCTGACGTCGCCATTCAAAAACATATTCATCCATCGAAGAGGAATTCCCGACAGCCGGCCGGCGGCCGCGCTTGCCTTCACGACACCGAGAGACAAATCAAAACCCAGACACACCAATCAATGTCAGACCCGTGCGATATGAATCATCTCCAGCGGCGCCATTCCGGACGCCGTCTCAACGGGACATCATCATCCACATGAAAAGCTCATTGTTTTCCCTCGGTCTCCTCGTCGGACTGACGGGGGCCGGCTGCGCGGGCCTCGAGGAAGGCGAGGCGGTGGACCCCTCCGTCGCGGAGGACTCCGCTTCCCAGGTCACTCAGGGACTGAACACGCAGGTCACGGGGACGAGCCCGGTGACGTTCGTCACGTCGTCGGGCAACGTGACGACGCCCTACGACCAGTCCGCCACGTCGGTGGTGGCGTACACGCGGGATTCGACGACGGGGGCGTTCACGGCGTATCCGGGCTCGGGTGCTGCGGACGGCAGCATCTCCGTGCCCAACGTCCCCTCCGGCCGCATCTACCTGAAGGTGGGCTCGCGCTACCTGGTGAGCACGGGCCGCACGTTCGACCTGGGCTCCACGGAGTGGGGGCGTGATGGCTCCTTCGCCTCACTGTCGACCCCCGTGACGGTGTCCGCCTCCGGCCTGTCTGCCTGGCAGTCGGGGGACTATCTGGACATGTATTCGTTGAACCCGGGGGCGTTCGGCTACCTCTACGGCAACGAGGCGGGGTTCCCCCTGGCGGGCGCGACGTCGTTCTCCGCGCTGAACTTCGATTACGCCAACATGCTCAACCCCTTGCTGCTCGACAGCAGCCTCGGGGATGTGTTCTCGCTGGCCCAGATGCGGCTGCAGTCGAGCCCGAATGGCGTGCCCTACCGCTCGATGCACAAGGTGCTCAGCGCGAACCTGACGCAGACGGAGGGCCAGTCGGCCAGCGTCAGTGGGACCTTCACCCAGCCCGCCGCGACGGGCACGTTCGCGGTGGACTGGAGGCGCTCGGCGTTCGACGCCCTGCGCGCCCAGGTGAACCCGAGCGCGGTGAGCACGTACAACGAGATCTGGATGTCCGCGCGGCCGGCCGCGGTGGGCCAGGCGCTCGCGTCCATCAGCGGGCCGCCGCTCCTGGTGAAGCTCAATCCTGACGCGCTGAAGACCGACATCGTCACGGGGAACATGGCCTACAACAACCCGCTGCCGGCGACGTGGCAGAAGGTGGCGTTGGCCGCCGCGGGCTTCACGAAGACCTACTCGCTGGGGACGGCGACGCCCGTCACCATGAGCGTGGACATCCGCGTGGACCAGGAGGCGAGCGCGTTCTCCTCCGCTCCGGTGGAGCCGCTCATCGGGCCGGTACAGGCGCCGCTCGTCAACACCCGGGGCGCGTTCCAGAACCTCACGGGAGTGGGGACCGACGCCTCGCTGCGCTGGTCGAAGCCGCTGATTGGCACGGCCACCAACTACGTGGTGAACATCTACCGGCTGAGCACGAGCAACGGCGCCACCGTCGCGACTCGCGTGACGTCGTTGCACACCGATTTGCAGAGTGTGTACCTGCCGCCGGGCGTGCTCCAGGCGGGCCAGACGTACTTCGCGGAGATTCAGAGCTGGTACCAGCCCGGCTCGGACCTGGCGACGAGCCCGTTCAAGCGCGCCCTGCCCCGTGCCCGCGCCAGCGTGCTCACGGGCATGTTCAGCCCGTAGTCCGTTCTTGGGGAGGGAGGGGGCTTGCTCCCTTCCTCCCTGTAGTCAGCGTTGATTCAGCGAGGGCACGGCGCTCCAGCCACGTCCCTCCCATTCTTCGACAGCCAGGCAAGGCCCGCGCGCAGCCTGGATGGAAGTGTGCAGCCAACTGGACGAAATCCATTCGACCTTCGACGGACTGGATTTGCTCGTCGTGCCGGATACCGTGACGTCACCGCGCTTCGAAACCCAACAACTCCCCAACCTCGAGGAGAAGCATGGTCGACTCACCTTTCTGGGAAGAACTCCGCGCGGAGATATGCGCCCATGTGCGGGCTCAGGTCCGTGCCGAAACGCTCATGATCTTCGCCCGGGTTCACGGGCTGACCTTGCCCCCAGAGGCTGAAGACAGGCTCGTATCAAGAGGCGAATCCAACCTGGAGCAGCTCATCATGCTCGCCTTCACCCAGCCCGACGCTGCGCTCGGCGCCCTGCGAGAGGTGACCGCGTCCCGCTCCTGGGGGAACTTCACGCCCCATTCGTGATGCACCTCAACGAAGAGCGGCGCCAACAGCAGCGTCTCGCGGAGGGAGCCTCGACGCCTTCCGCCCGCGTCACATTGCCGCCTTCGAGACAGCGCGCTGAAGGGCTCGAGCGCGCTGTTCTCATGAGGGACGGCGGCGCTCAGTTCCGCCCGTAGACGCGGCGCCGCTGGAAGCGGAAGAACCCTGCTGCCTCCTCGCGCGCGAGCGTCAGTGCCTCATGTCCGAAGTACTGCTCACGCAAGGAGCCCAGCTCGGCGTCCAGGGAGCCCGCCTGCCCGAGCCGTGAGAGCAGCGCCTCTCGCGCCTTCATGTACGCATGCCCTTTCTCCCAGCGGGCATCCTTGTACACATCCTCCGCGGCTTTGCGTGCAACCTGCTCTTCGGAGTAGCCCATGCGACGCCGGATGTCCGCGAGGGCGACCCGCCGTTCCTCGACTTGCATCCCGACGAGGTGGGCCTGCACCGGCTCGAGTCGCAGGAACAGCTCCGTCGCCTGCGACCGCACCAACTGGGCCTCCGTCTTCCGAGGGTCCACGCCTGCGATTCTGGACAGCCGGTCCAGGAACACACCCTGCTGCGCTTCGAGCGGAAGCGTCGGGTCCACATCGAGGAGTTCCCGCCGCTTCGCCTCCTCCTCCTGGCTGAGGGCCTGCGCCTCCTGCATCCAGCGCGCGGACACCGCGTCGACCTGGTCCTTCCGCGTCGGTCCGGGGTCCTGCATGGCGGGCGGCCGAGGCGCTTCCCCAGGGGATGACACCGGAGCAGGCACGGGCCGCGACACCTCCGCCTGTACGACCGGCGCGACCCCACCTCGAAAGAGGGAGAACGCGCCGGCCGACAGGAGGGCGCCGGACGCGAGAAGGACGATGATGTTCCCGCGCCGACCGAGCATCAGAGCCGCGGCTCCAGCTTGGACCAGATGAGGTTGGCGATCTTGTTCGAGCCCGAGGTCGTCGGGTGGACGCCGTCGGCCTTGATGTCGGCGTTGGTGATGGCCGACCGGGGGTCGACGAAGTCGCAGTCGACGACTGCGTTCGCGCACGCGTTACCGAGAATCTGGTCTCCGTAGTCGACGGCCTGGTCGAGGTCGCTGGCGTTGAGGAGCCCGAACTTGGTGCGGTAGTAGCCGAGGTAGACGACGTCGGTGACGCCGCTGGTCGACATGTCGTTCAGCAGGTCCGCGACCTCGACGTAGATGTCGTCGATGTAGTCCTTGCAGCTCTGCGACAGGCGGCCGAACTCATACCACTGCGTCTTGCAGTTGTACGGGTCGGCGAGCGCGATGGTGGGGATGAGGATGTCGTTGCCGCCGCCATCCATCACCACGATGTGGCTGTTCGGATTGTCGGTCTCCGCGAGGTCGAACTGCCCGCGGACGGAGGGGGTGATGACTCCGCCCTCGATCTCCGCGCCGGAGGTCGTGTAGTTGCGGAACGTCCCACCCGCCTTGGCGTGGAGGGCGGTCTGAATCTCTCCCGAGAGCGCGAAGATGGAGTCACCCAGGAACACGACGTCGTTGTTGTCCGCGTTGGTGATCCTCGGGGCGCTCATGAGCTGACCGAGGCCACAGCCGACCAGCAACATGGGGGTCGTGATGACGAGGGCTTGTGCCCACCGGGGCAGACGCGCGCGACCAGAGACTTGGAACGCCTTCATATGGTTCCTTCCCGCCAGCAGGACTCACCCGCCGACGTGCCGTTTGGGGATACGTCCGTGATTGTTCCGCCCTCCGGACTTTCCGGAAGACGTCCGATTCGCGCACAGGATTGATTCGGAAGTCAAAGCGGAAAATTGCCAATAAGCCGCGAGAGCGGCCGTGCGAAAAATTTCCAGAACCAGTGGGCCGGAGCTGTTCGCAGCGTGAAACATGCGTCTGTGTGACAGGGGCGCGAGGGGAGCCACGGGGTGGTGATTGGAGTCACCAGGGGATGGACCGCCGTCATCAGGCGGCGAATGCCGGGGCAGCGCCGCTTCTTCGCAAGTACCCGTGTTTCGGGAGAACCACCGTTGGGACACCGTCGTCCGGGCTGGCGTGGAAGTTGCCATGAGGACAGGCAAGTCACCTTCGACGCGCCCCCACTCGACGACAGGAGTCTCTCCCATGAAAGGCATCAAGCTCGGCGGCTTCAAGAACCCCTTCAGCACCAAGAGCCCCTCGGACACCGGGAGCGGCTCGACCAAGACGAGCACCCCTGCCCCCACCGTGCCGAAGCCCGCGCCCACCAAGCTGAACTCCGTGCAGGACGGGTTCGACAGCAAGGTGAACACCCCGCCCACGAAGCAGCCGGGCAAGGACGTCACCTCGTCGTTCGGCGCCAACCCGCTGGGCCACGCGGGGCAGAACGTCCTGAACTCCTACAACATGTTCCCGGGCGGCGCGCCGCAGGGCGTGGCGCTCCCCACCGCCCAGAAGCCCTTCGTCAACGCCAATGACTCGCTGGTGTCGCTCAACGCCCACAAGTACCAGAACAACACGAACCTGTCGGTCTCACCCGCGGGCACTCCGGGCGTCCCGGCGCACTACATGCACTACCTCTCGACGGGCGAGGGCAAGTTCGCGGGCATCCAGGGTGTGCCGCTGCACCCGCGTCCCGGCGAGCCGAACATGGTGGTGACGGGCGCGCTCAATGGATGCGCCGTCCATGCCCTGCACGACACGAAGAACAACAACCTGTCCTTCCTCCACCACGCGGACTACTCGAAGAACGGCAAGGCGGAGCTGGACGGCTTCCTGTCGCAGCACCCGAACCTCAAGCCCGCGGGGAGCTACACGCCCAGCGACTACTCGCACCCCACCGGCAAGCACAACCTCCCGACGGGCTCCACGCCCTTCATCCACTACGCCCAGGGCGCCGGCGGCCAGCCGGGCCAGTGGCTGATGTCGGGGCAGCTCAACACGTACAAGAATGGAGGCACCCCAGGAGGCCGTCCCGAGCTGATGCTCCCCACGGACATCCCGGGAGGCGCCCTGCAGACGGTCCCTGTGACACTGCCCTGAGTCTCCTCGCCGCTGAGCGGCGGGCCACCCTGGCCCGCCGTCTACTCCTTCACCGCCCCCGCGGTGAGCCCGGACACAATCCTGCGCTGGAACAGCACGGTCAGCACCACCAGGGGCAGCGTGGCTACCACGGAGGCCGCGGCAATCTCTCCCCACGGCTCACGGTACTCGCTGGCGAACAGGCTGATGGCCACCGGCACCGTGCGCTTCTCCGGCGTCGTCAAAAACGTCAGCGCGAACAGGAACTCGTTCCACGCGAAGATGAACACCAATATCGCCGTCGTCGCGAGCCCCGGCGCCGCCAAGGGCAGCAGCACCCTCCGGAACGCCTGGAACGGCGTGCACCCATCCACCCTCGCCGCCCGATACAGCTCATCCGGCAACTGCTTGAAGAACGACGTCAGCACCCACAAGGTCAACGGCATCGCGAACGTCGCATAGGGCAACGCCAGGCCCACCAGACTGTCCCGCAACCCCACTGCGCGCAGGATGAGATACAGCGGGCTCACCGTCGCGATGGGCGGGAACATGCTCACCGCCAGGGCCGCGCTCAACAACAGCCCCTTGCCTCGGAACTCCAGCTTCGCCAGCGCGAACGCCGCCGCCGAGCCCACCACCAGGCAGAACCCCGTCGTCAGCGCCGCCACCACCAGCGAGTTCACCACCACCCGCAGGAACGGCCGCCCCCACAGCACGCTCGCGTAGCTCTCCAATGTCAGGTGCGACGGCCATGGCCGGGTCAGCTCTCCGTCCGGCCACAGGCTCGTCAGCACCTGCCAGAAGAACGGCCCCAAAAAGAACGTCAGGAACGCCACCACCGCCAGCGCCGTCCCCAATCCCACGCGCTGCTTCATCGCGCCCGCTCCTCACGCCCCAAGAGCTTGAGCCACACCGCCGCCAGCACCACCACGCACAGGAACGTCGCCACCGACAACGTGCTCCCGTACCCGAAGTCCCCCGAGCGCATCAGCGTCTTGTACGCGTAGATGCTCAACGTCTCCGTCGTGTTCGCCGGCCCGCCCTCCGTCAGCACGTAGATGGCGTCGAACACCCGGAACGCATCCAACGAGCGGAACAACACCGCCAACAACAGCGCCGGCTTGAGCAACGGCAGCGTGATGGAACGGAAGATGCGCCACGGTGACGCGCCGTCCACCCGCGCCGCCTTGTACAGGTCCTCCGGAATCCCTTGCAGCCCCGCCAACACCAACAGCGCCACGAAGGGCGTCGTCTTCCACACGTCCACCAGTATCGCCGCGTGCAGCGCGTACCCCGGCGCCCCCAGCCAGTTGATGTCCTGCCCGAGCAGCAAGCGATTGATGAGCCCGTAGTCCGGATTGAACATCCACGCCCACAGCCTCGCGCTCACCACGGTGGGAATCGCCCACGGCACCAGCACCGAGGCGCGCAACAAGCCCCGCCCCGGGAACGACTTCTGGAGCAACAGCGCCAGCGGCACCGCGAGCAGCAGCTCCACCGTCACCGCCGCCGCCGTGAAGTACGCCGTGTTCCCCAGCGCGGACCAGAACCGCGCGTCCCCCAACAGGTACGCGTAGTTCCCCAGCCCCACGAACCTCCGCTCGCCGAACACGAGGATGAAGCGGTGCAGGCTCAGCCACACCGCCGCGAGAATCGGGTACAGCGCCACGCCTGCGAGCACCACCACCGCCGGCGCCACCAGCCAGTACGCCTGCCGCCGCTCCCGCTCCAACGAGCCACGCACCGGCCCGCTCATCGCCCCTCCCCCATCAGGTGGTCCACCTGCTTCTGCGCGCGCCCCAGGGCCTCCTCGGGCGAGCGAATCCCCGCCACCGCCGCGGAGAACTCGCTCTGCAACACATCCGAAATCAGGTTGTAGTACGGCGTCACCGGCCGGGGCCGCGCGCGCTCCACCATCTCCCGCAGGCTCGCGATGAACGGTGAGCTCTGTTTCAACCTCGCATCGTCATACACCGCCGCTCTCGGCGGGTTGCGCGCGTAGTGCACCGCCAGCACCAGGTTCGCCTCCGGCGACGTCAGGTGCGCGATGAGCTTCTCCGCGAGCTTCTTCCGCTCCGGTGACACCCTCGCGTTCACCGCGAGCTGATACCCACCCAGCGTTCCAAACCCAGGCTCCCCGCTCACCGTGGGCAGGGGCGCCATGCCCACCTTGCCGCGAATCGGCGAGCCCTCCTTCTGCGCCTCGCTCCACGCATACGGCCAGTTGCGCATGAACACCGCGCGCCCCTCCTGGAACACGCGCCGCGCCTCCTCCTCGCCGAACCCCATCACCGTCTCCGGAGACACCCCGCGCGTCAGCAGCCCGCGCAGATACCCGAGCGCCTCGCGCCCCGCCTCCGTGTCCAACAACACGCGCCCGCCCTCCCCCAACGCCTGCCCACCGTGCCCCCACAGCGCCTCGTACACGTTGCAGCTCAGGCCCTCGTACTGCCGTCCCTGCCACACGAAGCCCTGCACCCCCGGCGCCTTCGCCTTCGCCTCCAACGCGAACCGCTCCAGCTCCGCGTACGTGCGCGGCGCCCGAGGCACCAAATCCGTCCGGTAGTACAGCACCCCCACGTCCAGGTACCACGGCACCGCGTACGTCTTCCCGTCCACCACCACCGCCTCCACCGGCCCCGGCAGGAACTCCTCGCGCAGCCGCTCCGGCGGGAAGGCCTCGGACAGGTCCGCGATCCACCCCGCCCGCGCGAACTCCGGCACCCACACCACGTCCGCCACCAGCACGTCGAAGTCCGCCGCCCCGCCCTCCAACGACGTGAGGAAGAACTGGTGCGCCAGGTCCGACGAGTTCGGCAACGCCTCCGTCACCAACGTCACCCCGGGGTGCGCCTTCTCGAAGCCCGCGAGCAGCTCCCGGAACGGCTCCGGCGGCCCCCACAACGGCTGATACTTCAACACCAGCCGCGCCCCCCGCTCGCGCTCACCCTCCCCGCGCCGACACCCCAGCGTGACAAGGACGAGCCCCAGCACGAGCGAGAAGAGGAACGGGCGAACCATGGGAACCCGGCATGAGCCCCTCCCGCCCACCCACCGTCAACACACCCGCACCGCCCCCGTTCTCACCCGAACACCCCGGCACCACGTAATTCGTGTGCATGTGGAGAAAAACGTCTCCCTGGAACTTCGGGCACACAACTCGGGACGTCTGTTTGCCTTCTGCCCGGGAGCGGGCGTTATTCTTCGGACAGACAGGACCTCTGGGTGGGGGAACACATGGCGGAGAAGGCTCGGGAGTGGAAGTTCAGCGCGCACCGCGTTCGCATCGAATCCGCTGACATGGCGGTGGCGACCTTCGAAGGCCCCATCACCCTGGACGACGTGAAGCGCACCTCCGAGGTCTACGCGGAGCTCTTCACGATTCTGGGCCCCTACTACATCGTCGCGGAAATCGGCCGCTCCCAAATCGAGGCCGCCGGCCGCCGCTACCTCTCCGAGAACAACAAGAGCGAGTGGTTCAAGGGCTGCGTCTACGTGGGCGCGGACATCGTCCAGAAGACCTTCGGCAAGGCCATCTCGCTCGCCATGCTCTACACAGGCAAGACGAGCTTCGACACCACCTTCGTCGACACCCTGGCGGACGCGCGCACCTGGGTCGACCAGCACCGCGCCCGACAGCAGCGCAAGGCGGGCTGAGTCACGGGCCTGGGGTGTGTGCCTCACGACACCCCCGCTGTCCCATTCCAGACCCAGGGTCGTCCGCAAGTCGCGGTTTGAAGGCGAAGACTGGATTCTCGCTCCCGTGGGCCACGGGCGGTATGCTTGTGTGGCCAGCCGAGAGGGAGTGCCCATGCAGCAACAGGAATGGAAGTTCGGTGCCCACCAGATTCGCCACGAGCAGCAGGACGTGCTGGTGGCGGTGTTCAGCGGCATGCTGAACCTGGACGACATGAAGCGGGCCGTCGAAATCTACAGCCAGGTCGCCAAGGCCGGGCCCTACTTCATGATTGCGGACATCGGCAACTCGCAGCTCCAGGCGGAGGCGCGCCGCTACCTGTCCGACAACAGCAAACCCGAGTGGTTCAAGGGCTGCGTCTACGTGGGCGCGGACATGGTCCAGCAGACCTTCGGCAAGGTCATCTCCCTGGGCATGTTCCTGACCGGCAAGACGGAGTTCAAGACGGAGTTCGTCAAGACGATGGACGAGGCCCGCGCCTGGGTGGAGCAGCAGCGCCGCGCCAACGTCCGCAAGAGCGGCTGAAGCGTTCCGCTCGCCGCACCCGCCGTCCGTCTGACTTTCGTGGCGGCCCCTCTCCGGGGCCTCCGCCGCCGCCCCTGGTGACTCCGCGGTCGAGCCCGCTCGCGCTCCCCGGCCGTCCCGCCCTGGCCTCCCTTTTCCTCAGAATCCGAGCCGATTCACGGCGAAACGGGCGCTCCAACCGTCCGGAATCCGGCATATTTCAGGAATACTGCACCTTCCTGCTGTTGGCAGAGGTCAGCCAGACTATAAAAATCCTCCCCTACTGGCTTAATAGTCGGGAATCGTTGTATAGGCGGTCACTCCAGAGCCTCCAACTCGCCCGGTAATTCCCTCGCCCTGGCTCCGGACCGGCTGTGCCCCACGCCTCAATCAACCCATGTCCGAGCGGTGAGCTGGGGGGCCCGCGCTCGAACTGCGAGTGACACCATGCCCGTGACGGTTCAGAAGCAGGAAGAGACCGGAGTCCCGGCCCACGCCCCGACAGGGCGCTGCCCCCACCTGGGCGCTCAGTACAACCCCTTCGCGGGGCCGCACGTGGACAACCCCCACCCGTTCTTCGAGCGGCTGCGCCAGGAGGAGCCCGTCAGCTTCAACCCCATGCTCGGCATGTGGTTGGTCAGCCGCCACGACGACATCCTGCAGGTCCTCAAGGAGACGACGCGCTTCTCCAACCGGGACATGCTGGTGAGCGGCACCCAGCTCACGGAGGAGGCCAAGAACATCCTCTCGCAGGGCTTCCCCACCGCCCACGTGCTCTTGGGCATGGATCCGCCGGACCACACGCGCCTGAGGCGCCTGATGAACCGGGGCTTCACCGCGCAGCGCATCGCCGGGATGGAGCCCTTCATCGAGAAGATGGCGCGGGAGCTGATTGGGCGCTTCGCCAAGGACGGGCACGCGGACCTGGTGGAGCAGCTGGCCTATCCGCTGCCGGCGCACGTCATCCTCGGCGTGATGGGCGTGCCGCAGGAGGACGTGTGGAAGATCAAGAAGTGGAGCGCGGACTGGCAGTCGCTCACCTTCGAGCACGTGCCCGCGGAGAAGCAGGCGGAGATGGCGCGCGGGGTGCTGGAGTTCCAGCGCTACTGCGTCAACCTCATCGAGGAGCGGCGCAAGGCACCCCGTGAGGACCTCACCAGCTACCTGGTGGAGGTGGAGGCGGACGGCGAGGCCTTGAGCGTGCACGAGCTGGTGATGGCCATCGGCGCGTCCTTCCTGTCCGCCGGCCACGAGTCCACCACGGCGCTGATGGCCAACACGTGGAAGCTGGCGCTCGAGCACGGCCTGTGGGGACGTCTGCGGGAGGACCCGGAGCTCATCCCCAAGTTCATCGAGGAGGGCAGCCGCTTCGACTCCGTCCAGCACGCCATGATTCGCACCGCCCTGGAGGACGTGGAGGTGGGTGGAATCCAGCTGCCCAAGGGCTCACGGCTGCTGCTGCTGTACGCGGCCGGCAGCCGCGACGAGTCGCTCTGCCCGCACGCGAACAAGCTGGACGTGGACCGCGAGAAGCCGCCCCAGCACCTCACCTACGGCCGCGGCATCCACTTCTGCCTGGGCGCGCCGCTGGCCCGCCTGCAGACCCAAATCACCACCCGCCTCCTGGTGGAGGCCGTGGGCAACCCGCGCCTGGTCCCCCACCAGGACTACGGCACGTGGCAGAGCATCGTCCTGCGCCAGATGCGGCACCTCAAGGTGGAGTGGGACGTCACGCCTTGAGCCCGCTCACGCCGCGCGCGTGACAGCTCCCATGTCGTTGCCTGGGGCCCTGTGGACCTTCATCGGTCTCCAGGGCCCCGCGCATGTCTGGCGTCTGACTTCAGTGACCGAATCCCTCCCACCGGAGTCCAACCCCACCCGCCTGGGGCTTCGAATGGCAGTCAATGTTGACCCCCAAGGGGTTTTCGCGGACTGCCTGTGGCTGTTTGAAAAGGGCGTGCGTACGTTACGGAGAGAAATTTCTTGCCATACTGGCCGTTCTTGCGAGAAAGAGTCTTGGAATACCCCGCTTGCTCGTGAAACGAAGGAGCCCCCTCATGTACGCCGAAGTCGTTGACGAGGCGGATGTCCAAATCGCGCGGCGCGTCGATCGCCAGGCGCTGTCCAAGCTGACCCGGGAGATGTCGCGGGTGAGCAATGCTCGGGCGGTGTGGGCGCTTGCCTCCCAGTGGCTCGTCATCGCGGCGGCGTTCGCCGGGGTGGTGTGGGTGGACCGGTGGTGGGCGTGGCCCATCGCGGCGCTCATCATCGCCACGCGGCAGCACGCGATGCTGGCGCTGATGCACGAGGCGGCGCACTACCACTTCCTGTCCAACCGGAAGGTGGGCGACGTGGTGGCGGACCTCCTGTGCGCCTTCCCGCTGAACATGACGACGGCGGGCTACCGGCACCAGCACATGGAGCACCACCGGTACGTCAACACGCAGCAGGACCCGTACTGGGCCTCCATGCAGGGCGACGCGTCCTGGCACTTCCCGCGCACGCCGCTGCGCGCCGCGGCGGTGTTCGTGGGCGACGCGCTGGGCCTGTACGCGCCCAACCACCTGAAGGTGGTGCTGCCCTGGACGTACTGGGGGCGGCTCTTGGGTGGAGCCAGGCCGCGCATCAGCGCCGCCGAGCACGCGCGCTACTGGACGTACGTGGCGCTGCTGGTCACCACGCTGGTGACGACGGGCGCGTGGCTGCACTGGCTGCTCTTGTGGGTGCTGCCCACGACGACGGTGATGATGGCGTTCTTCCGGATGCGCGCCCTGGGCGAGCACCCGCTGGACATCGAGCCCAAGGGCGACGAGACGCGCGAGACGCGCGACGTGAAGGGCACGCTGCTGGAGAACTTCTTCGTGGCGCCGCTCAACTGCAACTACCACCTGACGCACCACGCGTTCCCGTCCGTGCCCTTCTACAACCTGCCGGTGATGCACGACGCGCTGGACCAGGCGGGGCTGCTCGAGGACGGGGTGAACCGCTTCGACACCTACCTGGGCAAGCACAACAGCCTGGTGCAGTACCTGACGCGCAAGCCGGGCTCCGTGGTGGAGCAGGACCTGCCCACCGCGCCGCCGCCGCAGGCCTCGGGCGTCCGGCTGCCGCTGCACTCGTAGCGCTTGGGCGGGCGCTCGCGGCCTTTGCCTTCAGGGGAAGCGGCGCAGCGACGTCCAGGGGAAGGGCTTCCAGAAGGGCGTGGCCACCGCGTCGGTCTCCAGCGGGAACCAGGGCCCGGTGTCCCCTCCCCCTGACAGGATGTGGAAGTCCTGGGCGGGCATGAACCCCTGGCCCAGCAGCGCCACGCGGCGGCCCCCCGCGTCGGCCGCCACGTCCAGCACCAGCACCGCGTGCCCCGGGCTGCCGCCCAGCACGAAGAAGTCCCCGGGACGCACGTCGTCCTTCGTGGGCCGGCCCTTGGCGCCCTCCAGCGACAGCGTGCCCGCGTACATGAAGACCAGGTCCAGGTAGGCGCGGAACGCGCCGCGCGAGCTGTCCGCCGCCGCGCTCTTCACCCACGTCACCTTGGAGCCGGAGATTCTCGCCCGCTCGCCGGAGGCGTACTTCGTCCACGAGGCCAGGTGGCCGCTGGTGAAGCGGTAGGCGATGCGCTCCTTCTGGTTCGCGGCCCACAGCCACTCGGCGTGCAGCCGGATGACGGAGTCGGCGCACTGCTGGAGGTTGGCCGTGCCGATGTCCAGCTCCGCCACCGCGGCCAGCCGCGCGTCGTCCGCGGGCAACACCTGTCCGCCCTTGAAGTGCAGCACGGGTGTCCCCGGCGCGCGCAGGGGCAGGCCGCGCAGCCACGCGGCGAACGTGCCCGCCTCCACGCCCACCCGCGTGTAGCCCTCCGGTGGGGGCACGGCGGCCTCCAGGGGACGGATGCGCGCGTCCTTCGACAGCCACGTGTAGCGGGCGAGCTCCTCGCGCGTGGGGGCCCGGGGCTCGGTATCGGACGCGGGGGCCTGGGCGGCGGTCCTGGCGAGCACTTCACCTGGCACGCCCGGGGGCGGGGTGGCGCCGGCGAGGCCCGGGCCCAGGAGCGCGGCGACCAGGAGCCAGGAGCGACGGGAGGGGACGGGCGGGTGTTCGGGGGAGATCACGAAGGTGGGGCTCCAGGAGGCTTCGGGGCTCTTGCTGGGAGGATTGTCGCCGGCCGGAAGTTCCCTCGCAGCCCTCGAATGCGGGGCGGTGAGGTCGCCTGCCCTCTGTCCGGGTGACGACCGGTGGAACGACGACAGCCCGTCCTCCACGGCAGGTGCGTGACCACGGGCGAGCACTACCTTTGCGAGAAGATGCGCCGCCAGGCGAGCCTCGTGCTGCTCAACATCCTGTCGCTGTCCCGGCTGCCCATGGCGGTGGCCTTCATCATCGTGCCCGACGCGATGGTGCGGGCGGCGCTCGTCGTGCTGGCGGCGCTGTCGGACTTCCTGGACGGGTGGATTGCGCGCAACAAGGGGCTGGCCACGCGGCTGGGCGCGCTCATCGACCCGGTGGCCGACCGCGCCTTCATGGTGACGGCCATCCTCGTGTGCTACCTGGACGGGCTGGTGTCCCTGCCGGAGGTGCTGCTGCTGCTCGTGCGGGACATCGGCACCGCGGTGGGCTTCGTCGTCGCGCGACTGGTGCCCGCCCTCAGGCGCGTGGAGCTGAAGGCGCGGATGCTCGGCAAGGTGGTCACCTCGCTGCAGCTGCTCGCGCTGTTGTGCGTGCTACTGTTCCCCCCGGCGGTGCGCCCGCTGGTGGCGCTCATCGCCCTGCTGTCGCTGGCGTCCGTGGTGGACTACACGCGCGCGGTGCTGCGGGCCCGGAGGAAGCCTCGCGAGGCCGCGCGGCCTCCCGTGGGCGACGGGCATGGGACGCGGGGAACGCCCATGCCCACGGCTCGCAAGTAATCAGCCCGGGGGCGGTGGCGCGGAGTCCTCCGACTCCGCGAGCCCCAGGGCCTGGGCGCGCTCGGAGGCCACCGCGGCGCGCTCACCCTCGCTCATCTCCGACCAGACGTCGTCCAGGTCGTCCAGCAAGGCATCTTCCTCGGGCGAGCCACCTTCCGGATGTCGCGCTCGCACATTCGAGACTTTGCGCAGGAGTGCGCGGTATCGGTCAAAGGCCGTCATGACGGGAACCTCCCCTTCGTGCGACGACGAGGCTGGGAGCGGACGACTGACGCGAGCGGACCTCGCGCCCTCAGTCCTCGAGGTCCTCCTTCCGCACCACCGAGATTTCTATCGTCTCGTGTCGGCCCACCATGTCCACCACGGCGTAGACCCGGTCTCCCGGGTCCAGCTCCCGCACGCCGATGCTCCGGCCCTCCCGCAGCACGCGCGTCCGGGGAGTCACCTCCAGCGTCAGCGCCTCACCGGAGTCCTGTCCGATGACGACCTCCGGCGGCGCCACCGAGCGCACCACGCCCGAGTATGTGGCCTTCACCACCGCGGTCCCCACCGGCGCCGGCACGGTCGTCCCCGCGGGCGGTACGTCGCGCGCCGTCCCCGTGCCATCCTCGGGACGTGGCTGGGTGCCCGAGCCTCCCGTGCCTTGTGCCTGAGCGTCCGAGCCTGGTGCCTGGGCGCCCGTGCCTTGTGCCTGAGCGCCCGTGCCGCTGGACCCTCCCGCGTCCACCTGGGCACGCAGCCGGGAGACCTCCTGGCGCAGCTCGCGCACCTCCGCGCGCAGCCCCGAGATGCTGTTCCACAGCTCGGACACCTCGCCCGCCGAGGGCGCCGCCTGACGGCGTGGCTCCGCCGCCGCCTTCGGGTCCTCGTTCGACTGCGCGTTCGCGGTGCACCCCCCGCCGCACAACAGGACGGAGAAGCCCGCGACCGCCACCGCCATCCCAGCCGCTCTACGACGCATGGTCACGGCCTCCCTTCGTCCTTGGAAGATGGGCCCTGCCCACCCATGGACAACCAGCGACAGGGCAGGCCGGCGCACGGGGAGCAAGCCACCGGGAAGGCGCCCCTTCGGCTCCAGGCACGGCAACACACCTGCCTGCCGCCGCGAATCGGGCGATAGTGCGGCCCCACCCCGGCTCCGGAGCACGGCCATCACGACGAAATCCCCCGAGGAGACGCCCACCCAACCCGGGTTTCGTGTTCCGAACTGGCCCCCGCCCGCCAACGCCCTGAGCGCGCCCGCTCCGGAGCTGCTCGCGCCGGTGACAGGGGTCCCCGCCGGAACACCGCTCCAGCAGAACCGGTTCATCACCGAGGGCTACACGCGCCTGGCGCGCACGCTCCAGGAGCTGGTGGACCCGGAGTTCCATCCGACGCACGGCAGCCAGGCCGCCCCCGGCTGGTTCGCCTTCGCCATCCATGCCTCGCACGAGGCCGGCAAGGGCATGCTCGGCGCGGCCATCGCCCGGCGCATCATCGACCTCGCGCAGGGCGAGGCCCTCCCCAGCCCCGCCCGGACCTATGACCGCATGGGCCTCACGGGCACCGCGCGGCAGGGCGCGGAGAAGCTCTCCGAGGCCCTGGGTGGACACGGCCTGCCCCAGGACGCGGCCACCGCGCTCGGCGCGCTCGCGGGGGCCATGAACCTGGAGCCGCTCGGGGACCCGCGCACGCTCTGGGCCACCACGCACCGCTTCGCGCGGCTGTTCTTCCAGGCCCCGGGCATCCTCCCGCTCGACAAGGCGGAGTCGCTCGCCATCACCCTGGAGCGCATGCTCAACGAGGGCAACGTCGCCATCTTCACCGACATCGGCGGCGCGGCCCTACGCTACCTCGACTGGAGACCCGACACGGGCGGCGTCACCCCCGAGCGCGTGCTGAGCGACTTCACCCTCGCGGGCGCGAAGCCCGAAGAGTCCCAGCACGCCTTCACCGTCCTCCAGGGCCTCACCCACCAGACGCCCGCGCCCTCCGACTTCGCGCGCCGCTTCCCGGGCATGTCCGCCGTGAGCCTCGTGGTGGCCGGCTTCGCCCTGCTGGAGCGCGCCAGACAATGTCCCGGCCCCGCCGCGCGGGATGCGCTCATCCAGGTCGCCAACAACTGCTTCGCCTGGCGCGAGCAGGCCGACGCCGTGCAACCCGCCTTCACGCCTCCCGAGCGGCTCCCCGGTGAAATCTCCCGCGCGGACCTCATGCTGGCGATGACGCCGCTGCTGCGCCTGGAGCTGGGCACGGTGGCGTGGAACTTCGCCGACTACGCGACCACACAGCGCGACCGGGATGACAACCCGCTCACCTCGAAGCCCACCGAGTACAACTGGGCCCTGCTCGCGGACCGCTGGCCCGCAATCCTCACCGCCTTCGAGCTGGGCTACCGCCACCCCTCGGCGCTCTGGACGCTCCCCACGCCCTTCACCTCCGGGGATGACGAGGTCCGCCGGCGCCTCGGCTGACGCGGCGGCGGAGCGCGTCGGAAATGCGCGTTGAAACTTCCCGCGCCCTCGCCGCACTGAAGGGACGCCGGGCCATACGCGCCCGGCCCCTCGGTGGCGCGGGCCGCCCGCGCCCGGGGTGTGTCTTCATTCCGGGAGTCGCGTCGTGCACAAAGCATCCGTGTGGGTGAGCCTCGTCGTGGGGCTCGTGTTGGGGTTCGTGGGAGGACGCTCTTTCGCGCCCGCGCCCGCCAAGGTCGCGGAAGCTCCGCGCACGCCGTCCGCGGCCGCCGCCGCCCCGACCGCCGCCCGGCAGCGGCCTCCCATCTCGCCCGTCGTCTACAAGGTCCCCGTGGATGGCTCGCTCATCCAGGGCTCCGAGTCCGCGCTCGTCACGCTGGTGGAGTTCTCCGACTACGAGTGCCCCTTCTGCTCGCGCGGCCACGGCACCGTGAAGCAGCTCCAGCAGCGCTATGGCGACAAGCTGCGCCTGGTGATGAAGCACCACCCGCTGGACCGGCACCCGCGCGCCCGGCCGTCCGCCATCGCCGCGCTGGCCGCCGGGGAGCAGGGCAGGTTCTGGGAGTACCACGACGTCATCTTCGCCAACCCGCGCGCGCAGCAGGAGGAGGACCTGGAGCGCTACGCGAAGCAGTTGGGGCTGGATGTGGAGCGCTGGAAGAAGGACCGCATGGACCCGAAGCACGCCGAGCGCGTGCGTCGCGACGAGACGCTGGCGATTCAAGTCGGCGCCACCGGCACCCCGGCCTTCTTCATCAACGGACGCTTCATCAACGGCGCGCAGCCGGTGGAGGTCTTCACCGGCGTCGTCGACGAGGAGCTGGCGAAGGCGGAGGCGCTGGTGAAGGGCGGCGTGCCGCGCGCGGAGGTCTACGCGCGCACCATCGAGCGCGGCGTGGACCGTCCGCCCGCGCCGCCCGCGCCCGAGGAGGCGCCTCGCCAGCAGGTGGAGGTGGGCAAGGCGCCCTCGCGCGGCCCCGCCAACGCGCCCGTCACGCTGGTGGCCTGGTCGGACTTCGAGTGCCCGTTCTGCTCGCGCGCCGTGCCCACGCTCAAGACGCTGGAGAAGGAGTACGAGGGCAAGCTGCGCGTGGCCTTCAAACACCAGCCGCTGCCCAACCACCCGAACGCGAAGCTCGCGGCCGCGGCGTCCCTGGCGGCGCATGAGCAGGGGAAGTTCTGGGAGTTCCACGACCTGCTCTTCGCCAACCAGCGCCAGCTCGAGCGGCCCGCGCTGGAGGGCTACGCGAAGCAGCTGGGGCTGGACGTGGCGCGCTTCAACAAGGCGCTCGACTCCGGGAAGTTCGACGCCGTCATCGCCGAGGACTCGC
This sequence comes from Myxococcus fulvus, assembly GCF_900111765.1. The sequence continues at coordinate 152,257 of NZ_FOIB01000016.1, forward strand.
GCGAGGGCACGCGCGTGGGCGCCGGGGGGACGCCCACGTTCTTCATCAACGGCCGGCCCATCCTCGGCGCGGTGCCGGTGGACCAGTTCCGCCGCGTCATCGACGAGGAGCTGAAGAAGGCCGGCGTGGCCACCCGCTAGCGCGACTCCGTGCCCCGCGTCACCGCGCCGTCACGGCGGGGGCGCGGGGCTTCGGCACCAGGAACAGCAGCCGGCCCTTCTGCTTCATCATGCCGGCGGCAAGCTCCGCCTGGGAGCCTCGGCCCCAGAAGACATCCACGCGGCCCGCGCCCCGGATGGCGCCGCCCGTGTCCTGGTTGAAGACGAAGCGCGACAACGGCCGCCACTGCACCGAGCCGTCCGCCATCCGCACCGGATGGTCCGTGTGGATGAAGGCGAGGCCCCCCTTCGGGAACAGGCGCGCGTCGGTGGCGATGGAGCGCCCCGGCGTCACCTCGCGCCCCAGTGAGCCCACCGCCGCTCCTGGCAGGAAGCGGAAGAAGACATAGGACTCGTTGTAGTCGAGCACACGCTCGCGCTCGTTCGGGTTCGCCGCGAGCCACGCGCGCAAGGCCTGCATGGACATCTGCTCGCGAGGGATGGCGCCCTCCTGGATGAGCAGCGCGCCGATGCTGCGGTACGGGCGGCCGTTCGACGCGGCGTAGCCCACGCGGCGCTCGGTGCCGTCGATGAGGCGCAGCGTGCCGCTGCCCTGCACCTCCATGAAGAACAGCGACACCGGGTCCCTCACCCACGCGAGCTCCAGCTTGCGCTGGCCCAGCTTGCCGCCGCGAATCTCGGCGCGGTTCCAGTAGGGGACGACGCGCTTGCCCTCGAGTCGGCCGAAGACGCGCTCGGAGGCGAAGCGCTCCGCGAAGGGCTCCAGCGGGACCTCGATGAGGTCGTCCGGCGCGGAGAGCACGGGGATGCGGTACTCGTCCGTGGGCGCGAGGCTCGCTTCGATGACCGGCTCGTAATAGCCGGTGAAGAGCACCGTGCCGTCCTCGCCGCCCGCGGACTCCAGCAGCTCGAAGTCCTCCATCACCGCCTTGGACACGTCGAGCGACGACATGCCGTCGGTCAGTCGCGCGCGCAGCCGCTCCAGCGCGGAGATCAGCTCACCGGCCGTCACCTCGCGAGGGCCATAGACGAAGCGGTGGTCCACGGGCCGGGTCCGCAGCCAGATGAGGCTCTGGTCCAACGCCACGCGCAGCGACGCCGGGTCCGCGTCGTCCATGAGCGCGACGTTGGAGGCGAGCTCGGCGACCAGCGCGTCTTGCGGACGCGTGACTGCGGGACGGGGCGCACGTGCGCACGCGGCGCAGACGAGCAGCAGGCACAGCAACCCAAGGCGACGAGAGGACCAGGTGGGCATCACCCTCGTACCTACTCCACCCCGTGCACGGGCGACACTTCCGGAGCGGCGGCGTGCCGGTCCTCCTGGGTCCCGCGACACGCACCGGGCCCGCAAGCCGTCCACCCCGGCACTCAGGCGAGCAGCCCCTGGCGTCACCGCGCGAGCATCACCCCCATCCTTTCCGCACACGTCGGGCGCGGCCATCCCGGCCGGCCCTCGGGAGGATTCATCGTGAACGCAATGAAAGTGGCGAAGGTGCTCGGATGGGTGAGCATCGGACTGGGGTTGAGTGAGCTGGTGGCGCCCGGCGCGCTGGCCCGCTTCCTCGGCGTGCGACGAGGCACCGGACTGCTGCGCGCCTATGGCCTGCGCGAAATCGCGGCGGGGGTCGGCATCCTGACCCGCGCCAATCCCACGCCGTGGGTCTGGGCCCGCGTGGGCGGAGACCTGCTGGACCTCGCGAGCCTCGGCCCGGCGGTGAAGCACAGCCCTCGCAAGGAGAACGTCACGGGCGCCGTCGCCTTCGTCCTCGGCGCCACCGCCGTGGATGCGTGGTGCGCCCGACGGCTCAGCGCCGCGAACATCTGACGCGAATGCCTCACCGCCCCGTGAGCCCGCGCTCCGGGGCGGAGCCGCCGCCTCGGAGCTCCTCCGCCATCGCAACACATCTTCGCGCGTCGATGCCCAGGGAAACGTGCAGCGCCTCGCGCCCTGTGGACCTCATGCGCGGAGGGCTCGACTTCTCTTCCTGCGGACAGGAGCCGTGAGTCACCGTCGCAGGTGGCACCGGCGAGGCGCCGCGCCCGATGGGTCGACCGAGCTGACCCCTCGCGGCCATGACCTGCCCCCGTCGCGGGTGGCGCACCCACGCGGCGCGGTGGTGGGTGAATCGACACCTCCCTGTCATCCGGCAACGACCTGAATCCTGACGTGCCCGCGTATGGAAGGATTGTCTCCCCTTCCCCCGCGATGACACGCCTCGGCCTCCTCTTCCTGCTGCTCCTGGGTGCCCTCCCGGCACGGGCCTCGTCTCCCGACGAGCCCTCGGCCCTCGTGCCTCCCACCCTCGCCCAGGACGCCCCCGCGCGGCTCCCCGAGGGCCAGGGCCTCGACGCGCCTGTCTCCGTGGAGCTGGAGCTGACCCTCGACGAGGCGGGCGAAGTCGTCGAGGCCCGCGTCATCGGTGAGCCGCCAGCCGCGCTCGCCCGCGCCGCGCTGCACGCCGCGCCTCGCCTGCGCTTCCACCCCGCCACCTCGCAGGGCCACCCCGTCGCCGTTCGCGTCCCCTTCACCTACCGCTTCGAGCCCCCGCCCGTGGAGGACACCCGCGCGGTGCTCACCGGCCGCGTGCGCGCGAAGGGCAGCCGCAAGCCGCTCGCTGGCGCCATCATCCGCACCCACGCTGCGACGGTCGAAGCCGACGCCCAGGGCCTGTTCCGGCTGGAGCTCCCCCCCGGCGAGCACGCACTGAAAATCACGTCGCCCGGCCACCGCCTGCTGTACCTCACCGAGACGCTCGAGGCCCGACAGCGGCTGGAGGTGCTCTACACGCTGGAGCCCCTCGCGGTGAATCCCTACGAGACGGTGGTGCGCGCGGACCGGCCGCGCACCGAGGTCTCCCGCGTCACGCTGCACGAGCAGGAGCTGCGCGAGGTCCCCGGCACCATGGGCGACCCGTTCCGCGTGGTGATGCTGATGCCCGGCGTGACGACGCTCGCCTCCGGGCTCTCCTATCCCGTGGTGCGCGGCGTACAGCCCGCCGCCAGCGCCTTCTTCGTCGACGGCGTGCGCGTGCCCTTCCTCTACCACCTCATGCTCGGCAACGCGGTGGTGTACCCGGACCTCGTCGAGTCCCTCGACTTCCAGGTCGGTGTCCCCTCCGCGCGCTACGGCAGCCTGCTGGGCGGCGCGGTGGACGCGCACGTGAGCCGGCCTCGCGAAGAGGGCCTCCACGGCAGCGCGTACGCGGACCTCATCCAGGCCGGCGCCTTCCTGGAGGTGCCCATCCCCGACACGGGCACCACCGTCGCCGCCGCCGCGCGCGTCAGCTACACGGGCCTGGTCATCACCCGCATCATCAACGCCGTCAACGCGCCCTCCTCGTACACCGCAGGCGACGGCACCGTGCGCCGCGAGTCCGGCGAGCCCAAGGTCTACGCGGACTACTGGGACTATCAGGCCCGCGTGGAGCAGCGCGTGGGCCCGGGGCAACTGCGCCTCCTCGCGCTGGGCACGTCGGACGCGGTGGGCCTCACCGCGCGCGAGCCGGAGACAGGCGACTCGGGCGGCGTGGGGCTGCTGTTCCATCGCCTGGACCTGCGGGGCCGTCACCCCCTCGCGGGAGGCGAGGCCGAGGTGGGCCTGACGCTCGGGTATGACCGGCTCGGCCTCGCCTACAGCAAGGGCATCCGTCAGCCGGGCAGCTACGAGCTCACGCAGGGCAGCGTGGCCCTGCGCGCGGGCTACACGCGGGAGCTCTCCGCGGACCTGAAGCTGGAGCTCTTCAGCCACGCGGAGCGCCGCGAGGCGAGCATGCTGGCCATCGGCCGGTTCCGCCCCGTGGGCCCCTTCGACGGGAAGGACACGTACTCGCGCCCCGGCATCCTGGGCACCTTCGCGGGCGTGGGCACGCAGCTCACGTACACGCCCTCCGCGCGCTGGGTGGTGGTGCCGGGCCTGCGGCTCGACAGCTACCACGGCTTCGGGGACCGGACGCGGCTGGCGGTGGAGCCTCGGCTCGCCGTGCGCCACGCGCTCACCGAGAGCCTCACGCTGAAGGCCGGCGCGGGCCTGTATCACCAGCCCGCCACCGTGCTGCTGCCCGTGCCCGCGGGCGAGATGCTCGCGTTGGAGCGCGGGCTCCAACGCGCGGCGCAGTTCTCGCTCGGCGCGGAGTGGCGCCCCAGCAACGGCTGGGAGGTGACGGCGGAGGGCTACTTCAACCCGCTGTTGCGCACGCTGGAGTTCAACTTCGAGGACGTGCTCAGCAACCTGCGCCGCCGGGGACTCGAGGCCGAGGACGTGGAGCGCCACGGCCACAGCTACGGCCTGGAATTGATGGTGCGCCGGCCCCTGGGCCGCCGCTGGTTCGGCTGGCTCACGTATGGCTTCAACCAGAGCAAGCGCTTCGAGCGCTACGCGAAGGTGGGCCCGAATGGCGAGGAGCTCGGCATGACCGAGGGGTATCTGCCCTACACCTTCGAGCAGGCGCACTCCGTCAACGCCGCGCTCAGCTACCGCTTCGACTTCGTCACCCTCGGCGCGGTGGCGCACTTCAACACCGGCCGACCAGAGACGGGCCAGTTCGGCTACCGCACCATGCGCGAGGGCGTGGACGCGGACGGCGAGCCCGAGTGGAAGCCCGTGGGCCGGGGCGCGGTGGACCGGCTGCCCGCGTTCTTCCGGCTCGACTTCCGCGCCTCGCGCACCCTCGTCTTCGATTCGTTCCTGCTCGACGTGTACCTGGATGTCTTCAACGTCACCGCGCGCAGCGAGGTGCTCACGCGGGACTACGGCTACGAGGGCGAGGACGGCCAGCCCGTGCGCCTGAAGCGCAAGGACTTCGGCATCCCGGTGATTCTGCCCACGCTCGGTGCCAAGGGGACCTTCTGACATGCGCATGCGTCACGCCCTGCCCCTCGTCCTCCTCGCCTCCGGCTGCGCGCTGGAGCCGGAGACTCCCGTCTTCCTCTCCGGCACCGTGCTGGAGACCGACGGCACACCCTGGCGCGGCGGCCCGCTGACGCTGATGCGCCCGCGCAAGCTCCCGGGCACCCAGCCGCTCCCGGGCGAGCCTCCCACCGGCCAACCCACGCTGGCCTACGAGCCGTGGGCCCAGGTCACACCGGACGCGGACGGCCTGTTCCTGCACGAGCTGTCCGCGCGAGACACCGGCGCGGACCTGCTGGAGCGCCCCTCCCCCTGGGCCAGCCTCAAGAACTTCCAGCTCCACCTGCCCCCCGTGGACGGCGCGAGGGACTTCCTCGCCATCCACTTCATGCTGGACGTGGACCTGCCGCCGCTGCGCCGCTGGGACAGTCGCGTCCAAGCCCATCCGGACGCCACTGGCGTGAGGCTGTCGTGGGTCGACGTGCCCGCGCTGGCGGACATCCCCCCGCATCTCTACTCGGTGCAGGCCCGCGGTGAGTGGGGCGTGGTGTGGACCCAGGACACGCGCTCCGGCGAGGCCTTCCTGGGGCCGGAGATGCTGGAGGACTTCGCGCCGCCGCTCGCGTACGTGCAGGCCCACGCGCGCGGACAGCGCTCGTGGATCCAGAGCGTGCTCGAATACACGGACGTGCACGAGGCACCCCCGGTGCCGCTGCCCTTCACCGGCGTCGTCCCCGTCAGCCGGGGACAGCCGTGTGAGACGGACGCCGTGGTGGACCCGTGCCCCTTCACCGACGGGAAGCTCGAGTCGAAGCGGGTGCCCATCTCGCGCTTCGGCTCACTGGAGGACGAGCTCGTCCTCCGGCTGCGCGAGCCCACCCGCCCGCGACGGGTGCTGATTCGTGGCCACACCGGCACGCGTCCCCAGGAGGTCTTCCACGTGGAGGGCTCGCTGGAGGGCGGAGCCTGGGTGGTGCTGGGCCAGAGCGCTCCCGCGTCGGAGCTGGGAGACGCGCCCTACACGGATGACGTCAACACGCAGTTCTCGTTCGAGCGGGACGTGGACATCCCCCTGGCCGAGGGCGCGCCGCTCGTGGACAAGGTGCGGGTGTACTCACTCGGCTCCGTCCCGGGGCTGCCCACGCCGTCCCGCGGCTACTTCACCCAGCTGCGCGAGGTGTCCATCTTCTGAGGCGAAGCGACAGACACCCCGCGCGCGCGGGGCTCATGCGTAGGGGTTGTAGAACCGCGCGAAGGTGGCGCGCGCGAAGTCGCCGAAGGTCATCCCCGGCTGGAAGGCGCCCACGCGGACCTCGGCGGGGTCCGTGCCCTCGGGCGCGCGCAGGTGCTCCTCGTTGTCGGGCTGCATGAAGACGGCGAAGGTGGAGCGGGAGATGTTGCGGCTCGCCGGGTGCGCCAGCGCCTGCACCGCGTGCGGCGTGGAGCGGAGCAGTCCGCCCGTCACGATTTGCGCGCTCTCGCCAATCTGGAACGCCAGACAGTCCTTGGGGATGACGACCTTGCGCTCTTCACCCGAGCGCGTGCGCACGTAGAGGCCCGCGTCGGGGTCCGGCACCGGGATGTCCTGGCGCGTGGGCTCCGGGGCGCCGGGCTCCGCGTCGAAGTACATGGCGGGGCACAGCGCCGTCAGCGAGCCGTGGTCGCTGTGCCAGCCGCACCACGAGTCGCGCGTGCGCGGCGTCGCGTCCTCGTTGATGGCGAAGTAGTAGAGCAGCCGCGCCTTGCACGCGCGCGACTCGCGGATGGTGCGCTCCAGGTTCGCGTCCGGGGACAGCCGCTCGCCCAGCTTCGCCTTCACGTAGCGGTCGCACTGCGCGGCCACCAGCAGGCCCACGTCCACCATCTTCCGCCCCAGGGCCTGGAAGGCGGGCCGCAGCGCGGGGAAGTCCGCGTCCGGCCACACGTTGGGCAGGTAGTTCTCCGGGTACTTCTCCACCAGCGCCGGCGCCACCGCGGGCGCGTCGTACTGGGGATTGTTGTAGTAGGAGCCCTTGAACTCGTCGAACTGGCCGGGCTTGAGGACCTCCTTGCCGTGGCTCCAGCCGAACGAGTAGCTGCTGCGCTCGTGGACGTAGCGGTCCTTCACCTCGTTGGGCAGCGCGGCGAAGCGGAAGCCCAGCGGCAACAGGCCCTGGCGCAGCTCCACCAGCCCCGGAATCCCCCGGACGATGAGCAGGCCGATGCCATCCGGGCCATACGCGCGGGCGATGTCCGCGGACAGGTCCGCGCCCTCCACCAGCTTCGCGTAATCGAGTACCACCACCGCGTCCTTCGCTGCCGCCACGTCGCTGCTCATCCCGAACGCCTCGTCTGTTCTCCCCGGGCCCCACCCCCAAAGCCATCCGGAGGTCCACAGCATAGCGCAGCGGCCATGCCGTGGATTCCCCCGTCCGTCAGGAGCCAGCCCCCAGGCGCTTGAGCAGCGAGCCCAGGGTGTTGAAGTCGATGGGCTTCACCAGGTGCGCGTCGAAGCCGGCTTCCTTTGAGCGCAACCGGTCCGACTCCTGGCCGTAGCCGGTCACCGCCACCAGCTGGAGCCCACCGTCGGGCCGCTGGGTGCGCAGGTGCTTCGCCAGCTCGTAGCCGTCCATCACCGGCAGGCCGATGTCGAGCAGCGCCAGCTCCGGGCGGAACGTGGGCGCCACCTGGAGCGCGCTGGGGCCGTCGTAGGTGACGCGCGTCTCGCAGCCCAGCATGTCCAGCGCCTCGGCCAGCACGTCCGCCGCGTCGCGGTTGTCGTCGACGATGAGCACCCGGTGCGGCACCGGCACCGCCTCCTGGCGGGGGGCCTCGGCCTCCGCGGACACCGCCGCCGAGACCTCCGCCCCCGCCTCGAGCGAGGGCAGGCGCACGGTGAAGGTGCTGCCCTGGCCCCGGCCCTCGCTGTCGGCGTGGATGGTGCCGCCGTGCTGGGCCGCCAGGCTCCGGGCGATGGCGAGCCCCAGGCCCAGGCCTCCCTGGGAGCGGTCCAGCTCCTGTCGCTCCTGGAAGAAGAGGTCGAAGATGCGCGGCAGCATCTCCGCGCTGATGCCCGTGCCGTTGTCGCGCACCTTCACCACCAGCGCGTCCCCCTCGCGCGCGCCCTGGACGGTGATGCGTCCCCCCGGCTCGGTGTACTTCGCCGCGTTCGTCAGGAGATTCGAGAACACCTGCGCCAGCCGCGTCGGGTCCGCCTCCAACGCCAGGCCCTGGCGCGCCACCTCCACCGTCAGGTGGTGGCCGCGCTGCTCCAACAAGGGGCTGGCCAGCTCGATGGACTTGGCCACCACCTCCGCCAGCTCCACGCGCTCGCGCCGCAGCACGACCTTGCCCCGCGTGACGCGGGACACGTCGAGCAGGTCATCCACCAGCCGCACCAGGTGGTGCACCTGCCGCTCGATGACGGTGCGCTCGCGCTCCACGGCCTCGCCGCCGCGCAGCCGGAGCAGCTGGAGCGCGGTGAGGATGGGGGCCAGGGGGTTTCGCAGCTCGTGGCCGAGCATCGCCAGGAACTCGTCCTTCGCGCGGCTGGCGGACTCCGCCTCGCGGCGGGCGTTGGACAGGTCCGTCACGTCGAAGGCCACCACCACGATGGAGTCCACCTGGCCCGCGTCGTCCAGCATGGGCTGGTAGACCAGGTCGAAGGACCGCTCCCGTGGAGGCCCGCCCTCGCCGGAGATGATGGTCGCCCGCAGGGAGCGCCCGATGTACGGCTCGCCGGTGCGGTAGGCGTTGTCGAGCAGCTCGAAGATGCCCTGGCCGGCCAGCTCGGGGAGCGCCTGGGCGATGGGCAGCCCCACCACGGGCCGGTTGGCGACGAGCCGCAGGTAGTCCGCGTTGACGAACTCGTAGACGTGCTGGGGGCCGCGCAGGATGGCGATGCCCACGGGCGCGAACTGGAAGACGCGCGTGAGCATCTTCCCGTGCGCGTCCTGGATGGACTGGAGGCGCGCCTTGGTGAGCTGCGTCTCCACGCGTGCCAGCAGCTCGCGCGCGGAGAAGGGCTTCACCAGGTAGTCGTCGGCGCCGGCGCGCAGGCCCTCGATGCGGGCCTCCTCCCCCGCGCGGGCGGAGAGGATGGTGACGGGCACGTGGCGCGTGCGCTCGTCGGCGCGCAGCTCGCGCAAAAGCCCGAAGCCATCCAGCCCCGGCATCATCACGTCCGTCAGCACCAGGTCCGGAGGACGGACACGCGCGGACTCGAGCGCCGCGCGGCCATCCGCCACCGTCTCCACCTCCCAGTAACGGGACAGGAGCGACTTCAGGTACTCGCGCATGTCCGCGTTGTCGTCCGCCAGCAGGATGCGCGCGGACTCGGGGCGCTTGTCCTCCGGAGGCACCTCGGCGCCCACCTCGAGCGACTCCACCTCCAGGCCCCCCGGCAGCCAGCGCAGCGCCTCGTTCACGAAGGGCGCGGCGCCCAGGGCGGTGGAGGCCCGCGTGTCACGAGCGCCCAGGTGCTCCTGGGGCAGATGGGCGGTCCCCGAGGGGATGCGCAGGGTGAAGGTGGTGCCCTTGCCCTCGGTGCTCGCCACCGAGAGCGAGCCGCCGTGCAGCCGGACCAGCTCGTGCACCAGCGCCAGGCCGATGCCGGAGCCCTCGTGCGTGCGCGCGCGGGCGCCCTGCACGCGGTGGAAGCGGTCGAAGATGCGCGGCAGCTCCCGCTCCGGGATGCCGATGCCCGTGTCGGAGACCTGGAGTTCGACCTGACCGTCCACCCAGCGCTGGGAGACGCCGATGCGGCCCTCGAAGGTGAACTTCAGCGCGTTGGAGAGGAGGTTGAGGACAATCTTCTCCCACATGTCCTGGTCGACGTGGATGGCCTCGGGCAGCGGGGCGCAGTCGATGTCGAAGCCGAGCCCCGCGCGCTCCAGCGCGGAGTGGAACGCGCTGGCCAGGCCCGCGGTGAGGGCGGACAGGTCCACCGGCTCGTAGCGGGCCTGGATGCGCCCGGCCTCCAGGCGGGAGAAGTCGAGCAGCGAGTTGACCAGCTTCAGGAGGCGCTGCGCGTTGCGGTGGACGGTCTCCAGGCCTTCACCGGACAGCGCGCGCGACGCCGACGACAGCGCGTCCTCGGTGGGGCCGAGCATCAGCGTCAGCGGGGTGCGGAACTCGTGGCTGACGTTGTTGAAGAAGGCCGTCTTGGCGCGGTCGATGGCGGCCAGGGCCTCGGCGCGCTGGCGCTCCTCTTCGTACGCGCGCGCGTTGGCGATGGCCGTCACCACCGGGTCCGCGACCAGTCGGAAGAGGGCCAGGTAGCGCTCGTCCAGCGTGCGTCGGGGGCTGACGCCGGCGACGAGGAAGCCATACGGATGCGACAACCCCGAGCGCGACAGCGGCAGCACCACGGCGCGCGAGGGCGGGGTTCCCCAGCGTCCCCCGGGGAGCGCGCCGAAGCGTGAGCGCAGGTCCTCCACGAGCACCTCACGGCCGGTGTGCGCGGCCTGCGCGAAGGGCCAGGCCTCGGGCGTGTCGGGCGTGGGGTGGAACGGGCACGACTCCGGCATCGCGGGGCCCGAGTAGCCCCCCAGCCCGCTGGAGCCCACGCACCGCACCTGGGCGGCGGCGTCATCGAGCAGGTACAGCAGGGTGAAGGGCAGGTCCTCGTCGTAGGCGGAGAAGATGCGCGCGGCCGTCTGGCAGGCCTCCTCGGCTGTCTTCGCGGAGGCGGAGCTGGTGGCCAGCTCCCCGAGCAGCTTGAGCTGGCGGTTGTCCTGGACCTGCTCGGTGGTCTCCTGGACGGTGACGAGCACGCCGCCGACGCCGCCGCCCTCGTCGTAGACGGGGCTATACGAGAAGGTGTGGAACGTCTCCTCGACGAAGCCGCGGCTGTTGATGAAGAGCTGGAGGTGCTCGCTCCAGGTGGCGGGGCCGCCCTGGCGCACGCCCTCCGCCATGGGGCCGATGACGTCCCATATCTCCTGCCACATGACGGACGCCGGAGCGCCGAGCGAGGCGGGGTGTTTCATGCCCAGCACGGGGCGGTAGCCGTCGTTGTAGATTTGGAGGAGCTGGGGGCCCCACCACAGGAGCATGGGGAAGCGGTTGCCCAGCACGACGCCGACCATGGTGCGCAGGCTGGTGGGCCAGCCCTCGAGGGGGCCCAGGGGCGTCTGGGACCAGTCCTTGGAGCGGACCAGGTCCGCCATCTCGCCACCTCCGCCAAGGTGGCCTTCCAGGAATGCCGCGGCGCGCTTCGGGGGGGAGTCCTGCTCGGACATCAGTGCTCGGAGGAAAATGGAAGTGGCCTGCGCTTCTAGTGTCGCGTCCACAAGCGTGCAATCAGTGACGCTGGAATGCTCTGCTCCCCAACACTTCGCAGGTGAGTCGCCTTCCCCCCAGGCGAACGGGCTCGCCGGCGTGGTGTTCTCGGCGAGCCCGGATTCCGTTTCCCGACCTCAGATGAAGTAGTCGGGGAACAGGTCCTCGCCGGGCACGGATTGATACTTGTCGAAGTTCGTCACGCCGTCGGCGCGCAGGACGTCCTCGTCGATGCAGAAGTTGCCCGTGAAGCTGCGGCTGGGCTTGGTGAGGATGGCGTACGCGGCGTCCGCCATGATGTCCGGCGAGCGGCTGCCCTTGATGGTGTCCTCGCCGCCCAGGAGGTTCTGCACCGCCGCCGTCGCGATGACCGTGCGCGGCCAGATGGCGTTGACCGCGATGCCGTCGTCACGCAGCTCCTCCGCCATGCCCAGCACGCACATGCTCATGCCGAACTTCGCCATCGTGTACGCCACGTGCGGCGCGAACCACCGCGCCTCCATGTTCAACGGCGGCGAGTTGTTCAGGATGTGCGGATTGCTCGAGCGCTTCAGGTGCGGGATGCACGCCTTCGAGCACACGAACGTCCCACGCGTGTTGATGCTGTGCATCAGGTCGTAGCGCTTCATCGGCGTGTCCACCGTGCCCGTCAGGTGGATGGCGCTCGCGTTGTTCACCAGCACGTCGATACCACCGAACGTCTCCACCGCCTTCGCCACCGCCGCCACCACCTGGTCCTCCTCACGGATGTCCACCGCGATGGGGAGCGCCCGACCGCCCGCCTTCTCGATCTCCTCCGCCGCCGTGAAGATGGTGCCCGGCAGCTTGGGGTGCGGCTCCGTCGTCTTCGCGGCGATGATGATGTTCGCCCCGTCCCGAGCGGCGCGCAGCGCAATCGCCTTGCCGATGCCCCGGCTGGCCCCGGTGATGAACAGCGTCTTCCCCTTGAGTGTCGTCATGCGCGCGTCTCCGTGGGTGGCACGTAAGGTCTGCTTAAGAACTCCCTGGGTATAGCGATTCTCGAGCCCGAGGACACGGGCTGTTCGGGCCGGACGCATCGACCCCAAAGAGGACTCGCGATGAGCAACCAGGACACCAAGACCCTCACCTCGGCCATCATGAGCCGCCGCAAGGTGCTGCGCGGCATGGGCCTGACGCTGGCGGCGATACCGCTGGTGCAGGTGCTCGCCTGCGGCCCCGAGGACTCACCCTCCTCCGGAGGCGACACCGACTCGGGCTCCACCCCGGACGGCGGCACCGGCGCCACCGCCTGGGCCACCGGCGGCACCGCCGTCATGTCGGGCACCTACGCCAACCCCTTCACCGATGAGTCGGGCACCACCTGCGCCCTCACCTGCGCGGCCACCCTGGGCCCCTGCTACGCCCAGACACTGGTCCGAAAGGACATCAGCGAGGGCCACGACGGTCTGCCCGTGCGGCTCGCCTTCCGCATCCTCGACGACCAGTGCCGCCCCATCCAGGGCGCGTCCGTCGACATCTGGCACGCCGCCCCCGAGGGCCTCTACTCGGGCGAGGACGCCAGCACCTTCTGCACCTCCGATGACCCGTCCGCCACCAGCGCCCGCTGGTTCCGAGGCGTGCAGGTCACGGACGCCGACGGCCGCTGCGACTTCGACACCTGCTTCCCCGGTTGGTACAGCAGCCGCACCGTCCACATCCACTTCACCGTGCGCATCGGCGAGGCGGAGTACGTGACGTCGCAGCTCTTCTTCGACGACGCGCTCAACGACGACATCATCAACCACCAACCGCTCTACGACACGCGCGGCCCGCGCGACACGACCAATGCCAACGACAACGTGGTGTCCGCCGAGTCCGTGAACGACTACCTCTTCCAGACCGCGCGCCAGGACGACGGCGCCCTGCTCGCGTGGAAGACGCTCATCATCCGCTCCTCGCTCGACACCGCGCAGTGCCAGATTCCCGGCGGCAGCGGCGGCGGCGGAGGCGGCCCTCCTCCCGGCGGTGACGGCGGCATGGGTCCTCCGCCGGGCTGGGATGGCGGCATGGGTCCTCCGCCGGGCCCGCCTCCGGGCCTGGACGGCGGCACGCCGTAATCACCTCGACGCGCGAGGCTCAGCGCTTCCTCGCGCGCTCCAGCTCCTGCACCAGCAGCTCCGACACGCGGCGCACCCGGGGAATGTCCAACGCCGACTTCGCGCAGATGAGATGAAGCTCGCTCTTCGCGTGGGGCCCCAGGTCGATGTCGAGTTCCACCAGGTTGCGCTCGCGCCGCGTGCTGAACCGGTGCGAGATGTGTCCGCACACCGTGGCGCCCACGCCCGCCTCCACCGCCGACAGCAGCACCAGGTAGTTGTCCGAGGTGAACGCGGGCGAGAAGTTCGGGATGATGGACTCCAGCTGCGGATTGGGCGGCACGGCCTCGTACGGCGGCGCCCACGCCACCCACGGCAACTGCTGCAGCGTGGGGCGCCGGGGCAGCCTCTCCTTGAGCGCGCGCGAGACGAGCACCGCGTTGTGCACCTCCAGCGTGAAAAGGCACGTGAGGTCCGCGTTGCGCGTGCACTGGGTGCGCAGCGCCAGGTCCGCCTCGCCGCGCCCCAGGTCCGCGTACTGGATGGTGGACTGCACCTCCAGCCGCAGCCCCGGGTGCTTGCTCGCCACGTGGCTCGCGAAGGGCGCCAGGAAGTCGAAGCTGAGGAAGGGGCTCGCCGTCACGCGCACCAGGCCCTTGGGTGACGAATCGCTCGACTCCGCCGCGCGCTGAAACTCCCCGGCCCACTCCGCCATCTTCCGCGCCGGCAACACCAGTCGCTCGCCCGCCGCCGTCAGCGCCGCGCCCTCCACGCCGCGCCGGAACAGCTTGGCGCCCACCGCGTACTCCAGCGCCGCCAGCCTCCGGCTCACCGTGGGCTGCCCCACGCGCAGCCGCTTCGCCGCAGCGCTGAAGCTGCCCGTCTCCGCGATGGCCAGGAACAGCCGCGCGTCATCCCAGGGGATATCCATGAATGCATGGCCTCATACCAGAGTCGCCATTTTCCATGCATCAGCGCATCGCTACCTTGGCGCCCATGAAGAACGCCAAGCGCCTCCTCCTCGCCGCCGTCGCCGTCCTTGTCGTCGCGGCAACCACCCTCGTCCTCGTGGGCGCGGCGACCACCTCGCATCCCCACCAGCGCTCGACGCTCGGCGTGGCGCGGCCCTCGACGGAGCTGCTCGCGCTCCTGAACGAGCCCGGCCCGGTGGAGCTGGAGTCCATCGCCTCGGCGGACTGGGCCGTGGACCGCGGCGGCCTCGTCAACCTGGGCCACCCCACCGCGAAGTCCGCGGGCCTGGTCGACGGCGACGAGCCCATCCAGGTCTTCTTCCACGCGCTGCGCCACCCGACGAAGGGGCTCTACATCGTCGACACCGGCGTGGAGGACGCGCTGCGTGACGCGCCCGAGCAGGCGGCCCTGAGCGGCCTGCTCGCCGACGCCATGAAGGTGAAGGAGAAGATGCAGGTGAAGGAGCCGTTGGGCGCGTGGCTCGCGAAAGAGTCCGGGCCGCTCGCGGGCGTGTTCCTCACGCACCTGCACCTGGACCACCTCACCGGCATGGCCGACGTGCCCGCGGGCACGCCCGTCTACTCGGGCCCGGGTGAGACGACGACGCGCGCGTTCCTCAACGTCCTCACCCGGTCCGTCGCGGACCGCGCGCTGTCGGGCAAGGCCGCCGTCTCCGAATGGACGTACACGCCCGACACGGACGGCCCCTTCGAGGGCGCGGTGGACATCTTCGGCGACGGCTCCGTGTGGGCGCTCTGGGTGCCGGGCCACACGCCGGGCAGCACCGCGTACCTGGTGCGCTCCACGAAGGGCCCCGTGCTGCTGGTGGGCGACGCCAGCCACACCCGCTGGGGCTGGGAGCACGACGTGGAGCCGGGCACCTTCACCGCCGACGCGGCGCGCGGCCGCCAGAGCTTCGAGAAGCTGCGTGCCTTCGCCCAGGCGCACCCCGAGGTGGCGGTGCGCCTGGGTCACCAGCACTGACGTCTACAGCGCGTGCTGCTTGAAGAAGTCCCACATCAACGTCGTGGCGTCTGGGCCGGAAGGGTCCGCGAAGGGATAGCGCGAATCCCCTCCGGGCCAGGCGTGGTCCATGCCGCGGACCTCCAGCTTCTGGCCCACGAGCTCACCGCCGTAGACGTAGTTCTTCACGGTGTAGTCGCGGCCACCGGCGGCGCGGAAGGTCGAGGTGCTGGTCGGCGTGCCGCGGACGCTGTCGTTGGCCACGCCGTCGTCGCCGTAGTCGCTGGTCTGCAGGAACTGCTTCATCGCCTGCTCGCCGTTGAGCGGGTTGACGACGCTGTCCTCGGAGCCGTGCATGACCAGCACCGGCACCGTGCGGCGCGGCCGGCCCGAGCAGGTCCACGCGTCCTTGCCACGGTCATCCGGCGAGTAGATGCTGCCGAAGAGCATGGCGAAGGCGGTGCCGGACACCGTGGTGGCCGCCTTGTACATGGCGCCCGCGCCCACCATGCCCGCGGCGAACACGTCCGAGTAGCAGGCCATCAGCGTGCCCGTCAGCACGCCGCCCGCGGAGACGCCGCCCACATACACACGGCGCGCGTCGACCGCGTACTGCTGCTTCACCGCGTCCACCATGCCGACGATGAGCGCCGGCTCGCCCTGGCCGCGCTCCATGTTGGTGCCGAGCATGAAGTTCCAACACTGCGTGGCGTTCACGAACATCGCCTGGTTCGGATAGAGGACGAGGAAGCCCTCCGCGTCCGCCTTCTCGTTGAGGCGCGTGAGGCCCGCGAACTGGTCCGGGTTCTGGAGACAGCCGTGCAGCGCCACCAGCAGCGGCCTGGGCGTCCCGGGTTGATACCCGGTGGGCACCCAGAGCTGATAGCCCCGCGCGCCCGAGGAGCCCACGTGGATGCCATGCACCCACGAGCCGGCATGAGCCGGGGCTCCCATGCCGAGCGTCACCACCACCGAGAGCAGGAACAGCGACCGCGAGAGTGCGCCACCACGTCGAAGCATCGACATCGTCCAGCCTCCTGTTTTGGGAGTTCGCTCAAGGCCCGGCGCGAACGCCAGGCGCGGCACCGGCACCGGCGCCATCGACTTCGCGGAGGAAGACCTCCACCGCGTCACATAGCGCCTCGGGCTGGTCCAGCGGCGCGGCGTGCCCGGAGTCCGCGAGGACCGTCAGACGCGCGTCCGGCAGCAGCTCGACATACGCCTGCTTCGAGGCCAGCGGCGTGTAGTCGCGCTCGGAGTGCACCACCAGGACCGGGCAGGTGATGTCCCTCAACCGCGACATCACACTCCACCCCACGAGCCCACGCGTGGCGCGCAGGTAGGCATCCGGCTCGTTGGCGGAGAACGCGGCGATGGCGCGCTGACGCAGCGACGCCTGCTCCGGCTTGGGGAACAGCTTCGGCGCCAGCACCTTGGCCAGCCCCGCGGGCCCGAGCAGCCGCAGCAAGGTCAGCCGCAGCGCGAACTCGAACTTGCGACGCACGGTGCGGGCCACCAGCTCCGGCCCGCTGTTCACGATGACCAGGCTGCGCACCAGGTCCGGCCGGTCCACCGCGAGCTGGAAGCCCATCATCCCGCCCATCGACAGCCCCACCACATGGACCTTCTTCAGCCCCAGCGCATCGCACAGCGCCGCGATGTCCCGGGCGAACAGCGGCACTCCGTACGTCCCAGGGGGCTTCCCACTCGTCCCATGCCCCCGTGCATCTGGCACCAGCAGCCGGTAATTCCCTGACAACCTCGGTGTGACCAGCTCCCAGTCCGCGCCGGAGGAGCCGAGGCCGTGAAGCAGCAAGACCGGAATGCCGTGCCCAGACTCTTCGTAGTGAAGAGACGAATCAGCGAGCTGAAGCGTGGACATCCAGAACTCCTGGCGCGAAATAACAGCAGTTCCCCACACCCTAGCTGAATGAACGTTCGTTCATCAACCACTGACATGAGCCCACCGACCCGCTCGCGGCTTCGCGCCCATCCGGCGAGCCTTCCGCCCTCCGCTCCGTCGGACGGCACCCGTCGTCGAATCCTGGAGACCGCGCTCCAGCTCTTCGCGAACCGCGGCTATCACGACACTTCCATCCGAGACCTGGCCAAGGTGCTGGAGCTGCAACCGAGTGCGCTGTACGCGCACTTCTCCTCCAAGGAGCACGTGCTCGCGGAGCTGGTGCGCATCGGCCACGAGGCCCACCACGACGCACTGCAGGCCGCGCTGAAGAGCGCGGGCCCGGAGCCAGCCGAGCAGGTCCGGGCGCTGGTGCGAGCGCACACCCGGACCCACGCCCTGCACCCGCAGCTCGCGGTGGTGGTCAACGAGGAGCTGTATGCGTTGACGCCGGAGCTGGCCGCGCCCGCGGTGCTGCTGCGGGACAAGTCCGCCGCGCTGCTCGCGGAGGTCATCGAGCGGGGTGTGGCACAGCGGAGCTTCTCTCCGCCGCATCCGCGCGTCGCGGCGGCGGCCATCTCCGCGATGGGCGTGCGGCTGCCCTACTGGTACGAGCCCGGGAGCGCGCTCGACGTGGACACGCTCGCGGACCTGCACGCGGAGCTGGCGCTGCGCATGTTGGGAGGCAGTGCGGCGTCGTGAGGGGAGAGCAGGGGTGTGAGGCCTGCTCGCGGCCTCCACCCGTGAGCGCGATTCTTCGGGCCGCGCATGCGGAGAAGCCCGCCTGAACGGAGTCAGGCGGGCCGTGATTTCCCTCCGACGCGCGTGGACGGCACACACCGAGCAGCCCTCGCGCGGAGCCGAGGCCGCGCGGGCAGGACTTCACTCCATTCCGTGCGAATGGCTCACATCGAGCAGACACTGACGGAGTCGAGCCCGCTGGGCCCACGTCAATCCAACAGGTGAGAGCCTCGGACTCCCTCTCACGGACGGCGTCGGGTCTACGTACGTCTGACGCTCATCGGGAGAGCCCCCTCGCGCCGATCAGCCACGGACGGAGTCGAGCAATCCGCTCAGCCATCGCGGATGACACAGACACACCGGGCGAAGTCGATGCGGCACAGACAAGACTCGCGCGAATCACTCACATCGAGCGCCCCGCGGTGGAAGCCAGCCCCGCCCCTCAGTCCAGCAGGTGCGGATTGCGCACGACGAGCAGCCCCGCCTGCACGGTGGCGGCCGACCCAGCCCAGGCAAGACCCGCGCGAATCACTCGGCACCGAGCGAAGCCAGCCCCGCCCCTCAGTCCAGCAGGTGCGGGTTGCGCACGACGAGCAGCCCCGCCTGCACGGTGGCGGGATAGTCATTGAGGTGTCCCGCGGTGTTGAGCACCGTCGTGTCACGGCTGCCGCCCTCGCTCAGGGCCTGGTCCACCTTGCGCTCCCCCTGGTTGTACGCGGCGAGCGCCAGCCGCCAGTCCTGGTAGCGCGCGTGCAGGTCCGACAGCAGCGTCGCCGCGGCCTGCGTCTCCCGCGCCACGTCGAGCCGCTCGTCCTTCGTCGCGCTCACCTCCAGCCCGTAGCGACGCGCGGTCTCCGGGATGAACATCCACACGCCCGCGCCCCGCATCCCCGGCGCGAGCGACGGCCGCCCATCCGTCTCCGGCATGTTCGTCACCGCGGACTCCACCACCGCCACCGCGAGCAGTCCCTCGGGCAGCCCCTTCGCCTTCAGCGTCGACGTCATCGCCGCGCGGTGCGTGCCCAGGTTCTCCAGCGCGCGCTTCATGAAGGCGCGCCCCTTCTCGGTACCGATGAGCTTGTTGAGGTTCTCCACCACCTTGTCATCCACGACGATGGACACATCTCCCTGGGGCTGACTCGTCCGGGCGAGCGCCTCCACCTCGGCGCGAGTCACCGTGCGGCCCTTCGCCGCGCCTTGCGCGAGCACGGCCACGGGGAGCAGCAACAGGGACAGCGCGGCGAGCAGCGCGGGGACGGCGTGGGTACGACGGGGACGCGGCTGGAACAGCATGTGGATTCTCCTCTGCGTGGGGTGGGACATGCCGGTGGCACCGGCGGGAACGGGCTGTGCGCCCGGGAGTCGGAGCGCCGCCTGGAGCAGGCAGCGCGCATACGCATGGGCCTGGGCCCGACCGCTGGCGACCAGCGCCTCGTCGCACGCCAGCTCCTGCAGCGACGCGAGCCAGCGCGACAACACGTGCACCGCCGGGTGCCAGAAGAACAGTCCTGTCAACGACAGCCGGCCCAGCGCCAGGTGCGTGTCGCGCTGACGGTGGTGCTGCAGCTCGTGCAGCACGGTGAGCCGGAGCGCCTCCGGGTCCTCGAGCAGCGACGGAGGCACCACCACCCACGCGGACGGACGCGAGCCCAAACGAGGGAACCACGCGGAGAACGCGGGCGTCCCCTCCTCGCCCAGCACCACCGCCACCCGCCGCACCGAGCGCACCCGGGGAAGCCGCTCCAACCGTCGCAGCAGTCCCTGGTGTCGCCAGAGCGCCCGCCCCACGAAGAGCACCGCGCCCACGAGCCACGCGCCGGACAATCCCATCCACACCCCGATGGGCACCGCGGTCGCCTTCGACGCCGCGGGCGCCGCGCTGCCCACCGTGCTCGCCGTCCACACCGCCGACGGGAGCCGCTGCGCCTGCCGCGCCACCGAGCGCTCGAAGTCGAACAGCGGCCCCGCGGGAGAAAGCGCCCGCGCGCCCATCGCCAGCAGCGGCAGCACGAGCGCGAGCAGCAGCGCCCCTCGCCCCACCTTCAGCGCCTGCCGGGCCGACAGCGCCCACCCCAGCCGCGCGAGCACCGCCAGCGCGCCCCACGACAGCAGCAGCGCCACCGGCAGCACCAGCGCCACCGCGAGATACAGCGACACCAGCGCGCTCATGGCTTGCCCCCCTTCGCCTTGAGCAGCTTGCGGATCTGCTCCACCTCGTCGGGCGCCAGCGGCACCGCCTCCACCAGCCGCGCCACCAGCGCGGAGGGCGTCCCATCGAACACGGTGTCCACCAGGTGGCGCAGGCTCTGCGCCTCGTACGTCTCGCGCGGCAGCGTGGCCGAGTACAGATGCCCCCGCCCCTGCTTGCGGCTCTCGACGACACCCTTCTGCTCCAGGATGCGCAGCACCGTGGACACGGACGTGTACGCCAACGCGCGCTCCGGCGGCAGCGCGGCCAGCACGTCCGCCACGCTCACCTCGCCCTGCTTCCACACGATGTGCATCAGCTCGAGCTCCACCGGCGTCAACGGCCGGGGCGCCTCGGGCTCGGGTTGTCTGGCCATGGAGGTCCTCCGTGGCCAGCAAACTACTAAGACCTTAGTTCTTCGTCAACTAAGCCCTTAGTTCGAATCCCCACCGCCCCGCCGCTTCCGGGTGGCGCGCTTCACCAGGGACAAGAGCTCCCGCAGGCGCGGGTCCTCCACGGGCTCCACCAGCTCCACGGTGTGTCGCCGTGCCCCCTCCTCGACGGTGAGGGTGTAGCGACGCCGGTCCGCGCCGGGTGCGCCCGCGCCGCCCACCACGCGGGGCAGCTCATGGAAGCGCGTGTCGCGCAGGCCCTCCTCCAGCGCCCGGGCCTCCTCGGCGGGGAGCGCGTCCAGCTCCACGCTCCTCGGACGGGCGAGCCCGGGGAAGGCCGCGAGCCCGCCCTCCTGCGAGAGCGCGATGCGCGTCGACATGGCTCAGGCCCCGGCGGACTGCGAGCCCTGGCCCCACTGCGACACCGACACCCTGTCGCGGGTGACGCGCAGGCCCACCTCCTCCCAGGCCTGCTTCACCGCCTCCTCCACCTCGCCCGCGCCGTACAGCCGCGTGGCGGCGATGACGGTGATGCGCGCGAAGTCGGAGAAGTTCGTGTCCGGCAGGATGCGCGGATCTCTCATCGCCTCGTACCAGATGCGCCCCGCCCGCTCCCACGCCTGGCCGCCCAGCCGCAGCGCCGCCAGCACGAAGGCGCGGTTGGGGATGCCGGAGTTGATGTGCACCCCGCCGTTGTCCTCCCACGTGTTGACGTAGTCGCGCATGTGGCCGGGCTGCGGGTCCTTGCCCAGCACGTCATCGTCGAAGGCGGTGCCCGGCTCCTTCATCGAGCGCAGCGCCTTGCCCTCCACCTCCTCGCCGAGCAGCCCGTCGCCGATGAGCCAGTCGGCCTGGTCCGCCGTCTGGCCGAGCTTCCACTGCTTCACCAGCGAGCCGAACACATCCGACATGGACTCGTTGAGCGCGCCCGCCTGCCGGAAGTACCACAGCGGCCCCTCGTCCTCCGTCACGCCGTGGGACAGCTCGTGCGCGATGATGTCCAGGCAGACGGTGAACCGGTTGAACAGCTCGCCGTCGCCATCGCCGAACACCATGCGTCGGCCGTCCCAGAAGGCGTTGTCGTAGTCACGCCCGTAATGGACATACGCCTGCAACGGCATCCCATCCCCGTCGATGGAGTTGCGCGCCAGCACCTCCCAGAAGAAGTCATACGTGGCGCCCAGGCCGTCGTAGGCCTCGTCCGCGGCGAGGTCCCCGCATGGCGCCTGCCCCTCCGAGCGCACCAGCGTCCCGGGGAAGGCCTCCTCGCCCTTCAAGTCGTAGATGCTCCGCTGCCGCTGGGACTCCACCATCATCGCCGGCACCCGGCGGAGCGACGGCGTCGCGGCGGCCAGCCGTCCCCCGGCGAAGCGCAGCGCCCGGAACGTGCTGTCCGTGGCCACCGTGCGCAGCGCCTTCACGCGCTGCTGGGGCGAGCCGTTCTCCGCGATGGAGCGCAGCAGATACGGCGGCAGGATGCAGTGGATGGAATGAACGTGTCGTCGTGCTCCGCGCGTCCTCATCGGTGTCCCCCCTCGTAGGCTCTTTCAGCCGTCAAGGTAGGGACACCGTCAGGGCCCCGACGCCCGCGCGACACGGGCTCGCACGAGGGGCCGGGGACACACGGGGCGCCACGCAGGGCGCCCGTCAGGAGGGAGTCCCGTGCACCCCTCGGCTTCCCAGGGGGCGCACCCGGACCGCCGTCACACGCCCAGCGCGTCGCGCAGCTCCGGCAGCCGCTCCGCCTTCACCGCGCCGAACACGAAGCGGTCCGGGCGCAGCACCACCACGTCCGAGCCATGGCGCGAGAACCAGTCGCCCAGCTTCCCGGTGATGTCCTCCACCGCGGGCACCTCGCCGCCGTGCTCGCCCGACGACTGGACGGCGAGCAGCCGCCCACCCAGGGCCTCCGCCAGCCCGCGCGCCGCGGCCAGCTGCGCCGAGGGAGCGTTGGCGCGGCACAGCACCGCGAAGTCGTTGCCGATGGCGTCATCCAGCAACACCTCCTGGCCGGACGGCAGCCGCACCTTGGGCTGGATGAAGTACGTGCCCTCCGCGGACTGCGCGCCCTCGCGCTTGCCCCCCAGGTAGTAGCCCTGCTCGTGCATCGGCGGCTGCTTGAACTCGAAGCCCTGGATGAAGCGCCGCACCCGGGGGATGCGCTGCAGCGCGCGCATCACCATGTCCCGGGCGCTGGCCACCCAGCGGTTGCGCGCGAGGAACAGGTGCCCCACGCGCACGCACAGCTTCTGCACCGCCTCCACGTGCGGACGACGCTCCTCCTCGTAGGTGTCCAGCAGCGACGCCGGCGCCAGCCCCTGCACCACGCGTTGAATCTTCCACGCCAGGTTGGACGCGTCGCGCATGCCCGACACCAGGCCCTGGCCCATGAAGGGCGGCATGGTGTGCGCCGCGTCACCCAGCAGGAACACGTTGCCGTCGCGCCAGCGCGCCGCGTTGAGGCAGTGGAACGTGTACACCTGCGCGCGCTCCACGTGCACCCGCGCCGGGTCGATGTAGGGCTCCAGCAGCTTCTTGATGGTCTCCGGGCGCTCCATCTCCTCGCGCGTCTCGCCCGGCATCAGCATGAACTCCCACCGGAACTGCCCCACCGCGCCCGTGGCGACGAAGGCCGGACGCTTCGGGTCGCACACGAAGCGGCACAGCTCCGGCGCGTCGCCCTCCACCTGCCCGGACACCGCCAGCCACGGCTCGCCGTACGCCCGGCCCGCCATCTTGATGTTCAGCGCCTTGCGCACCGGGCTGCGCGCCCCGTCGCACGCCAGCAGGAAGCGGCCCCGCACCGTGCGCGTCTCACCCTTCTCCACCAGGCGGTAGCGCACCGTCACCCCGGCGCCGTCCTGCTCCAAGGACTCCACGCTCGCGCCCAGTTGCAGCGTCACGTGCGGGAAGCGCTCCAGGCCGCCGCGCAGCACCCCCTCCACCAGCGGCTGGTGGAAGAACCACAGCGGCGAGTACCCGAAGCCGAAGTCCGCCGAGCTGGTGTGCACCTCCGCGAAGCGCTTGCCCGTCTGGCCAACATATTCGGCGAAATGGTTCTGCCGCATGTCCTTCTGCAGCTCGGCGCCCAGCCCCGTGGACTGGTAGATGCGCAGCCCCTCGTCGTCGCAGGAGAACGCCCGCGGTTGTCCATGCGGCGCCAGGTCCTGCTCCAACACCAGCGTGCGCACGCCCAGGGAGCCCAGCAGATTGCTTGTCAGTGCTCCCACGGGACCGCAGCCGCTGATGATGACATCGACCTCCATGTCGGCCTGCTGCTTGTCACAAACCATTGCGACCCCCGTGGTTCACCAGTCTGGCTTGATTCATAACGAACGAGGTGTGACCAGGGTGTGACCGCACAGGTCGATTCGCAATGCCGTCCGCTCGTGACGGCGAGCTGCCGTGTATTGGGAATTCGAGCCGCACCGCGTGATGGGAATCACCCTGCCTGGGTTAATCCCTACCCGCGAGGGAGCCTCCGGTGCGACGTGTTACGTTAGGCAAGACACGCTCTTCCCTTCTTGGAACCTCGGAGGCCATGGCAGGCGACGACGCGGCAGGGACGCAAGTCTTTCATCTCGCGCTGCTCGGCGAGGCCCGCCTGCGGCATGGCGGCGCTCATCTGCCGTTGGAGCGCCGCACCGCGGCCGTGCTGACATGGCTGGCATTGGAAGGGCCGCATCCGAAGTACCGCCTCGCGGGCCTGCTGTGGGCCGAGTCGAGCGAGGCCACGGCCCGCAACAACATGCGTCAGCTGTTGCGCCGGCTGCGGCTGTCGGTGGGCGCGGAGCTGGTGCAGGGCTCGGACGTGCTGTCGCTCGTCGAGGGCGTCACCATCGACGCCGCGGAGCTGCAGGCCCACGTGCTGGCCGGACGTCACGCCCAGGCGCTCGCGCAGGAGGGCGTGCTGCTGGGCGCGCTGGAGTTCGACGACTGCCCGGAGTTCCAGGCGTGGCTGGAGAGCGCGCGGGAGCGGCTGGACAAGCTGCGCCGCCGCGCCGCGTCCGCGGAGTCGGAGGCCAAGGAGCGCGCGGGGGACTTGTCCGGCGCGCTGGTGCTGGCGGAGAGGCTGCTCTCCATGGACCCGTACTCGGAGGAGGCGTGGCGCCGGCTGATGCGGCTGCACTACATCGCGGGCGACCGGATGGCCGCGCTCAACGCCTTCGAGCGCTGCCGTCGCCTCCTGCGCGAGGAGCTGGACACGCAGCCTTTGCCCCAGACGGTGGCCCTGGCGCGGGAGATTGAACGCGGCCCGGCCACGGCCCAGCCTCCGCGCGGCGCGCCGGCGAAGCTGCCCCTGTCCGTGCTGCGCCCGCCCGTCCTGGTGGGGCGCGAGCGCGAGTGGGCGCGGATGGA
This sequence comes from Myxococcus fulvus, assembly GCF_900111765.1. The sequence goes on from NZ_FOIB01000016.1 coordinate 177,055, forward strand.
GGAGGCCTGGGCCGAGGGGAAGACCATCTTCCTGAGCGGCGAGCCCGGGGTGGGCAAGACGCGGCTGGCGCACGACTTCGCCGCCTCGCGCGGCGTGCACATGGTGCTCGAGTCGCGCCCCGGCGAGACGCACGTGGCCTACTCCACGCACGTGCGCCTCCTGCGGCAGATCATGGCCCGCTGTCCGGACGCGACGCTCGCGCCCTGGGTGCGCCGGGAGCTCTCACGACTGATGCCGGACATGGTGGGCGCGGAGGGGCCGCCGCCGCCCATGGTGGACGAGGCCGAGCGCAGCCGCTTCCTGGAGGCCAACTGCCTGGCCATCTACCAGCTGTGCGCGGGCATGGACGCCATCGTCGCGGATGACCTGCAGTACATGGACGCGGCCACCGCGGAGTTCGCGCTGCTCATGCTCTCGCGCCGGCACGACATCCCGTCGGACGGCGTCTTCCCCCGCTTCGTGGACACGTACCGCCGCGGCGAATTGACGCCCATCGCCGCCGCCTGCATCCAGCAGCTCGTGGAGGCGGGGCTCGCGGTGGTCATCGAGCTGGAGCCCCTGCACTCGGAGGCGGTGGGCACGCTCCTGGGCAGCCTGGAGCTGGCGGGCGCGGAGGGGCTCACGGACAACGTGATGCGCTACACGGGCGGCAACCCCCTGTTCATCATGGAGGCGCTGCGGCACCTGCTGGAGTCCGGGGGCCTGGAGCGCGGCTGGCCCGAGCAGGTGCACCCCTCCGGGCGGGGACGGGACTTGATTCAGCGCCGGCTGGAGCGGCTGTCCGCGCCCGCGCTCCAGGTGGCCCGGCTGGCGGCGCTCGCCAAGACGTCCTTCGCGGTGGAGCTGGCCAGCGAGGTGCTGGAGATGACGCCCATGTCGCTCGCCACGCACCTCTCCGAGCTGGAGGCCGCGCACGTGCTGCGCGGCGAGCGCTTCACGCATGACCTGCTCTTCGACGTGGTGCGCGAGGCGATTCCCCCCTCGCTGGTGCCCCTGCTGCACCGCCGGCTGGCCAGCGCCCTGGAGCAGCGCAAGGCCGCGCCCGTCGTCGTCGCGCAGCACTGGCTGGAGGGCAAGGAGCCCCAGCGCGCCGCGCCCTTCCTCGTCGCCGCCGCCAACGCGGAGGCCTCCGCCTTCCGCCACATGGAGGCCGCGCTGCTCTACTACCGCGCCGCCACCGCGCTGGAGGAGGCGGGCGCGCTCGACGAGGCCGCCCGCGTCAGGGCCCGCGCCCGGGGCATCCCCAGCGCCTGAAGCCCGCTCACGCGCGGCGCTTCGGGGAGCGAGGCACCTCCCGGGTGCCCGTGCGCCGCTCCGCCGCCACCTCGCGCGCCACGTCCACGAAGGCGCGCAGCGCCGGTGACACCCGCGCCCGGCTGGGGAAGTAGAGATAGAAGCCATCCACGTGGGCCGCGTAGGGCTCCAGCACGACTCTCAGCGCGCCCCGCCGCACCCGCTCCGCCACGTCCGGCTCGAAGGCATACATCAAGCCCACGCCCTGCTCGACCAACGGGAACAGGCCCTGGAAGCTCGTGGCGATGAGCGGCCCGCGCACCGGCACCCGCCAGCTCTTCGCCCCGCGCTCCAGCTCCCACTGGTAGAGCGCCCCCGTGGTGTTGGAGCGGATGCAAAGACAGTCATGGGACAGCAAGTCCTTCGGCTTCTCCGGGACGCCCCGGCGCTCCAGGTACGCGGGCGCGGCGACCACCACGAAGCGGTAGCCCTCCGACAGCCGCACCTGGACCATGTCGCGCTCCAGCGACTCGGACATGCGGATGCCCGCGTCCAGCCCCTCCGCGACGATGTCCACCATCGCGTCCTCCACCCGCAGCTCCACCTCCGTGCGGGGATGTCGCTTCAAGAAGCGCTCGAGCATGGGCGGCAGCACGTGGTGCACCGCGATGCTCGGCACGGTGAGCTTCACCGAGCCCGTCACCTCGCCGGGCTCGGCCGCCGCGACCTTCAGCGCCGCGAGCGCCTGGTCCACCGACGGGCCCGCGTGCTCCAGGAGCCGGCGACCGGGCTCGGTGAGCGCCACGCTGCGCGTGGTCCGGGTGAGCAACGCCACGCCCAGTCGCGCCTCCAACTGCCGCACGCTCTGGCTGAGCGAGGAGGCGGACACACCCAGCTCCCGCGCCGCCACGGCGAAGCTGCGCTTGCGGGCCACCGCGAGGAAGGCATTCAGGGCATTGAGTGGAGTGAAAGCCATTCGGAAGTTTTCCTACACAGCCTCTGTGGATTCCACAGATTTCCTCCGGGCGCGTGCCTACGCATATTCCTGAAGCAAGACTTCTCCCCTCTGCCAAGGAACGAAAGCCCATGACCACCGTACGCGGCTACGCGGCCCAGGACGCCCGCACCCCTCTCGCCCCCTTCCAGTTCGAGCGCCGTGAGCCCGGCGTCGACGACGTCGAGCTCGACATCCTCTACTGCGGCGTCTGCCACTCCGACATCCACCAGGCCCGCGACGAGTGGGGCGGCTCCATCTTCCCCATGGTCCCCGGCCACGAAATCATCGGCCGCGTCACGCGCGTCGGCGCCAACGTCACCCGCTTCAAGGCCGGTGACTCCGTGGGCGTCGGCTGCATGGTGGACTCGTGCCGCGCCTGCACGTCCTGCAAGGACGGCCTGGAGCAGTACTGCGAGCAGGGCGGCCCCACCGTCACGTACAACGGACGTGAGCGCGCAAGCCAGCAGCCCACCTTCGGCGGCTACTCCAGCGCCATGGTCGTGGACCAGGCCTTCGTGCTGCGCGTGCCGGACAACCTGGACCCCGCGCGCGCCGCGCCCCTCTTGTGCGCGGGCATCACCACCTGGTCCCCGCTGCACCACTGGAACGTCCGCGAAGGCCAGCGCGTGGGCATCGTCGGCCTGGGCGGCCTGGGCCACATGGGCGTGAAGTTCGCCCGCGCCCTCGGCGCGCACGTCGTCGTCCTCAGCCACTCGGAGAACAAGCGTCAGGACGCCCTGCGCCTGGGCGCCCACGAGTTCGTCGTCTCCTCCGACACGGGCCAGATGAAGGCCCGGGAGAACACCTTCGACTTCATCCTCGACACCGTCTCCGCCCAGCACGACCTCAACGCATACCTGCGCCTGTTGCGCCGCGATGGCCAAATGGTGCTCGTCGGCGTCCCGGAGAAGCCCCTGGAGCTGGGCGCCTTCACCCTCATCGGCACCCGCCGCAAGCTCGCCGGCTCCATGATTGGCGGCATCCGCGAAACACAGGAAATGCTCGACTTCTGCGCCCAGCACGAAGTCGTGTCCGACGTGGAGGTGATTCCCATTCAGCAAGTGAACGACGCCTACACCCGGATTCTCCGGGGTGACGTGAAATACCGGTTCGTCATCGACATGAAGAGCCTGAAGTAAAGCCTGACGCGCCGCAGCGGTGCGCGATGGGTTCGGAATTCTCCGCTGCGGGCGTTCGCGCGGGCTCTGCTGCCTGGAACAAGACAGTGGGTTGCCCGAGCGGACAGGTGCCTGCTTGGTCTCGGGTTCACATTCTCAATTCATGACTACGACACTTGAGCACGCCGGTTACAACCAGATGACGATGCTGTACCCCGAGGAACACGAGCTCCAGACGCCGACGCAGTCGCTGAAGGACCCTCACTCCGCGGCCAAGCTGCGGCTGCAGGCGAGCCTGTGGCTGAGCCGTGCGCAGCGCGAGCTGCACGACGCCATCTTCCTGCGAGATGGCTCCGACGAGAGCCTGGAGCGCTACTACAGCGCCCGCGCGGAGCTCGACTCCGCGGAGGCCTACGCGCTGATGGTGGCCAAGGCCCTGCTGCAGGCCGGGTGAGCCACTCCGGCGCGCGCGTGGGGAGTCATCTCCTGACGCGCGCGCCGCTTCAGCTCGCGGCGCCCGATGAGCCGGTGGACGCCGGGACGGTCACGGGGGCCGGACGCTCGCTGTACGGGAAGTAGTCCTTGAGCTTCAGGAAGTGCTTCTCGAACAGGTTCCAGCTCACCAGCGCGATGCCCCACGACAGCACCGCGGCCACCACGTAGAACACCAGCTGCATCGGGAAGTCGGAGCCCGCCACCTGCTGCAGCGGCGTCTTGAGCACGGTGCGCCGCAGGATGGCGTCCAGCGGCGAGTGCACCAGGTAGATGGCGTAGCTGTACTTGCCGTACGTCAGGAACACGCGGTTGGAGAACACGCGGTTCAGGACACTGCCCGGCTTCGCCGCCACCACCCGATACACCAGCACCGTGTAGAGGATGCCCACCGCGGTGTAGCCGCCCGTGCGCACCACCGTCTTGAACGCCGGGCCCATCGGCAGGGCAATCATCGCCGCCACCACGGGCAGGGCCAGCCACGGCGCCCAGCGCATCCACGGGAAGGCCGACAGGCCCTTGCCCTCCGGGTGACGCAGCGCCAATGACAACAGCGCGCCCAGCGCGAGCGAGTCCACGCGGCAGAACGTCACCACGTACGTGCTCTCCTCGCTGGCGCCCGCCAGCGTGAGCCCCACCCGCACCGCCACCGCCAGGGCGATGGTGCCCAGGCACAGGCGGATGGCACCTTTGTACGAGACGGCGGCGATGAGGAACGGCCAGACGATGTAGAACTGCTCTTCAATCGCCAGCGACCACACCACGCCGAGGATGGGGTGCGTCGTGTCCACCCACAGCTGGTAGAAGTTGGACAGGTAGAGCAGGTACCAGACGGCGCCGTCCGTGGTGATGCGCTCGTCCAGGTTCAGCCGCCCCGCCAGCGACGGCAGCACCAGGAACGACACCGCCAGCGCCGCGTAGTACAGCGGGAAGATGCGCAGCACGCGCCGCGCGTAGAAGTTGCGGAAGTAGTACGTCTGCCCCTTCGCCTCCCACAGGATGCCGGTGATGAGGAAGCCGGAGAGGACGAAGAACAGGTCCACGCCCGTCCACCCCGCACCGGCCAACCACCACGTCGCCTTGCCCGCGACGCTCTGGTCGCTCAGGTGCGTGGTGTGGAAGAAGACGACCAGGAGGACCGCGAGTCCCCGCACGCCATCGAGCACGGGCAGGTGCCCATGCAGGCGCGGAGCAGGCGCCGCCGACGCCGCGGCGTCAGGACGGGCGAGATGGGAAGACATGGGATTCTCATACCAACAACGTCAGTTCTCCAACAAGGTTGGCTCCCGGCCCTCGTGAGCGGAGCAGGCGGGCACCCGCGCGCGACGGATTCGACGGGGCGGCTGAAACTCCCGCGCGTCTCGTGACACGGTGGTGGCGTGGCTCTTCTTTCCGCGGTGAAGATGGTCCTGGTGGGTGCGCCCCCATCCGACACGGAGGGTGAGCGCCGCCTGTTGCGCCGGGCCCGCACGGGGGACCCCGCCGCCTTCCGCACGCTCTTCGAGCGGCACTCGCCCGCGGTCTGGCGCTTCCTCAGGGATTTGCTCCGCGACGAGGCCGCCGCCGACGAGGCCACCCAGGAGACCTTCGTCCGCGCGCACGCGAGGCTCGGGGCGCTGCGCGATGAGGACCGGGTGGGCGCGTGGCTGCTCGGCATCGCCCGACATGTCTATCTGGAGTCCCGCCGCACCCGGGGGGTCCACGTGGACGTGGAGGACGAGGAGCACGCCGCGCACCTGGAGGCGGTGCTGCCCACGCCGTCACCCGAAGACTTGTTGTTGGACCGGGAGCTGGAGGGGCTCTTGGCCCAGGCGCTCGGGACGCTCAACGAGGAGCGGCGCGCGGCGCTGCTGTTGCGCATCGACCATGGGCTTCCCTACGAGGAGATTGCTTCGGTGATGGGCTGGTCGCTGCAGAAGGTGAAGAACGAAATCCACCGCGCGCGCCTGCGCCTGCGCGAGCAGCTGGCCGCCCATCTCGGAGGAGGACACCCATGAGCACGTGCCGCGAGAGCGAGCTGGACGCGCTGCTGGCCGGAGAGCTTTCACCCGAGGACGCCACGAGGGTGCGCGCGCACGCGGACGCCTGCGCCGCCTGCAGGCACGCGCTGGCATGGCAGCGCGCCGAGCGCGGGTGGATGGCCCAGCGCGCGCGCCGCGAACCCCGCCGCCCTGGCCTGAGCTTCGAGGCGCTCGAGGCGCGCCTGAACGCCCGCGCCACGGCGCCCGTCGCGCGTCCGCCTCCGCGCGAGGGCGATTGGCGACACTGGGGGAAGATGATGATGGCCGCCGCCGCGGCCGTGGCCTTCGTGGGGCTGGTGCTGCCCCGGGGCGGTGTGAGCGGCCCTGGCGTGGACGAGCCCTGGAGCCGCGAGGTGCTCGTCACCGGAGGCGTGGAGGCCTGCGAGGACGCCGCCGCCGCGCTGGAGGCCCGGGTGGGCGCGTGCCTCATCGCCTCACCCGTGCTGGCCCTGCGTCGGGACTAGCCTCGCTTCACGGCGCGGGAGGCGGGCAGAGGCGCCGGGCCTCTTCCACCGCGGCCTTGGCCTGCACCAGGCCGTGGCCGAACTTGATGTCCTTGCCCGTCTCGCCCAAATCCAACGCCGTCTTCTCCAGCACCTCGCGCACCTGGACATGGGTGAGCTTGGGGCACGCGCCCAGCACCAGCGCGGCGACGCCCGCCACGTGCGGCGTGGCCATGGACGTGCCCGACTGGCGCAGGTAGTCCAGGCCCGACACGTCCACCGTCACGTTCTGGCCCACCAGGCCCTTGAGCGAGTTGGCGTTGACCAGGGTGACGGACGTCGTCGGCACCCAGAAGTCCTCCGGGTCGGTGAGCGTGAAGTTGCCCGCCCCGTCCTCGCTGGTGTTGTTGCCGACGACGATGGCCTTCGCGCCGGCGCGGATGGCGTTGAGCGCCTTCTCCTTGAACAGGATGCCGCCGCCGCGGTCCACCAGCGCGACGAAGCCGTCACAGGTGGCGCCCTCGCCGCACGACGAGACGCGCTCGCCCAGGCCGCAGTACACCATCCGCCCCGCGTACTTGCCCACGCCGGTGTACTCCAGCGGCTCGGAGGCGAAGCGCGTGCCGCCCACGTCCACGTCGCCGTACGGCGCGCCGCCGACGATGGTCGCGCTCAGGATGCCCACGCCCGGCGCCACCAGCGACACGAAGTCCTTGCCGTACTGGGAGAACGGCGCCCACGCGTTGTTCGCGTCGATGGCGCCCACGGCGATGACGCTCTCGTAGCCCGCGGGATAGGACTTCTCCTCCGTGCCCCGGTTGCCCGTCGCGGCGATGGCCACCATGCCCGCGTCGAACGCGCGCTTGAAGGCCGCCTCCTCCGTCTGCGAGGGCGCGATGGAGCCCAGCGACAGCGACGCGATGTGCGCGCCGCGCTCGATGCACCAGTCCATGGCCGCGATGACGTTGGACGTGTTGCCGTCGCCATTGACGTCGAGCACGCGGGCCACCAGCAGCGACACGGTGGGCGCCACGCCCACGACGCCGTTGGGCTCCTCGCCGGGCCGCACGTGCGCGCCCGCGCCCAGTTGCGCCGCGATGGTCGCCGCCGTGTGCGTGCCGTGGCCGCCGCCCCACTTCAGCACGCCGTTCACGCGCCCCTGGTCCAGCGGCTCGTCGTCTCCGTCGAGCAGGTCCTTGCCCTCCAGGTATGCCGCCGCCAGCTCCGGGTGCCGGTTGTCCCAGCCGCTGTCGATGATGCACACCTTGATGCCCGTGCCCGAGGGCGCGCCGTCATCCAGCACACCGTCGTTGTTCGCGTCCCAGACCTGGGGCGCCTGCACGCGCTGCAGTCCCGCGGTGTACTCGCCCGTGGATCCGCTCGTGTTGGGCAGCACGCCCTGCAGCAGGGACGGGGACAGCGGGCTCGGCATCCCGAACGCGCGCACCACGCGGTCGGGCTCCACGCGCAGCACGTCGGGATTCTTCTCGAGCGCCGCGCGGGCCTCGGGCGACACCTTCGCGGCGATGGTGTTCAGGTGGGGGAAGCGGCGGTGGACCTGGGCGCCCACGCGCCGGGCCGACTCGGTGAGCGTGTCCAGGTTGGACACGGCGCTGGCGGACACGCGGGGACGGAAGGTGATGAGCACCGGCTCCGCGCCATCCTCGCCGGCGAGCGGGTTGAGCGACTGACGCGCGGTGCCCGGCAGCGACAGCTCCTCCGTCCCGGGGCAGACCTCCTCGGTGACCGAGGGCTCCCTGTCGGGGACCTTGGTGCACGCCACCGCCCCACCGAGCAACCCGAGCCAGACCCAACGCTTCATCGTCATTCTCCTTGAACGCCCCGGCGAACGGGTAGGTACGGAGGGCACCCCGGTCCGGATTCGACGGCCGGGATGAACGAGAGGACACCGCTTCCCGTTCCCCACGCGCAAGTTAAGCACGCCAGCCGTCCGGCTGCTCGCGGGCCTGTCAGGCGGAGGACGACTGTCTCGGGGCATGAGACACGCGGGCGTACGGCGCTGGACGGACGCTCGTTGTTTCGCCCGCCTTCTCAGGATTCAGCGCTGTCGATACCGAAGATACGCAGCGCGTCGGAGGCGTAGGTGTCGAGTTGACGGCGTGTCTCGGCCTCGTCCCAACCGAGTCGGGGGGCCATGACCTCGGCGGCCACCTGGGCGGCGCCGCGACCGAGGTCCCGGGTCTCGAAGGCGACCTTGAGTCGACGGATGAGCAGGTCGGAGAGCGTGTGCACCAGCTCGTGGGTGACACCCCACACGGCCTCCGCGGCGCGGTAGGGCAGGCCGGGAGCGAGCGGGCGAGCGAGGGAGGCGTCCTCGCGGGTGAGCGCCCAGACGCGGCGCCAGCGGCTGCCGTAGGCGCGCACCAGGTGCGTGGCGGTGGCCGCGTCACCGACGACGTCGCGCGCGGCGGCGAGCTCGGCGTTCAGGTCGGGGATGTCGCCGCCGGGCAGGGGCAGCGACTCGGTGGGGGCCTTGCGACGGGGCTGGCCCAGGTGCTTCTCCACCGCGTCCACCACGTCGCGCGCCATGACGCGGTAGGTGGTGAGCTTGCCGCCGCTGATGGCGAGCACGCCGGTGGGGCTGAGGTCGATGTGGTGCTCGCGGCTGGCGCTGCCCGCGTCGGTGGTGCCGTGGTAGCCGCTGGCGGACAGGGGGCGGATGCCGGCCCAGGCGCTCACCACGTCCTCGCGGGTGAGGTGCGCCTCGGGGAAGAAGGCGTTGGCGGACTCGAGGAGGTAGGCGACGTCCGTCTCGCTCGCGCGGACCTCCGCGGGGTGCGCGCGCGTGGAGGTCTCCGTGGTGCCGATGATGGTGAAGTCGTCGGCGGGCAGCACGAACATCACGCGGCCGTCCTTGGGGGACAGGAGCGTGAGGGCGTCGTGGTTGCCCAGGCGCTTGCGAGGCACGGCGACGTGCACGCCCTTGCTGCCGCGCACGGCGTGGGCGTTGCCGCCGGGGGCATCGAGCTTGCGGATCTCATCGCTCCACGGCCCCGTGGCGTTGACGATGGCGCGCGCGCGCACGGTGAGCTGCTGACCGGTGAGGTGGTCCACGACGATGGCGCCGCGGGCCTTGCCGTCGACGACGTCGAGGCGTTGGACGGAGGCGTGGTTGAGGACGACGGCGCCGGACTCGGAGGCTCCGAGCGCGTTGGCCAGGGTGAGGCGCGCGTCGTCGGTGGCGGCGTCGTAGTAGCGGGCGCCGCCCTTGAGGCCGTCGGTGCGCAGGCCGGGCTCGGACTGGTGGAGCTGCTCGCGGTTGAGGCGCTGGTAGCCCTTCACGTTCCGGAAGAGGGAGAGCGCGTCGTAGAGCATGAGGCCCGCGTTGAGCTTCCAGCGGGGCACGCGGGCGCCGGCGTAGACGGGCCACACGAAGGCGAGCGGGCGCACCAGATGCGGGGCGAGCTGGAGGAGGCGGCGGCGCTCGATGCTGGACTCGAAGACGAGGCCCAGGTGGCCGTGTTCGAGGTAGCGCAGGCCGCCGTGGATGAGGCGGGACGAGCGGCTGGACGTGCCGCTGGCGAAGTCCTCGCGCTCCACGAGGGCGACCTTGAGTCCGCGCAGGACGGCATCGCGCGCGGAGCCCGCGCCGGTGACACCGCCCCCGATGATGAGCAGGTCGAACTCCTCGGTGGCGAGGGCCTTCAGCCGCTCGGAGCGAGGCTTCGTCGGCGGAATGTCCCCCTCTGCGGACAACTGGCGGAGCGCTACGGATTCAGAACGCACACGCATATTGTAATGACGGTCCGCCCTGGGTGACACGGGAATCAATGCGCCGCGTCAAGAGGGACACAGCACCCACATCCCGGAGGCGGGTGCGGTGGACAGTCTCCCCGGGAGAGTGACAGGCGGGAGGCAGAGGGCCCGTTCCCGAGGGACCTCGGCGGCGGGCCTGTGGATCGAGGTGTCCGACGCCTACATCGGGGACTCGGTGCGGATGTGCGGCGGAAGCTCTCGCGCTCGGGCACGAAGCGCCGGGGCGACCGCGCACGAGGCAGGTCCCAATGGGATGGGAACGCCTGCGCACACGGGGACGGAGGCGCGTGAAGGTCCCGATGTTTGCGATTGGCTTTGTGTTCGCGATGCGCCGACACCCGCGTGGCACGAGGACTCTCGGTTTGCGAGGTCGCGCTGCGTGAGCGGGGCGTCCGCGCATGAACGGGCACGAGGACTGGGGCGAGCGGTGCGGGTGTGCTGCCTTGCGTGGGCCCGGGAAGCCGGGTAGGAGGCGACCACCCCCCTGCCCTGTCGACCAGCGCCTTGCTGAATCCCCACGACCGACGAGACCTCGCGAGCCTGGGCCTGATGGTCCTGGTGTACGGGCTCGCGGTGGCGCCGGTGCTGCACGCGGTGGTGGGCCATGGTGGCGCGGGGCATGTGCACAGCCACGGTGGCCAGGCGCACAGCCATGACGTTCCGGACGAGCGTGGCCTCACGCCGAAGCCGACGAGTCAGTCGCCAGAGACGGGACATGGTCCGGATGGCCACAAGCACCTGACCGGCTCGGTGGAGCACCTGAGCGTGGTGGCGGCGACGTGGGTCGTGGCCCTGGTGCCGGTGGTGCGGTGGGTGTCGTGGAAGCACGAGTCCGTGCATGCGCCGACGCGCTTGCCGGGCGTGGCACTCCGGCCGACGGCGATGCCGCAAGGGCCATAGGTCCACGGCGCTCGCGCTGAAGCGAATCCATCGAACGTGAGCTTCGGACCTCCGCGCGCCGGTTCTGCGCGATGAGGTGCCGGGGTCTTGCGTGTCATCGCCCCACATCCATGACGGCGGAGGGTCTCCGTCTTCGAGCCACGAGTGTCACGCGAGAGCCGCGTGCACGAGGGCCCGAGGACCGAGGCGACCTGCCGTGAGTGCCCTTCATGTCCACGAGTGTCGTGACCGTCGCGCTGTCGACAGGCCTGCTGGTCCTCTGCGCACCGCTGCTCGCGGTGGCGAGGCAGGCGGAGCCACCTCCGTCCCTCGCGACGGGACAGGCCTCGCCCGCCTCATCAGCCCCCGAAGACAAGGGCCAGACCGACACCAGAGCACCAGTCCGACCTGAAGAGCCGCACACGAGCCGGGTCCCCGGAACAGCACCGAGCTCCGAGGCGACCGCATCACCCCTCTCCAACAATCCTCCGCCCCACGCAGAACAGGTCCCACGAGCAGCGCCGAGCGCCGAAGCGACCACACCGTCCGCGCAGCCCCATATCCCCAGCACGCCTCCGCAATCAGCGCCGAGCGCCGAAGCGACCACACCGTCCGCGCAGCCCCATATCCCCAGCACGCCCGCGCAAGCAGCGCCGAGCGCGGAAGCGACGCCGCCGCCCACGGAGGCCCAAGCCCATCAGGTCCCGCAGTCCGAGAAGGACACAGGCGCTCCCCCACCCACGGAGCCGAAGACCAACACGGTGGTCCGAGGCACACGGGCGCCACAGACCGCCTCGGAACTCACCCTCGACCGAGACATCCTGGACGCGGCGCCGCGCAGCGGAGCCGTGGACCTGCTCCGCGCCGTGCCGGGCCTCGTGGCCTCACAGCACAGCGGCGAGGGCAAGGCGCACCAGCTCTTCCTGCGCGGCTTCGATGCCCTGCACGGCCAGGATGTGGAGCTGAACGTCGCGGGCCTCCCGGTGAACGAGGTCAGCCACATCCACGCGCTCGGCTACGCGGACCTCAACTTCGTCATCCCCGAGGTCGTCCAGGCGCTCGAGGTGACGGAGGGCTCATATCGCGCGGCACAAGGTGACTTCGCCGTCGCCGGCACGGTGCGCATGGACCTGGGCGTCAAGGAGCAGGGCGTGCACCTCGCGGGCACGCTGGGCCAGTACCGCCAGCGGCGACTCGTGGCCACCGTGCGTCCGGGCGAGGACCCGGAGACCTTCGCCGCGGTGGAGCTCGGCGAGGCCAGGAACTACGGCGCACAGCGAGGCTACGGCCGAGCCTCCCTGCTCGCGCAGGCCACGACGAGACTCACCGACGGCCTCACCCTACGAGCCCTCGCGGGCAGCTACGTCACCCGCTTCGACTCGCCCGGCGTCGTGAGAGAAGACGCCCTCCTCGGGGGCCAGCAAGACTTCTTCTCCGCCTCCACGCCACGACAGGGAGGCACCGTCTCCCGTCACCAGCTCCTGCTCGGCGTGGAGCTTCCCCGCTCGGGCAAGGGCCGCACGAAGCTGGAGTTCTTCGGAATCCTCTCGGACCTGCGGCTGCGCAACAACTTCACCGGCTTCCGGGTGGACGAGCGCGGTGACGGACTCGAGCAGACGAACGACTCCATCATCCTGGGAGCCCGCGCCGAGCACCGTCGCACGGTGACGATGTTCGGCCGTCCCGTGGCCCTGGAGCTCGGCCTGGGCGGCAGGCGCGACGGCGTGGAGCAGACGCAGCGTCGCTACCGCGAATCGGACGGCACCTTCTTCTCCGAAGAAATCGACGCCCACTTCACCCAGACGGATGTCTGGGGTTGGGCCGAGGGGCGCATGGTCCTCGGACGCTGGGCGCTCCGAATCGGCGGCCGCGCGGACGCGCTCGGGGTCGAGGTCTTCGACGCACTCGCCTTCCGGGACCCGCGCTTCTACGACGGCCAGGGCTACTCCCGCAGCGCCTTCGGTGTGCACCTGGGCGCGAAGGCGGGCGTCGAGTACGCGCTGTCTGACGACGCGACCACGTGGCGACTGTTCGCCAGTTACGGCGACGGCTTCCGTTCGCCCCAGGCGCGCAGCCTCTCCGAGGGAGAGCGAGCTCCCTTCGTCTCCGTGCACGGCGCGGAGGTGGGCGCGCGCAAGGACGGAGAGACCTGGGCCGTGCAGCTCAGCGTCTTCGGCTCGCAGGTGGAGAACGACTTCTTCTTCGACCACACCGTGGGCACCACCGTGTACACGGGCGAGACCCTCCGCTCGGGAGTGACGGCGTCGCTCCAGGCGCGCCCCGTGCGCGGGCTCGTCGCGGCGCTGAGCGGCACCGTGGCGCACGCCTACGTGACGAAGACCGACACGCTGCTCCCCTACTTCGCGCCCTTCGTCGCCCGCGCGGACGTGGGCTGGGAGCATCCCCTCGAGTGGACCTGGTTGGGCGCCGAGCCCACCCTCTTCACGGTGGGCACGGGGCTGACGTTCATCGGCCCACGTCCGCTGCCCTTCGACGAGAAGAGTCGCTCGGTCTTCCTCACGGACCTGGACCTGGGCCTGCGCCGAGGAGCGCTGGGGTTGAAGCTGGAGGTGCGCAACCTCCTGGACGCGCGCTGGCGCGACGGCGAGTTCGTCTACAGCTCCCGCTTCGACCCGAGCGCCCCGGCGAGCCTCGTCCCGGCCCGACATTTCACCGCGGGGTCGCCTCGAATGGCCTCGCTCACCCTGGAGGTCCATCTATGAATCGCAGACACGTCCTGAGGAGCACGGTGGCCGTCGCGGCCCTGCTGCTCGGCTGTGGCAGCGAGGCCGAGCGCCGCGTCTTCACCGTGGAGTCCACCGCGGCCCCGCTGTCCGACACACCCAACGAGCGAGGCTGGCGAATCACCCTCGACTCCGCGCACACCTCACTGGGCCCGGTGCGCTTCTTCGAAGGCCGGGTGCTGCTGTCGCGCGCCTTCGACTGGTACGCGCTCATCGGAGGCACGGCGCACGCGCACCCGGGCCACTACGCTCCTGGAGACGCCCTGGGCGAGCTGCTGGAGACGCACACGGTGGACCTCCTGAGCGGAGTCACCCAGCTGGGCACCGCGAGCGCGGTGACAGGCGAGTACGGCTCGCTGGAGCTGACGCTGACCACCCCGACGGCGACCACCGACGCGCAAGGCGTCCTGAAGGGCCACGCCGTGCGACTGGTGGGCACGGCGACGAACGCGGACGGAGGTCAGGTGCGCTTCGACGTGGAGGCGGACCTGCCCAGGCCCGTGGCCGGAGTGCGCTTCGAGAAGTCCCTCGGGATGGAAGCGGGCCGGGTACGCATCACCGTGGACCTGAGGAAGTGGGTTGACCGCATCGACTTCGCCACCGCGACCGACACGGACGCGGATGGCATCTACACCTTCCCCGCCGACAGCCAGGCGCGCAATGCCCTGATGCGCGGCGTGGAGGACACAACCGCCTACGTGGTGACGTGGGAAGAGGGAGCCGCGCAATGAAGAACTGGATGCTGGGGTTGTCGTGCCTGGGACTCGTCGCCTGCAGTGATGGGACGGGCAACGTGACGTTCACCACGTACGGAGAGGACTTCATCGAGAAGCAGATTCCTCCCGCGGTGGGCGACGAGGCGGGATTCACCGATGGCTGGACGGTGCGCTTCGACAAGTTCCTCGTGGTGCTCAGCGAGGTGACGGTGGAGACGCACGACGAGGTGGCCGCGAAGCAGACGCAGGCGCGCGTGTTCGACGTGCACAAGCCCGGCCCCGTCGTGGTGGAGAGCTTCAAGGACCTCGACGCGCGGAAGTGGGACCACATCAGCTTCGCGATGGCTCCGGTGGCGGACGCGGTGGCGGGCAACGCGGACGCGGCGGACGTGACGCTGATGAAGACGGAGGGCTACAGCGTGTACGTCGCCGGCCAGGCGACGAAGGACCGTGAGACGAAGCGCTTCAACTGGGGCTTCACCACGAACACCCTCTACGAGCACTGCGAGAGCCCCGAGCTGGGCGCGGGCGTGACGGTGCCCAAGGACGGCGAGGAGACGGTGCAGCTCACCATCCACGGGGACCACCTCTTCTTCGACGACCTCCAGTCGCCGGACGCGAAGATGCGCTTCGACGCCATCGCCCAGGCGGACAGGCTGGGCATCGCCGGACCGGATGGCGAGGTGACGCTGGAGGAGCTGGCCGCGGTGGACCTCACGGAGCTGCCCATCGACCAGTACGGCACAGGCGGCGCGGCCAACGTGCGCAACCTGCGCGACTTCGTCACGGCGCTGGTCCGCACCGCGGGCCACTTCCGGGGCGAGGGCGAGTGCGAGCCCCGCGCGCGCTGAAGCGCTCCGTCCCACGACACGGCGGCGCGGTGAGCACCAGTCGCGCGAGCGACACACCGCGCCGGCCGTGATGGCTCGAGGCTCCCTCTCCACCGGTGCTGGTCCACCGGGAGCGGGGGCCTCGCTCCAGGAGGAACCTCAGTGCTTCGGCGGGTTCGAGCCTGGCTGCCCGCTGCCCGGAGCACCGCCCGGGATGGTGTTGCCCGGGCCCTTGCTCGGTGCGTGCTCCTTGTTCATCTGATTGGCGCGGTTGTCCTGCGACGACTTGTGCGCGGGGTTGTTGGGATTCTTGGAGACGGAGCGCTGGTCATTGGCGCTCGGCGTCTTTCCGCTACCCTTGTTGCCCATGGGCGAACCTCCGGAGTCCCGAGCGGGAGTGCTCGAGAGGGCCGCACCGTAGAGAGTGGCCCGGCGGTGGACACTCGGGCGGAGGGCTCGCCACGCTGTCCTGAAGCGTACGTCCGGGTGTCGGCGTCGCGGCGCTGCGGGCTGTCCCTCGCCGGTGCGGGGATGTCGAGACGCGCCTGAGTGCCTACCTCCTAGGCACGGAGGTGATGGGCGTGAGGACGATGACCTATGAGCGCAGCGGCCGGACGAACACGGCGGCCCAGGCCTTGCGGTTGACGGGGCTCGAGCACCTGGCGGTCCTGGAGCAGGGCGAAGTCGTATCGGAGCGAGACCTGACGGCCCACGAGGTCCGCACGCTCACGCCCCTGCTGGAGCAGGTGGAACACCAGCCGGCGCCCGTGGTGCTCGTGCCCCAGGCAGGCGGTCCCGACGGCCTCGCCGTGACGCTCGCGTTCGAGGACGAGGAGTCTCCTCGGGTCCGACTGGCCACGGAGCGCCTGCCCGCGAAGGGCGCGGGCCCGCTCTACGACCTCCTGCTCTGGGAGCTGGACGCCTTGCTGACGCGCGAGCTGCACACCCGCGCGCCCAGACATGCGCACGTGGTGTTGCCCCACGAGCTCCGCCAGGAGGAGTAGTCAGAGGGCCGCGTCGGCCGAGGTGGCCGAGTCCTGCAACGGCAACCGGACGATGAAGGTGGAGCCCGCGTGGGGCGCGCTCTCCACGCGGATGTCGCCCTGGAGCGCCTCGACGATCTGCCGGACAATCCAGAGGCCCAGTCCGAAGCCACCGTAGTGACGTTGGGACACGGCGCGCTCGAAGCGCTGGAAGATGCGGACGTGGTCCTCGGGAGCGATGCCGATGCCATGGTCCTTCACGCTCAAGCGCGCGTAGCCGTCCTCGCGAGTGACGTGGACGTCGACGGGCTGCTGCGCGCCGTACTTGAAGGCATTGGACAGCAGGTTGGTGATGACCTGCTCCAAACGCACGCGGTCCCAGTGGCCGACGAGGGGCTCGGACACCACGAGCCGCACGGGACATCGCGCGCCCGCCGCGTCCTCCTGGACCCGGGACACCAGCTCTTGAGTCAGCGACGACAGGTCCACCCGCTCGCGATGCAGGTCGAGTCGACCCGCGCGGATGCGCGACACGTCCAACAGCGTGGCGACGAGCTGGTGGAGCTGGGCGACGGAGCGCAGCGTGGACTCGACGCGGCGACGCACGAGCGAGGCCGTCGCCTCGGAGCCCATCGCCGGCGCGCCGCGCAGCAGGAACTGGAGCTGGAGCTGGACGGAGGTGATGGGGGTGCGCAGCTCGTGGCTCGCGATGGAGAGGAACTCGTCGCGGGATTGGACCACCTCGCGCAAGTCCCTCGCCAGGTCCTCCGCGGCGCGTCGGGCCACCACCAGTCCCGTCACCTCCACGGCGACGGCCATCACGCCCTGGACGACGCCTCTGGCATCACACCAGGGCTGCCAGCTGAAGTCGTGGAAGCGCTGCTGCCGGGAGAACGCGGGGGTGACGTAGGGAGACGCGGAGGCCAGGGGCACCTCGCGCCCGGAGAAGGGCTTGCCGTCGCGGTAGACGTCATCGAGCAGCCGCAACATGCCGGGGTCCATGGCGGGCTGCAGGTCACGCAGCGGCTTGCCGATGGCGTGCGCATCCACCTCCAGCAGCGCGCAGGCCTGGGGGTTGAGCAGCTCACAGACATGGTCCGGCCCACGGAAGACCGCGATGGCGACGGGGGCCTGGAGGAAGAGTGACTCCATGCGCTCGCGCTGGACCTGCGCCTCGGCGAGCGCCGCGTGCTCACGCTCGAGCGACCGTGCGCGCTCGAGCTCCAACTGTCGACGCGCCGTCGCGTCCCGGAACACCCACACGGCCCCGAGCTCCTCGTCATCGGCCCCACGAAGGGACACGGTGCACTCCTCGATGGGCAGCTCGCCGCCGTCGCGTCGCTTCAGCGCGCGGGGCCACTGGGACCACGTCCTGGGAGGTGCCGCCTGACGCAGCGGGAAGGAGCCCGACTCGGGCCGGGAGCGCAGCACGTGCGACAGGGGAACGCCCAGCGCCTCGGACTCCGAGCACTGCAGCAGGTGCGCGGCCGCGGGATTGAGGTAGCGCACGACGCCCCGGTTGTCGGTGGCCAGGACCGCGTCATTGAGGCTTCGCAGCAGCTGCGCCTCCAGGCCGGCGGACGGCGCGGGTGGCGCGGGCAAGGGCGCCGCGACGTGCTCCTCCACGGGAACGCGTCGCCCCGACAGGAGGGAAGCAAGCGCGCCCACGACGAGGAAGAGGACGACAGTGCTCGGCGCCGAGGGGTTCGCTGACGACGCGGGACCGAGCATGAGGAGGAGCGTCCCCATCAGGGTCGCCAACCAGGCGGGGCCCGCGCCTCCCGCGAGAGCCACGAGGAGCACGGCGGTGAGCGACAGCAAGAGCGCCGTGGTTGCAGGCAAGACGAACCACCACGAGGCGAGCCCGGCGAGGCTCACGCAGAGGACGGCGAAACCGTATCGAACCCACGCGAGGTGTGTGGGAAGAACCGAACGGAGTTGGAGAGCGTGCGCACGCATGGGACGGCGTCTCGCATCCTGGACAAAGGCTTCACACAGTGAGTGGAGGACGCGCCGGGAGACTCTCGGGCGGCGCCCCGCCGACGTTGATCTTCACCTGGACGCGCGGTGAAAGGCAAACACCGGGGGACAGACGACAGATGCCCCATGTGGGTGGTGACAAAGCATGAACAATAAGCAGACGAGCAGGCTTCGGTGAGAGAAGGCAGGACGAGGGCGGTGGGTGTGGTTGCCGAGCGCCCCGTCATCTGTGAAGAGAGAGACATGAAGCGTGTGCAGTTCTCCGTGCACCGCACGGTGGGAGAGGCGAGGCTGCTGGCGGGGACGCTGGAAGCCGAGGGAATGTCCGTCCAGGTGCGCGGCGAGTCGCTGGCCCCGCTGACCGGAGAGATTCCGAGCGGCGAGACGTGGGTGGAGCTCTGGCTTCATCCCGAGGACGTGGAGCAAGCGCGAGCCGTGGTCGCGGAGCTGAAGGAGAACCAGGAGGAGGCGTCGCGCACGGTGGAGTGTCCGGCGTGTCGAGAAGAGAACCCAGGCAACTTCGAGCTGTGCTGGAGCTGCGGGGTCGAATTGCCACGAGGCCTCCGGCCGCGACTTCGGGCAGTGTGAGCCGCCTCAGCGGCGTGGCGAGAACGGGACGTGCGGCGGATGGAAGCGGAGCGACAGCAACCCCTCACCGAGGAGGCGCCGGCCATGAAGCGGCGGCGCTGGTGGGCCGACCAGGGCCTGCGCGGCATGCTGGTGGTGTGTGGGGTGGCGTTCCTGATTCACCTCATCCCACTGTTCCTGCCCAGGAACATGCCGGAGCAGGAGCTGAGCATCGCGCGAGCCACCCCGCTGTCCGAGCAGCGCGTCAGGCTGCTGCTCCCCTTGCGCGAGCATCCGAAGGCGACGGCCGCGGAGCTGCGTGAGGCCGCGGAGCTGCTGCTCGACGGCGCCCCGGCCGAAGCCCACGAGCTGGCCCTGGCGGCGGAGCGACGGGAGCCCGAGGCGATGGAGACGCAGTTGCTGCTGGCGCGCGTCTGCGAAGTGGAGCGGATGGAGCGCTGTGTCCGCACGGCGTTGGAGCGGGCGAACCAGCTCGCGCCCACGGATGCTCGGC
Organism: Myxococcus fulvus; assembly: GCF_900111765.1. Next base: position 196,350 of record NZ_FOIB01000016.1, read on the forward strand.
CCGACGTGTTCCGAGCGGAGCTCCGGGAGCGTGGTGGAGACACGGTGGGCGCGTCCGAGGCGATGAAGGCCGCGTTCGGGAAGGCCCCCGGAGAGCCGCTCATCGGGCTTCGTTACGCGCGACTGCTGAGCGCGGCCCAGCGGCCCTCGGAGGCCTTCGCGGTGCTCACGACGCTGCGGGGCAAGGTCCCTCTGGCACGACTGCTGGTGGAGCAGGCCTTGGTATTGCGCGCGGCCGGCCAGGGCGAGGAGGCCGTGGCGGTGTTGCGCAAGGCGACGTTGGAGGACCCCAGGCTCTCGCTCGCGCACTTCGAACTGGGGTTGGCGCTGTTCCGTCTCGGAGATGTGGACGGTGCCCAGGAGGCCCTGAGACAGGCGGACCGACTCGACCTGGGAAGCCCCAGGGCCCTGGCGGCCCTGTGCGCGATGCAGTTGGAGGCACGGCGCATCGACGATGCGAGACTGACGCGGATGGACCTCGAGCGCCGGTTCTCGGGGCGGATGGAGCTCATCCGCCAGTCCTGCAGCGTGCCCTGACAAGGCGCGGGCTCAGCGCGGCTCGATGCCTCGAATCTGGCGGAGCATCCGCGCGGAGGCCTTGACCTCGGGGTCCACCGAGCCATCGACGCGCTCGGTCCGGACGACTGCGAGGAGATAGGGCAGGGCCTCGTCGTCGCGCTCCTGCTGGAAGAGCAGCTCTCCGAGCGCGAAGCGGGCGCGGGTGAGGAGCACCAGGTCCTCCTGGGCGACGGAGGCGTCGATGGCGTCACTGAGCGCGGACTCGGCCAGCTCGGGTTGTCCCCGGGCGAGGAGCTCACGAGCACGCTGGAGGTGTTCCTGGACGTTCATGGCAGGACGCCGGGGAGCTGCGAGGGAGGGACGACGGGGGCCACTCCGAGGTAAGGGTGGGCCCCATGGACGAGTCGCGCATCACCGAGCTGGAGCTTCGCTACATGCAGCAGCAGGAGACGCTGCAGGAGCTGAGCGACGTGCTCTATCAGCAGCAGCGAGTCATCGAGGCGCTGCGCGTGGAGCTGGACCTCCTGAAGAAGAAGCTGGAGGCCGAGCCCGGGTTGGTGGACGCCCGTCAGCAGGAGCGTCCACCGCACTACTGAGGCTCAGAACTTGTAGCCCAGTCGCAGACCGATGACGGGGTCGGGGTCCAGGTAGCCCACTTCCACGCCGATGCTCGCGGCCTTGCCCTGCAGGCCGAAGCCGAAGGCGGCATGCGCACGAAGCGCGTCGCCTCGGCCCATGACGATCCAGGGCCCCACGAGTCCTTCGACGTAGACCCCTGCGCTGGCGATGTTCGCGCGAAGGACGAGGTCCAGGGGGATGCCCACGTCGTTGCCGTCGGTGATGAGCGAGGCGCCGAAGCGAGCCCCTATCGAGAGGGGTCCCGCGAGCCGGCCTTCCACTCCCAGCAGGAAGCTGAAGGCCGCGCTTTGATCAATCCAATAGTCGGCCCCGAGCCCGACGCGAACCGTGGCGGCATCGGAGCGCATGGGCGCGACGAAGAAACCGGCCGCGAGCAGGACACCAAGCGAGGGACGAAGCAGCTTCATGCAGGAGGCTCCTCTTCCGTGGGGGGCCGCCACCTAAGCAAGCCCGGTGGACCGAGGCCAGTCACACGAGACGTTCCCGCTTCGTTCCCTCACTTTTTCACGTCCTTGGGTCAACAACAGCGGAACAGCGACAACCGCAGCGGACCCAGCGATGCACTGTGAGTCGGGGGTGAGCGCGTGAGAGCGACCTTCGGCATCGTGCGAATCCTCGCGCGTGAGCAGCGGCGATGAAGGCACCTCGTCGTTACGACGCGGGGATGAGAGCGATTCGCTACCACGAGATTGGCGGTCCGGACGTGTTGCGGATGGAAGAGGTCTCAGACCCGACAGCGGGTCCGGGCCAGGTGCGCATCCGGGTGAAGGCCGCGGGCGTGAACTTCGCGGACACGGAACGCCGTCGCGGCCTCTACGACGCCGCGGCCCCACTCCCACGAATCCTCGGAAGCGAGGCGGCGGGGGTCGTGGACCAGGTCGGCGCGGGTGTCGACTCGCGATGGATTGGCAAGCGAGTGGTGGCCCTCGCGCTGCAAAGCTACGCGGAGTTGGCGACGACGTCCGTGGATGAGCTCCTGGAGCTCCCCGAGCACGTGTCCTTCGAGGAGGCAGCGGGACTCCTCGTGCAGGGCCTCACGGCCTGGCACCTCCTCTTCACGTCCGCGCAGGTGAGGAAGGGTGACCGAGTCCTCATCCACGCCGCGGCGGGAGGCGTGGGTCTTCTTGCCATCCAACTCGCCAAGACCTTGGGAGCCGTGGTGCTAGGAACCGTGTCGAGCGAGGAGAAAGCCGCGCTCGCGCGAGAGGCTGGCGCCGACGAGGTCTTCGTGTACGGAGGCGCGGAGTCAGTCTCGGATTGGGTGAAGCAGGTGACGGGAGGCAGCGGAGTGGAGCTGGTGCTGGACTCGGTGGGCGCCAGCACCTGGGCGAGCAGCCTCGAGTCCCTCGCGCCCTTCGGCCACCTGGTGGCGTACGGGAACGCCAGTGGTCCTCCGCCGGCATTGGAGGTCGAGGCGCTCTACGCGAAGTCGCTGAAGGTCAGCGCGTACTGGTTGCGAACACCGCACCCGGCCGCGCTGCAACGTCAGGCGCGTGAGGCCTTGGGTCAGGCGCTCGCGGATGGACGGCTTCGGGTGAAGCTGGGGCTGGTCGTCGGGCTGGAGGAGGCCACTCGAGCTCACCAGCAACTGGAGTCCCGCGCCACCGTGGGCAAGGTCGTGCTCCGCGTGGCCTGAGTCGCTCATCAAGCCTTCAGCGCGAGTTTCGCTGGGGGCCTGTGGGCTCGGGGTGCGGAGTGCAGAAAAAAGAAAAGCCCCCGTCGCACGAGGCGACGAGGGCTTCTCAAAAAGAATCCGGCAGCGACCTACTCTCCCACGCGGTTTCCCGCGGAG
>NZ_FOIB01000017.1 GCF_900111765.1 Myxococcus fulvus
ATTGACTGCGGTTTCCGCAATCCTTCTCTTCTTCTTGGGCTTGCTATTTGGTTTTCAAAGACCGAGTCGCTTGTCTCTACCGCGACTTCTTGCTACCCTGCGCCCGCCTTCGACTTCCTTCCGGCGTCAGCGGGGCGCCCCTTCTATTTCATCTTCGCGCCCGCTGTCAACCACCCAGTTTCAGCTTTTCTTCTTTGCTGCTCTCCGAAGTCCCCAGCGCCGCCCAGTGGCTTCCGCTGCTTTCTTTCGGAGGGGCGCGGCTTCTACCTCTTCGCCGCATCCCGTGTCAACCGCTGCTTCGTTGACCGCCCCGCCGCTCCTGCCCGCCTACCGCTCGGGTTTCTTCGTCGGGGGCGCGGCTTCTATCACCGCCGCGTCTCCTGTCAACTCGCTTCGTTGACCGCTGTATTCCGTCGATGTTCCTGCTCCCACCACGAAGGGCTCCGCGCCAGTGCGCGGCTTCGTTGCGGGGGAGCGGCATGTACCACTGATCCTGGAAATACATCAACTTTTCGTGACAGGGCGCGTCGGATTTCTCCACCCCACCCCGTCCCCCGTCGGATCTCACCCGGGGACCGCTCCGGGCAACCCGCTGGAAGGGCTCCGGCTCCGACCTTGAACCACCGGGCGCCGTCCTTGAATCCACGCCCTCGGCAGCTCTCGGTCACGGCGGCTCGGTGGGAGTCCGAGCAGGGGAACGGGCCTCGGGTCCCCCTTCCACCCGCTGGGAAGGACACTCGCTCCAGTTGCTCCACGGACCTACATGGAGCCCTCCGGCGTTACCGCACGCGCTGGAGCTGGGTCCCAGTCACTCCCTCGCCGCTCACGGTGAGCGTCAGCTCTCCCAACTGCGTCGCCTGGAAATAGAACGTCACCTCCTGCTGCGTCCGCTCCAACACCAGTGACCACCCGGTTCCCGAGGTCGCAAGCGGCGTCGTACAGGTCGCATCCGAGAAGAGCGCCACACCGGTCGCCGCAGGTCCCGTCCCTTCCAACGTCAGCGAGGGGGCCGCCAGCGCGGACAGGTTGCCTCGACTGTCCTGGCTCTGCACCACCAGCCCCTCCGAGCATCGACCCGCCGCTGTCTCTCGCGCCGGGGTCATGAAGAAGAGCCGGGAAGCCGCTCCCGCTACCACGTCCACATCGAAGGTGGCCCCAGGCCGCGTGCCTCGGTCATACCCGGGCCCGCTCACCTTGTTCTGGCTGATGGCGTTGGCGCCCCCCAGGTCGGAGATGCCCGCCTGATACGGGTAGCCATTCGTCACCGGCCCACGGTGGGTCACGGTGTTTCGCGACACCTGGAGCCGCGTCGATACCGCCAGCGGCCCCCCGCCCACCTCCCCCTGAGACAGATTGATGCCGACGTCGTTGTCCTCCACCGTGTTCTCGAAGAGGACGATGTCCTCGCACAGCGCGAAGTCGTAGTACGCCCCGCCCGCGACCAGGATGCCCGAGGCCACCGCGGAGTCTCCCGTGTAGGCGTGCCCCGTCACATGGTTGCCCGTCGCCCGCCCCGTGGCCCCGTCGCTGAACTGGATGCCGTTCCTCGCGATGAAGGACACGGGCCCACCGCCCTCGACACGGTTGTCCTCCAGGTTCAGCTCCACCTTGCCCGTGCCGACGATGCCCGCCTTCTGGTAGCCGACTACGTGGTTGCGCAGCACCTCCACGTGCGTCACCGACTCGGCGTCGCGCGCGTTGCGCACCTCGATGGCCACGCCCTCCTGACAGCCCCCCTCCCCTTCCTTCTGGTTCACGTCCCGCACCACGCTGTCGAGGATGGAGCCGCTCGCGCCGTCGAAGAGGATGCCGCGCAGCCGGGCCGAGCCCGCGTCACACGCCAGCTCCGACAGCCCCCGCGCCGCCACCGTCACGTCCCTCACATGCGCCGTCGTCCCCAGGCTGCTCAACACCGCGCCTCGGAAGCGTCCGTCACGAGGGTCCACCGCCGTGAGCACGTGGCCGTCACCGTCGAGCGTGTACCCATCCGGAATCCACACCGTCTGCGCCGTGGTGCAGTCCGCAGTCAACGTCACCGTCGAGGCCCCCAACACCGCCGGACACGGCGCATGCTCGTCGCACCACAGGTCTTCCCACTCCACCACCAGCACTCGCGTCACACTCAACCCGGAGGCATTCGTGACAGTCAACGTGATGGTGGGCGTCACGTCCCTCGGGGCGCAGGACAACATCACCCAGTCCGCCGAGCCCGTTCCGGCCCCGCGCACCATGTTCCCCAAGAGCCCCGTGTTCGCCGTCCACGCGAAGGTCAGCGGCTCTCCCTGCGGGTCCGTCGCGGACGCGGACAGCCTCACCCGCTGCCCCGCGAAGGCGGCCTCGGAGGACTGCGTCACCTCCGTGAGCGTCGGCGGCTGGGGATTGGTCACGCACAGATTCAACGAGCGCACCTGCGAGGCCCTCGTCGCGTTGTCGGAAATCCTCACGCTCAACTGGCAATTGTCACACGCGACCTGGGGCGCCTCCATCGGCGTGAAGCGCGTCGTCGGTGAGGTCGCGTCCTCGAACTCGCCCTCGCAGGTGGACGTCCACGCGTAGGAGAGCAGGTCCCCATCGTCGTCCACCGCCGTCACCTCCAGCTCCACCGGCGTGCCCACTCGCACCTGGGAGCCCGGCCGGGCGCCCAGCTCCGTCACCACCGGGTCGCGCTCGAGCGAGGCCTCGTGTGCATTTCCCCAACCGCCCCCGAGCGCCACGTCCACGGAGAACCGCAGCGTGGACACCGCCCCTTGCGCCCCGATGACCTTCAAGGTCAACGCATCCGGCCCGCGGCGCAGCGGCGCCGTCCACTCCGCATCCGAGACCCCCTTGTCGGTGAACTGTCCCTCCACCGCCTCCCACGCATACGTCAGCGTCTCCGAGGCCTCCGCGCCTCGCGCCACCACCCGGAACCGGATGGACTCTCCCGGAGACACCGCGGCGCGCGCGCCCACCACCGCATCGATGATGGGCGCAGTGCTCCCCAACGAGGGATTCACCCGATGGGGAACCAGCACGAGCAGCGCGGGACGGTGCTTCTCCAGCTCCACGTCCGCCACGCTCACCTCCCCCACCACCCCGTCCGCCGCGTCCAGCACCCGCGCCCTCACCGCGCCCATGCGGCCCGGAGGCAGGTTCCTCATCAGTCCGCCCCAGGAGTCACCCGCGCCCTCGAGGACCGTCGAGACCGGCTCGCCCTGCACAGGCGTCACCGTCACCTCCACCTTCACCACCTGGTCCAATGGCAGCGAGCGCGGCAACACCGTCACCACTCGCAGCGAGCCCGTCGCTTCCTGGCTCACGCCCAAGGGCTCCTCGAGGTGGCACCCCACGGCCAGCACCAGCGCGCCAGCGAGCAGGGCCAGGCGCATCGAGTTCGCTCGGTTCATGGTGACGTCCTCTCAGCGATGTCGGGTGGCACACGATATCGACAAGCACGCGGCCTCCCAAGCAACCGGCCACGCCGCCCCACCAGGACCGCCTGCCTACCTCCTGCCCCACACCTCCCCACGAGGCAGGTCCTCGTCGGGCCGAGGACACACACATCCCACAGGGAACAGCCTCCCAGCGTCCATCCATGGGTGCTGGGAGGGAGGTGCGACAGGTGATGCGCCGGGCTCGGGCCCTCGCGCCTCAGACCTTGCCGCCGATGAAGCCTCCACCAAACGGAGACGGGCCCCGCTGACGCAATGCCTCGCGCTCGGCCTTCAGCGCGGCGAGCGCCTCGTCTCGCGTCAGGTAGTGGTTCACCGCCGCGCCGTTGATGGCGCCACTGGTGAGCACGAACATGCGTGTCATCTCGTCACCACCGAAACGGTAAGAGCGATGCGTGAAGCGCTCGAGCACCTCGCGGCGCTCCTTGCCGAAGACGCGGCCCGCGGTGAACTTCACCACCAACCCGTCCAGGTTGATGAGCAGGTCCACCTTGCCCGAACCCGCGTAGCGCGCGAGGTGCACCTCCACCTCACGTCGCCACCGCAGGACATCCTCGTCATTCACCAGGACGCAGTCCGTGAAGTTCGCCGTCACGACATCGTTCGGCGCGTCGTAGTCGAAGGACATGCTCCAGGCCATCGTGATGCCTCCCTCGAAGCCGAATCAGGCGGGCGCGGAGCCGGCCAGGAAGGCGGACAACACCGCCGCGGTCTCCTGGGGGTGCTCCACGTGCGGATAGTGACCAGGCCCCGGAATGTGCGCCATGCGCGCGCGCCGGATGGGCGCCACCACGGCCTGCCGCAAGAAGGCCGGCGGCAGGAAGGCGTCATCCGTGGACACCACCAGCGTCGGCGCCGCGATGCGTGCCAGGCGGTCCTGGATGCCACCCGTCGTCCACGCATCGAAGGCGCCTTCAATCGACGCCGCGCTCACCGCGCCCGCGTCCTTCAACAGCGCCTCCAGCTGCTCCGGCGTCAGCGTCTTGCACGCGAGCCCCAGGATGGTCTTCTGCTTCTCACGGTCTCCGGCCGACGTGCGGAACAGCCCCGCCGCCTCCGGAGGCAGCGGCAACCCCGACGCCGGCACCGTGTTGAGCAGCAGCAGCGCGTCCACCCGCGCGGGGACCTCCGACGCGACCCACTGCGCCAGCTGCCCACCCATGCTGTGCCCCACCACCGTGAAGCGCTCCGCACCCACCGCGTCCACCACCGTCAGCACGTCCCTCGCCAGGCCCTCCAACGTGTAGCCGCCGGCCGCCTTGCCCGACTGCCCCGTGCCTCGCGCGTCCGGAATCACCAGCCGCAACCCCGTCAGGTCCAGCCGCTCCACCAGCCCGTCCCACACCGCCCCCGACACCATCCACCCATGCACCAACACCACCGTGCGCGGCCCGTCACCGATGACTCGGTAGTGAAGTGAAGTCCCGTCAGTTGAGGAAATCGTGGGCATGTCGTCTCTCCGGACGAAAAGGATAAAGCGGCATTGAATTAATGTACGGGAGCGAAAGCAAGCCAGGACACCCAGGAGCTGCTCAAGATTCCCATGTAGGCATTCGCCGCGGGTACGTGTGAGGTTGGCTCGTGGAGTGATGTGGCCATGGAGCGAGGAGGCGGGTGGGTGCCACCTTCTGGCTCTGGCAGAGTCCGCGCCTCATGGCGGATGAACGAGACGGGATGGGTCAGGCCCTCCACACAGCCGGGCGAACGGTGCACTGCGAGGACGCGCTGACGTGGCTCGCGGCCCAACCCATCCTGGCGGGCTGCTCCGCAGTGGCCTCGCTACCGGATGCGTCCGAGTTCCCCACGCTGTCCCTCGCCGAGTGGAAAGCGTGGTTCATCCGCGCGGCGGCGCTCGTCATGTCCCGCGTGCCCGATGACGGCGTGGCCATCTTCTATCAGACGGATGTGAAGGACGAGGGGCTCTGGGTCGACAAGGGTTACCTCGTCTCGCGCGCCGCCGAGGAGTCGGGGCTGGGGCTGCTCTGGCACAAGGTCGTCTGTCGCCGCGCCCCCGGCACCGTGACGTTCGGCCGGCCCGCGTACTCCCACATGCTGTGCTTCTCACGCGGCATCCGCGTCGACCTGGGGAAGTCCACCGCCGACGTGCTCCCCGACGCGGGCGAAGTCACCTGGACTCGCGGCATGGGCGTGGAGGCGTGTCAGCTCGCGTGCCGCTTCATCCTCGAGCACACCCCCACGCGCACCGTCGTGGACCCCTTCTGTGGCCATGGCACCGCGCTCGCCGTGGCCAACGCGATGGGCCTCGAGGCCATCGGCGTGGAGCTCAGTCGCAAGCGCGCTCGCAAGGCTCGGAACCTGCGCGCGCGGTGGCACGAACAGAAGCTCGTGCTCACCCAGGACGACGCGGCGGCTCAGGCCTCGGATTCGGAGTAGGTCCGAGGTGCGGCGGTCGCGGCCAGGGCCACGGGCAGCGCGGACAGCTCGCTCGCCACCACGGGCTCCAGCTCCGCGATGAAGGCCCCGAACAACCGCTCCTCCAACGCCAGCGCATCGTCCAGTGACGCGCCCACGGCGGAGAGCCTGGCCACGCACGCGTCCTCGATGGTGCGCCGGTGGCCCTGCTCCTCCGTGACGACGCGCCCCAGCTCCTCCTTCACGCTCGGGCTGCGCGTGGCGGCCTTGTAGAGCGGATAGAGCACCATCGCGCGCCGCTCGATGGCCGTCGTCGTGAGCAGGTAGTGCAGGTACACGTCCGGCGCGCCCGTGTACGACGTGGCCCACTTCGCCAGCTCGTGGTCCAGCGCCTGGAAATAGCGGCCCGCGCCCTCCGGACACAGGAACGTGGCGATTTCGCCTCCCGCCAGCTCGACGGACAGGCGCTTGAACGCGAAGGCGTGACGCGTCTCGTCCGCGAGGTGCTCGAGCACGCTCAACGACGGATGCCGGTCCGCCACCGTGCGCGAAATCTTCCTCGCGCCGATGAACTCCATCAGGGACAGGGTGTGCAGCCAGCGAGCCTCGAGCTCGGACGACTGGGCCAGCTGGCGAAGCACCGCCTGGATTCGGTCACGCATGCCGCGCCCTCTAGCGCGTGCACGCTCCGCGCGCGAGCACCAATCACCCGCCCCTCGATTCGACTCAGGCCACGGGCGCTTCCGTGCCCCAGAGTTCCTCGGCCACCGTGCGCACCTGCGCATGGTGCACCGGCGAGGCGCCCTCGATGAAGCCGAAGAGCTCCATCGCCACCGTGTGCGGTGAGTCCCACATCACGAAGTGTCCCGCGTCCGGCACCTGCGTCCACCGCGCACCCGGGATGTCCCAGACCAGGCGCTCGCCGTACTTCGCGGGCAGCAGTCCGTCCTCCGCGCCCCACATCACCAGCGTCGGCACCGCGAGATGGCCCAGCTTCAGCGCCAGCTCCTGGGTCTGGTTCGTGTTCAGCGCCACCGCGTTCCGCGACAGCGAGACCCAACCCACCTCCGTCGCGTAGGGCGCGAGCAGTCCCTCCAGCAGCTCCGCCGACTGCGCCTTCACGAAGCCCTTCTTCTTCAGCCCCAATCGCAGGAGCTTCGTCATCCGCTCGGGTGACAGCTTCCTCGACAGCCCCGGCGTGCCGAGCTGCGACATGAGCGCCAACGGCCACGCGTCGTAACAGACGCTGTCCATCAGGCACAGCCGACTCACACGCCGCGGGTAGCGCACCGCGAGCTGCTGCGCCACGCCGCCACCCACGTCGTGCCCCACCACCGCCGCGTCCACCACGCCCAGGCGCTCCATCCAGGCATCCAGCACCTCCGCCTGTCTCGTCACCGAGCGGTCAAACCGGTCCCTCCGGTCGGAGAAGCCGTACCCCAACAGGTCCGGCACCAACACCCGGCGCGACGCGGCCAGCGCTCGCGCCAGCCCGCTCCACAGATAGCTCCACGTCGGGATGCCGTGCAGCAACACCACCGGCGGACCCTTGCCCCAGTCCACGTAGCTCACGAAGTGGCCACCCAGCTCCATCACCTCTTGCCGCCTCTGCCACTCGCGCCAGTTCATCGCCGCTCCTCCGTCGCCACCGCTCGCGTCATCGAGAGGCACCACCGCCTTGCTCGGTTCATCGCAGCTCCTCCGCCGCGACCCAGTCCGGCACCAGCCTCGCCGCGCCCGGCATCGGCTGGCGCAACATGTCCGGCACGTCCTGCACCAGCTGCGAGAGGTTCAGCAGCAACACCGTGCTCCTGCGCTCCAGCGCCTCCGTCACCTTCAGCACCGCGTCCGCGTCCTCGCCCAGCGCCGTCACCCGATGACGGCTCAGCGACACCACGTACGGCAGCTCCCGCGCACGCCTCCTCGCGGACTCGCGCAGGACCTCCGCCACTTGCTGGTACGACGCGTCCCCGATTCGCGGCTTCAGCCGACGCCACGCCGCCTCCAGGTATCCTGGCCAGCACGCCAGCGCCCTGTATTCCCCCGGCACTCCCGGCGGCCCCACCGTCTTCACGATGTCCGCGAACACCGTCTTCAACCCCGGCTCCGACGGCGCCTCCGCCACCCACTCCATCGCCGCCATCCGCGAGGGCGCGCCCCGCTCCAGCCGCTCTCCGATTCCCGGCGACTCCCCTCGCCCCACCAGTTGCCCCTCCAGCGCGAGCCGCACCGCCGCCACCATCAACGTCACCCTGGGCAGCATCGTCTCGTACAGCTCCAGTACGCCGCGCACGTGGAAGCGCTGGCTCGGCCCCAGCTTCGCCTCCTCCCACGCCCCCAGGTCGTCCCAGGCCACCGTCGTGTCCAGCGTCTGCTGCCAGAGCTCCAACGCAGACTCCTCGAAGGCCCGCGTCTCCACGTTCGGCCCCATCGCCTCCCACATCGCCACGAAGAAGCGCGGCCAGGCCGCCCACGTCCGCAACGACACGTCCACCCCCGTCACCCGCATCGTCCTGCGCAGCTCGTGGTAGACGCGCTCGACGTCGCCCCGCGCCTCCTGCTCGCTCACCTGCTTCACCCTGGCCATGACGACACCCCCGCCGGCAACGGTGCGGATGGCCCGACGCCCAGGACACCTCCACCCCACGCCCGGCCGCCCGGATGTCCCCGCTCCCGAGGCCCATCCACCCGTCCTCCCCTCGTCACACCGCCGCCCCTCGGGGTGGGGCCCTCGCGGACTACAGAACACTCCCGCCGGGCCTCGTTTGACCCCTCGGCGACGGCTCGCTTTGCTGCCTGTCGCGCGACGCCGGATGGCCGCGCCTGACTGGTTCGCGGGGGGCAACCAGCATGAGGTCTCGACGACCGCCGCCGCGCACCACCGGAGACCCGTGCGTCTCCATGCCTTCGCGCGACCTCATCGAAACAGCCCCCACGTGCGCGCCCGCCCCGCTCCCGCGGCGACGGATGCGAGGCCCCGTGCTCCTTCGCGAGCACCGGGCCCAGGTGGACGCCCCACTCGCGGCGCCTTCCGCCTCCAGTCCCACCATCGCAACGAGGACGCCACCACGCGCCCGGGGGAGAGCGACATGCAGGCAGACCACGACACCTGGGCACCACGGCTCGTCGACGTGCCGCTCTCCAGCGCGGTGAACGATTACCTGCTGCGCATCCAACAGCTCGGCGCCGTGGAGGGCCCCGGCGGCGCGGTGGGACTCAACCCCGCGCTCGAGCCCGTCCTCGATGCGCTGCATCACCTGCTCGCCGGCGGCGAGGTGGAGGTGCGCGTCACGCGGCGCGGACACGCCTCGCTCGTCCACGAGCTGCGTCAGCGCGTCGAGGACGCCACGCGCGAGGTCAACCTGCTCCAGCGAGTGGCGGGTTCATCCCTGACCACCACCGTATGAGTCCTCGCCCCACCGGTGGCGCCGTCACGGCCGCCTTCCGCCGCTGGACGCTCGCCCAGGACCCTCGCGAGGTGCTGGCCGCCGCCGGCGTGGGTCCCTGGTGGGTGCTCACCACCGTGGTGCTCGCCGTGCTCGCCGTCGTCGCGTGGGCCCCCGGCGCCCAGCGCACCTTCGACATCCCCTTCAGCCTGGGCCTCTTGTGCGCCGCCCCCATGCTCGTCAGCGGCCTGCTCTTCTCCGCCGTCCACCGCCGACGCAGCCACATCGAGGCGTGGGGCTGGGTGTGGCTGGTGCTCGGCGTGACGTGCCTGCACTTCTTCCTCGCCGCGCTGATGGCCATGTCGGAGCTGCAGGGCGCCACCGTCATCGCCTCGCTCTTCCTCTTCACCACCGCGTTCCACGGCCGGCTGCACCGCGTGACGCCCAAGCAGCCCTTCCTCGCCCTGGGCACCACCGTGGCCCTGCTCGCGGCCCTGCCCCTGCGCGACAGCGACGAGCACCTGGGCCTGTTCGGCGTCATCGGCCCCGCCGCCCTCACCGCGGAGCTGTACCTGGGCACCTTCGCCGTGCAGCACGACCGCGCCCGCGCGGAGGCCGAGCGTCTGCGCGCCGCCGTGCAGGCCCAGCTCCTGGAGCAACAGGAGCAGGACGTGAGCCGCCTGTCGCGCGCGCTGGGGGAAATCCTCGGCCACCACCACGAGCTCGACAGCGCCCTCATGTCCGCGGCCACCGCGGCGGACATGCTGTCGTTCATGGGCACCCAGCGCGGCGGCCACGGCCGCGCCGACCATGAGGACCTGCTCAGGACCCTCAACGAGAGCCTCCGCCAGATACGGGAGATGGTCGCCGAGATTCGCGCCAAGGGCCGACGCTACGTCGGCTCGGAGCCGGAGCCGGTGGAGCTGCCTCCGCTGCTCGAGGGCGTGCGCGCCAGCGTGGGCCTGCGCTTCCCCGACGTGGACATCCAGCTGTCGGTGGAGCCCGGCCAACCCCTGCGCGCGATGATGCGCGGCGGCGCCACGACGCTCCGCCGCGTGGTGGAGAACCTGGTGCTCAACGCGTGTGAAGGCGACGGCAAGCACGGCGCCAGCCGGGTGAGCATCCAGGCCCGCGTGGAGCCGCTCAGCGGACGGCTGGAGGTCGTCATCGCCGACGACGGGCCGGGCTTCCCCAGCGCGCTGCTCGATGTCCCCGCCGAGCAGCTCTACACGTCAAAGCCCGAGGGCACCGGCCTGGGCCTGTACACCAGCGAGTGCCTGCTGCGCGCCAGCGGCGGGACGCTGCACCGACGCAATGCCCCCGACGGCGGCGCCCTGCTGCGCCTGTTCCTACCCAGGGAGTACCGATGAGCGGAGGAGCCCTGTACCAGGAGGCCCTGCGGGCGCTTCGGCGGCTGGAGCTGCCCGACGCGTCGGAGCGCGATGTGCTCGCCGCGCTCGAGGCCGCGCAGCCCGGCCCCCTTCCCCTGTTCTACGAGGCCGGCGCCGAGGCCGGCCTGGAGCGCTCCGTGCTCACCGCGCGCGGCGTGGGCCTGTTCCTCAGCTTCTGCGCGGGCAACCTCGCCGATGACCTCATCGACGGCGACTGCGCCTACTACGACGAGCCGCTGCGCGTGGGCCCGTGCGCGCAGTTCCTCCTGCAGAACCTGGCGTGGGCCACGCTCGCCGAGCCACATGCCGGCGTGCCCGTGAATGCACTGGAAGAGGGCGCTCGGATGCTGGCCCTCGCCGCCGGACCGCAGGCGCTCGAGGTGCGCGCCCGGGAGTGGACGGCGCCGCTGTTCCGCCGCGTGGCGGAGGGCATCGCGGGCCGGCAGTGGGCCGCGTACCTGCGCGTGCTGTGGGCGGGCACGCGACTGGAGGAGCGCGCGGTGCAGGTGGGGCTCGCGCTGGGCGTGGCGGCCCATGTCGCCGAGGACATCCGCTCCAAGGACACGCGCTTCACCTCCATGCCCGTGGAGGACCGGCTCACGGTGGTGACGTGGGCACGACAGGCCGCCGAGTCGCTGCGCGCCCAGGACCTGCGATGCCTGGACGCGGCGCTGCGACGCATCGAACCCATTCTTCCGGAGGTGGAGCCATGAGGGTCGAACCCCCACGGTCCGAAGCCCGCCACGACGCCGTGGCCGCCTACTACGAAGAGAAGACCGAGCGAATCCTTCGCCGCTATGGCCCCGGTCCTCGCGTGCACTTCCACGTGGGCCTGGTGGATGACGTGCCCCCACCCGGCGAACCCGAGCCGCTGGTGCGCGAGCGCGTGCATGCGTCCCAGGAGGCGCTGCTCGCGGAGCTGGCTCGCGCGGTGGGACGCTTCCCCGACGGCGGCGACGTGCTGGACGTGGGCTGCGGCCTGGGCGGCGGCGCCCTGTACTGGGCCTCCGCGCATCAGGCGTGGGTGACGGCGGTGACGAACGTGCCCTCGCACGTGGAGCTGGTGCGCACGTTCGCCGAAATCGAGGGCGTGGGCGCGCGGGTGAGGCCGATGCACTGTGACGCGCTGGCGGTGCCGGGGCGCGCGTGTTTCGACGCGGTGGTGGCGGTGGAGAGCAGCAGCTACCTGCCTCGCGCGGAGTGGTTCCGCCGGGTGCGCACGCTCCTGCGCCCCGGGGGCGTGCTGGCCATCGCGGACTGCTTCCTCGGACGACCGGAGCTGGCCGCGCCGTTCGACCGGTACTGGCGCACGCGCATCGGCTCCGTGGATGAGTATCTGTCCGCCGCGCACGCGGCCGGGCTGGAGCTGGAGGTGCGCGACGATGTGTCCGGGCGCGCGGTGGGGTTCTGGTCGCTCACGCTGGAGCTGCTCGCGCATGAGCGCTTCTCGACGCCGGGGCAACCTCCCACGCGCGTGCTCGCCCGGAGCGAGTCCCGCCGCGAGCACCTGCGACTCCAGCAGGCGTTGATGGATGGCGGACTGGAGTACGGACTGCTCGTGCTGCGTCGCGAGGACTGAGCAACGGTTCTTGCGACGTGGAGACAGTCCCGGAAGCCTCCGGGTCCGGGGCGGACATGGGGCCGAGCGGCCGCGTCCATCGTGCGCCCCGCGGGGTGCGCCCCCAGCCTTGGGCGAGCCTAAGGAGGGCATGCAATGAGGACCTTCACGCGATGGATGACGGTGGTGGCGGTGGCGGCGACGCTGATGGCGACGGGCTGCCGGGAACGCAGCCGCGAGGACAACTCGGGGGCCATGGGCGGCTCGGGGCGCAACCGCGATGCCCTGCAGCACCAGGAGGGCACCGGCGGCAGCGGCAACTACGGCAACGGCCAGCAGATGCAGGGCACCGACGCGGGCAGCGGCCAGATGCGGTAGCGCCTTCCGCGCAGGGGGGCTCCGGCTGCTATCCTGACGCCGCGACGTCGGTCAGCCGGAGTCTTCATGCGCGGGTGGATTGTGGGGGCGTGCATCGCGGGAGTGTTGGTGCTCCTCGCCTGGGGTTGGTGGCGCGCCGAGGAGTCCGCCCCCACGCGTGAGCGCGCCTCCGCGGCTCGCACCCGTCCCGAGCGCGCCGGGCGGATCCGGACGTCCGCGCCCCTGCCCCCCTCGAGCGCGGGCCTGTCCATCCGCGGCACCGTGGTGGACCTGCTCGGTCGTCCCGTGTCGGGCGCTCGCGTCTCCGCGTCGTGGCCCGAGGACGGGCAGACGCTGTCCACGCTTCCGTGCCCCTGGGAGGAGGGAGCCCGCCCGGAGCTGCTTGTGGAGACCACCCGCCAGTACAACGTCGCGGACTGTCTGCCGAGGACCCGGGACACCGTGCTCTCGCTGCTCCTGGCGCGCGAGGGCGAGTCCCCCGTCCATGCGGAGACCCGCTCCGCCGAGGACGGCTCCTTCGTGCTGGAGGGGTTGCCCGCGGGGCCGCAGGCGCTGCTCGCGCTCTCCGAGCAGGGCGCGGCCTCGCGCCTGGGTGTGCCCTCCGGGAGCGAGCACGTGGAGCTGGTGGTCGAGCACCACCACCGGGTGTCGGGACAGGTGCTGGGCGAGGACGATGCGCCCATGGCCGAGGTCTCCATCCTGGTGGTGAGCCACCAGCAGACGCGCTTCTTCGACACGAGCACGGATGCCCAGGGACGCTTCGAGGTGGGGCCGCTCCCCGCGGGCGGCCACGTCGTGCTCGCGACGAAGGAAGGCTGGCCTCCCGTGCTCGCCGAGCATCTCTACCAAGACGAGCCGTTGACGATTCGGATGTCGCGGCCCCGCGCGCTCACCGGCCGGGTGCTGTCCTCGGGCTCACCCGTGAAGGACGTGGAGGTGCTCGCGGTCCGTGAGGATGGCGACCTTCCACAGAAGCTTCGCACGGACCCGGAGGGGCGCTTCGCGTTCGAGCTGGACCCGGGCGTGTATGTGCTCACCGTGGAGCGGGCGAGTCGCTACGCGCTCGCGCGCGTGACGGTGGAGAAGACGCCGCTTCCCGAGGTGGTGATGAACCTGGGAGAGGCCCTTCATGTGGAGGGCTCGGTCTTCGGCGTGGACCCGCGCGAACCGGTGGCGGGGGCTGTCGTGACGGTGACCGCCCAACTGCCTCCCCAACGCGAGCTGAAGGCCACCACGGGCGCGGATGGGCGCTATCGCCTGGGCCCCGTGGAGCCGGGCCCGTGGAGCTTCACCGTCGAGGCCCGTGGCTACATCGACCTTCCCTATGGGAAGGAGGTCGAGCTGGGGTCGGGAACGGGCAGCCAGGACTTCACGCTCGAGCGCGCCACCTCCATCTCCGGACGCGTGGTGGACGAAGCGGGCCATCCCCTCGCGGGCATCCACCTGAACCTGGAGCAGGCCGAGCTCGAGGACCCGGTGGACTACGAGACACAAGAGACCGCGCTCACCGATTCGGACGGCGCGTTCGTGTTGGATGCCTCGGCCCCCGGTGACTACGAGCTCATCCCGCAGACCCATCGCTTCATCACCCAGCGATTGAAGATGACGGCTCCCGCTCGGGATGTGCTCGTCACGTTGCTCGCTGGTGGCGAAGTGGAGGGGACCCTGTCCGATGCCCGGGGCCTGCCGCTCTCCGGGTTCACCGTGTACGTCGCGCCGCTGGAGACCGAAGACCCGGGTGAGATCCTGACCGCGCAGGGCGTGACGTCCGAGGGGCGATTCTCTCGCAAGGGCGTTCCTCCGGGGCGCTATCGCATCGTGGCCCAGGCGGTGACGGACGGCGTGGACCAGGAGGTCTCCGCCGAGGTGGAGGTCCGTCAGGGCGAGGTGACGAAGGT
The DNA here is from genome assembly GCF_900111765.1 of Myxococcus fulvus. The sequence goes on from NZ_FOIB01000017.1 coordinate 14,416, forward strand.
GGAGCTGCGGCTCGCCGAGCAGCGGAACCTGGAGGGCATCGTCGTCGATGGCTCGGGGGCTCCCATCCGCGGGGCCCTCGTCCGGGCCCACTCGCTCGCGCCGCCCCCACAGGGTGGCGTGGTGCTCGTCCAACCGCGCCATCGCCATGGGCCGCCGAACGGGGTCAAGACCGACGCGCACGGACGCTTCCTGATTCGAGGGATGGGGCTGGAGAAGCACTCGCTCACCGCCCTGCACCCGGCCTACGAGTTGAACCCGGAGCAATCCACGGGGGCGCCCCTCGAGGACGGCCTGGTCGTCGCCCCTGTCGACGTGAAGCAGGTGCGGCTGGTGATGAAGCGGCATGCCCACGTGCGAGGACGCGTCGTCGGGCCGGAGGGCGCGCCCGTCACCGGGTTCAACATCGATTCCATTCGGGTGACGTCCGAGGATGGCACCTTCTCGGTGCCCAATCGCGAGGGTCCCGAGGTCAACCTCTTCACCTTCGAGGCGGAGGGACTGCTCTCGGTGATGCGCGAGGTGAAGGGCGGCTTGGACGGGCCGGATGTCGACCTGGGGGAGATTCGACTGGGAGCGGGACGGAGGCTGCGGGGCGTGGTGGTCGATGCACGGACGGGCGCGCCCCTCCCTCGCGCCAACGTGGAGGTGCACGTCGACGAGCGGACCGCCATACACAGCCTGACGGACGAAGCGGGGCGCTTCGAGCTGGGGCCCGTCACCACCGGGACGCTCACGCTCCTCGTGAGCCAGCGCGGGGTCTACCGTCAAGAGCGAGTGACGGTGGAGGCCTCGCAGCAGGAGGTGACCGTGCGGCTGAAGCCCGGCGCTCGCATGCTCCTGAAGGCAGTGGACCTCCGGGGTGCAGCGCTCGACGGAAACGTCACCGTCCAGGGGCCCGAGGGCTTCTTGGACCAGGTGTTCCTGGAGAAGGGACGCGTGGAGATGGGAGGGCTCGTTCCGGGTCGCTACCTGCTGAAGGCGGAAGGGGCGCGGAAGAAGGACAGCGCCCTCAACTACCTGCCGCGAGCCGTGGAGGTCCCCGACAGTGGGGAGGTGTCCGTGCTCCTCCAACCCGTGCCCGAGGGCTCCACACTGACGGTCCGCGCCCCCTTCCACGAGAACACGTACCTGCGATTGGTTCACGGCATCGCGTCGCTTCCAGAGCGCCCCGCGGAGCTCCAGCGACGGATGAGTCTGGGGCAGGACGGTCAGCCAGTGGTGGTCGGCACGGAGCTCGTCTTCACCTTCACCCACGTCCCCGAGGGGAAGGCGACCCTGTACCTCATGGGGCCCGAGGACGACCGGTACCACGCGGAGGTGCTGGACGTTCCCGCGGGCGGCACGGTGTCTCACACGGTGCGGCCCGTCTGGCGGACGTTCGGCGTCGCCGCGAGCGAGCCGTGAGGAAGTCATGAAGAAGTCGTGAGGAAGTCGCGGGGGCACCGGTCGTAATCCTGACGCCTCGACGTCGGACCACCGGAGCCCGTCATGCGTGGATGGATTGTGGGAGGCATCGTCGCCGGGGTGCTCGTGCTCCTCGCTTGGGTGCTGTGGGGGGATGACGCGCCGTCGGAGACTCGGCGGGAAGAGGCGGCGCAGCGGAGCGAGGCCTCGTTCGATGGCCTTGCCCGAAGGTCTCCGCCCATGCCCCGTCCGCGCACCCGCCTGGCCATCCGAGGCACCGTGGTGGATGCACTGGGCAGGCCCGTGGCGGGCGCTCGCGTCTCCGCGTCGTCGCCTGAAGAGGGAGAGACGCTGTCGACGATTCCGTGCCCTCGGGAGAATCTGCCGTCGTGGGCAACGCCTGACGAAGAACCTTCGTCCCCCTGGCTCCTCGCGGAGTGTCTGCCCCAGTGCGAGGACATGCTCGTGTCCTTGCTGCTCGCGCGCCAGGGCGAAGCCCACGTACACGCCGAGACGATCTCCACGGAGGATGGTGCCTACGTCCTGGACGACCTTCCCGAGGGGCCGCAGACACTGCTCGCGCTGTCCGAGCATGGTGCTGTGTCTCGCATGGACGTGTCCACGGGGAGCCAGGACGTGGAGCTGATGCTGGGACCGCCGACCTTCATCCAGGGACAAGTGCTGGGCGAGAACGACGTTCCCCTGTCCGGAGTCTCCCTCACGCTGGTCAGCACACGGCACACTCGCTTCTTCGACTCGCATACGGATGTCCGAGGTGAGTTCAAGCTCGGACCGATTCCACACGACACCTATCTCCTGCTCGCCTCGAAAGAGGGCTGGCGCCCCGTGCTCGTTCAGACGGGTTCCCAAGGGGCGGCGTTGGAGATTCGGATGCACCGGTCACACCGACTTTCGGGACGAGTGATTTCCGGAGGGCTCCCCGTGGAAGGGGTGGAGGTGGTCGTGGGCTCGGCGAAGCCGTTCTCCAGGGCGGTTCCCTTTCGTGTGAAGACGGATTCAGGCGGACACTTCGAATTCGAGTTGAGCTCGGGCTCTTTTCTCGTCACCGCGCAGCGAGAGGGACAGGCCGCGCTCTCGCGGGTCACCCTGGGCGCGTCACCCATCACCGAGGTGTTGCTGCGGCTGGGTGAAGCGCGCCAGGTCGAGGGCACGGTGCTCGACGACGAGTCCGGGGCAGCCGTGGCGGGCGCACGCGTGACGCTGTTCCCACAGGGCATGCAGTGGCTGACCTTGGAGACCACCACGGGCGCGGATGGTCGCTATCGCGTGGGGCCCGTGGAGCCCGGGGTGTGGCTGTTCAGCATTCGTTCATCCGGGTATGTGACCAGTACTCACTGGGAGCGCACCCTGTCTCCGGACCTGGCCCTCCGGAACTTCGCCCTGCGGCGCGCCGTCCCCATCACGGGACACGTCGTGGACGACGCGGGGCAGCCCATGGGGAACGTGGCGCTGTCGCTGGAGAGTGTGAATCACGGCTACCAGACCTATGAGGAGGTCCGCACGGCCCCGGACGGTTCATTCACGCTGGCGGCTTCTGCCCCCGCGGACTTCCATGTCATCGCGCGAAGCAACCGCTACGTCACGAAGCGCGTGGCAGTCCGGGCACCGATGACGGACCTCCGCATCACCTTGAGCGCGGGGGGCGCGGTGGAGGGAACGCTCACGGATTCTCGGGGCCAACCGGTGCCGGGCTTCACGGTCCTCGTGGCGCCGTTGAACGGAAACATCGCCGACGATTTCCTGAGCGCGCCGGACACCAATCCACAGGGACAGTTCTCACGCGGGGGAATCCTCCCAGGGCGATACCGGGTGCAAGCAGAGCAGGTCGCGAGCAGCGTGAAGCGCAAGGCCTGGGCCGTCGTGGAGGTGAAGGAGGGCGCCGTCGCGAAGGTGGACTTGCGACTTCCCACCGAGCACGCGTTGGAGGGAATCATCGTCGACACGTCGGGCCATCCCATCCAGGGAGCCTCCATCCGCGCCCAGCCCCGCGAGCCCGCCTCCACGGACGACGAGAGACAGATCCTCAGCGAGGGAGAGCCGCCCGGTGTCCTCTCTGACGCGAAGGGGCGCTTCGTCCTTCAAGGCCTTCGCGACAACATGGACCACCTCGTGGACGCGGTCCTCCCAGGTCATGAACTGCTCCCAGAGCACTCTACGGGAGGAAGTCCCAGCAAGAGCGAAGTCCTCGTCGGAGCGGAGGCAAGGCAGTTGCGCCTGGTGATGAAACGACTCGCGCATGCGCGAGGACGGCTCGTGGGTCCTGATGGCGCACCCCTGCGCAAGTTCCAGGTCGACCTGAATCAGATGACCTCGCCAGATGGCTCGTTCTCCGTGCCGATCCACGACGAGCACCGAGAACACTTCATCTTCCAGGCGGAGGGCACGCTCAGGGTCACACGCACCGTGGACGGCGGACGGGATGGACCCGATGTCGACCTGGGAGAGATTCGACTGGAGGCAGGCCGCGAGATTCGCGGCGTGGTGCGCGATGCACGAACGGGGGAACCCGTATCTTATGCCACGGTGAGCCTGTCCGATGAGGATGCCTCCGAATCCGAGTCGAGCATCCAGGCTTACGCCGACCGGGATGGATTCTTCGTCCTGGGACCCGTGCCCCTGCGCCCGCTCACACTCCAATCGAATGGGAATGAGGCGCAGGTGGACTCATCACAGCAGGAAGTCACGGTGTGGATGAGCGCCATCGCTCCGGAGCGCGACACCTCTGCGCGGGAAGAGGTTCCACAGGAGAGCGCCGCGCTGGACTCGCCCTGAGGCTCGTCACTCCTGACGGGGTCCGTGGGGCTCCGGCTGCTATCCTGAGGCTTCGACGTCAGCAGCCGGAGCTCGTGCATGCGCAGGTGGTTCTTGGGGGGCAGCATCCTCGTCATCGGAGTCCTCGTGCTCCTCGTGTGGCAGCCGTGGAGCGGCAAGCCCTCGGCCCCTCTTCGCGCACCCACGGGACAGGCTCGCGCCGCGCACGACGCGCTGCCTCGCACGTCCGCTCCCCTGCCCCCTTCCAGCGCCGGGCTCACCATTCGCGGCACCGTCGTGGACACGCTGGGCAAGCCTGTCGCCGGTGCCCGCGTCTCCGCGTCCTGGCCCGAGGACGGTGAGACGCTGTCCGCGACGCTCTGCCCCAAGGAGCTGCTCTCCCGTCACGACGCGCTGAGCCCGGAGCCCTGGGCGACCCGGATGCTCGTCGACTGCATGCCCGCCTCCGAGAGCATCCTCGTTCCCCTGCTGCTCGCTCGTCAGGGCGAGGCCCCCGTGCACGCGGAGGCACTGTCCTCCGAAGACGGCTCCTTCGTCCTCGAAGGTCTACCCGAAGGCCCCCAGACGCTGCTCGCGCTCTCCTCCCAGGGCGCGGGGACTCGCACGGGTGTGCCCGCCGGGAGCAGCGGCGTCTCGCTGATGCTCGACGACCCGCTGTTCATGTCCGGTCGCGTCCTCGATGAGGACAGCGCCCCCGTGCCCGGCGTCGCCATCACGCTCGCGAGCTGGCGCAACACCCGCTTCTTCGACACGACCACCGATGCCCGGGGCCACTTCAAGCTCGGCCCTCTCCCCTTCGACTCCTATCTCCTGCTCGCCGCGAAGCAGGACTGGAGCCCCACGCTCGAATGGCTCCAGCTCCGCGAGGCGCCTCACGAAATCCGCCTGGGCCGTCGGCACACGCTCACCGGCCGCGTCCTCTCGAATGGCGCTCCCGTGAAGGACGTGGAGGTGCTCGCCTCCCGCGAGAAGGTCATGGAGGACAGGCCGCCGCTGCGCGCGAAGACGGACGCGCAAGGTCGCTTCACCCTCGAGCCCGGCAGCGGTCACTACCGGCTCACCGCCGAACACGAAGGCCAGTACGCACGCGCCCTGGTGGAGCTGGGCAAGACACCCTCGTCCCCCGTGACGCTGAACCTTGGCGAGGCGCTCGGTGTCGAGGGACGCGTCATCGACGACCAGGGCGCCCCCGTGGCCAAGGCTCGCGTGAAGCTCCGCTCCACGGACCGCTCACGCGTCGAGGAGATGGAGACGCTCACCGGCCCGGACGGTCGCTACCGCGCGGGGCCCATCGCTCCCGGAGGATGGGACTTCACCATCGAGGCCGACGGCTACGTGGACATGTCCAGTGCCGAGGAGCGCGTCATGTCCTCCAACATGCGCTCCCAGAATTTCACCCTCACGCGCGCCACGTCCGTCACCGGCCGCGTCGTCGACGGCTCGGGACGTCCGCTCGCGGGCATCCGGGTCGACCTGCACCGCCCCGTCCAGCACGCCGAGGACTTCGAGCCCCAGGAGAGCACCTACTCGGCCGAGGACGGCTCCTTCGTGCTCGATGCCACCGAGCCCGGCGACTACAAGGTGAGCACCTTCAGCGAGCGCTTCATCCCGCTCTTCCTGCCGACACCCGCCCCCGCCAAGGACGTGCTCCTGACGCTGAGCGCCGGTGGCACCGTCGAAGGCACCGTGCTGGACGCGCGAGGACAACCCATGCCGCGCTTCCACGTGATGCTGGGTCGAGTGGACGCGGGCGACGACGCGCAAGAACCCCTGGAGACGATGGGCACGGATGACCAGGGCGTCTTCCGCCGTCAGGGCGTCGCTCCCGGGCGCTACCGCATCTTCGCGCTGCGGGCCTCCCCCAGCGTGGACCGCAAGGCCGAGGCCGAGGTGGAGGTGCGCGACGGCGCCGTGGCGAAGGTGACGATGCGACTGCCTGAGGAGCGCTCCGTGGAGGTGCTCGTCGTCGACACCTCGGGCAACCCCGTGGAGAAGGCCCTGGTGCGCGCCAGGCCGCTGGACCCCACTCCCGAGGAGTACCACTCGGAGATGCACCATTTCTCCTCGGGCGTCAGCACGGACGCGAACGGACGCGCGGTGCTCCGACACCTGGAGGCCACCGGGTACAGGCTCGCCGCCACAAAGCTCGGTCACACCCTGCTGCCTGAGCGCTCCACGCCCTCCTCCAGTCCCTCGGCGACGGGCTCCGACAACCTTTTCATCCAGGCGGACACGCAGCAGGCGCGGTTCGTGATGAAGCGCCACTCGCATGTCAAAGGTCGCCTCCTCGGACCGGATGGCGCGCCCCTCTCGCGCTTCCGCGTCAACGCGCAACAGCTCGAGTCCGAGGACGGGACCTTCTCACTCCCCAACCACGCCATGGCGGGACGCACCCAGTTCATCTTCAACGCGGAGGGGCTGCCCACCGTGTCTCGCGCCGTGCAAGGCGGCGAGGCGTCCGCCGACGTCGACCTGGGGGACATCCGGCTCGAGGCGGGCCGCGCGCTCACAGGCGTCGTCCTGGACGCGACGACGGGAGAGCCCGCGGAGAATGTCCTGGTGGCGCTCGACAGCGAGCTGCGCGACGAGGGCGACAACTTCCCGCGACAGCTCGTCCTGAAGACCACGGACCGCGACGGCCGCTTCGACCTGGGCAAGCTGGAAGCCCGCCCCCTCACGCTCCGGCTGTTCCTGCACGAGCGCTACCGCGAGCAGTTCGTTCCCATCAACGCCACGCAGACCGAGGTGACGGTGCGCATGGACCCCGGCGCGCGGCTGAACGTGACGGCGCGCGATGCGCAGGGGAAGAAGATCGACGGCTTCGTCAGCTATCAAGGCCCGGGCGCCGAGGGCGCCATCGTCCTGGAGAACGGCGCCGGCAAGGCGAGCGCGCTCAACCCCGGGAAGTACACGCTGCGGATGGAGCCTCGCGGTCGGCAGAGCCGGACCCTGGCCTACCTGCCACAGCAGGTGGACGTGCCCGCCAGCGGTGAGGTGTCCGTGCAGTTCAAGCCCGCAGCGGGCGGCGCCACCGTGAAGCTGCTCGTTCCCACGGACAAGGGCGTGGACATGGCGCTGGTGCCCGGCAGCGTGCCTCCGCCCACGAGCCCCGCCGCGCTCCGCCAGGTCATGTTCCAGGGCATCTCCGGCACCTACGAGATGGGGGACACCGAAGTGGTGTTCGCCCATGTCCCGCAGGGCAGGGTCACCGTCTTCTTCCTCACGCCCGACGCGCTCGGTCGCTTCCACACCGAGGAGCTGGACATCCCCGCGAGTGGCACGATGTCTCGCACGCTACAGCTCGCGTGGCGGAGGCTCGACGTCACCCAGGACTAGTCGCCTCGCGACTGTCGGACATCGCGCGCGCGTCTGCGGGCTGGAAACGAGTGCCGCGCCGTGCTTCAGGTACGGTGCGGGGCCCGCCATGCACTTCAAGTTCGTCCACGCCGCCGACCTGCACCTGGACACGCCCTTCCGCGGCATCGCCGCCCACGGTCCGCTGCTGACCCGGTTCCAGGAGTCTACCTTCCGCGCCCTGGCGCGCATCGTCGACCTGTGCCTGCGCGAGCGCGTCACCTTCCTGCTGCTCGCCGGAGATTTGTTCGAGGTGAAGGACCGCTCCGTGCGCGCACGGCTCGTCCTGCGCCGGGAGCTGGAGCGACTGCACGTCGCGGGCATCGAGGCGTTCATCGTCCACGGGAATCATGATCCGCTCAGCGGTGACACGGGGACGCTCGGGCTGCCGTCCTCGGTGAAGGTCTTCGGCCCGGACTGGGAGGAGGCCGAGGTGCGGCGCGAGGGCCGCCGGCTGTGCCGCGTGCAGGGCATCTCGTATCCCGACGTGGAGGTGCGCGAGGACCTGTCCTCCCGCTTCCGTCGCACTGGCGAGGGCTTCAGCGTGGGCCTGCTGCACGCGAACCTGGGCGGCGCCGAGGGCCATGCGAACTACGCCCCCTGCACTCCCGCGGGCCTGGGCGCTCGCGGGCTGGACTACTGGGCGCTGGGACACGTGCACACGCGCGGCGAGCTGATGCTCCCCGGCGGCGGGCTCGCGGTGTACCCGGGCAATCCGCAGGGTCGGCATGTGCTGGAGACGGGTGAGCGCGGCTGCGTGCTGGTGGAGGTGGAGGACGGCGGGACGCGGCGGCGCTTCGTGCCCGTGGACACGGTGCGCTGGCATCGGGTGGAGGTGCCGCTCACGGGCGTGGCCACGCTGGATGGGTTGATGGGCACGCTGAGCGAGGCCGTGGACGCGGCGTGTGCCCAGGAGCTGGACGGGCACGCGGTGCGCGTGGTGCTCACGGGACGCGGGCCGCTGCACCGTGAGCTGGCTCGGCCGGGGGCGCTCTCGCAACTGGAGGAGGGGCTTCGCGCGAAGCTGGCGGCGGGACATCCTCCGGTGCTGCTGGAGTCGCTGCGGGATTCGAGCCGTCCCGAGCTGGACTGGGATGCGCTCACGGCGGAGGGCGGGTTCGCTCGCACGCTGCTGGAGGAGGCGCGCGCGCTGGAGGAGGACCCGGGTGCGTTGACGCGCCTGTGGGAGGAGGAGGCGCTCGGCAGCCTGGGACAGAAGCTCAAGCGCCTGGGCGTGGACGTGCTGGAGACGCCACGCAAGGAGTGGGTGTCCCGCGCGAGCCTGCTGGGCGTCGAGGCGCTGCACGAGGAGGACGGGGCATGAAGCCGGGCTTGCGCATCGACTCACTGCGGGTGCGACGCTTCGGGCACTTCTCCGAGCTGTCGCTGGAGCTGGGCCCTGGACTGCACCTGATGTACGGGCCCAACGAGGCCGGCAAGAGCACGCTGCTCGCCTTCCTGCGCGCCATGTTGTTCGGCTTCGAGAAGCGCGGGCATCCGGAGCGGTATGCGCCCTCCGAGGAGGACACGCCCTTCGGCGGTGAGCTGCGGCTCTTCACGGCGACGGGGGCGTTGACGGTGCGGCGCATGGCGACGCCTCGCGGACGGAAGGCGGAGAGCCTCACGGTGCTCGGAGCCGATGGCGAGCCGGTGTCCGAGGAGCGCCTGAAGGACGCGCGCGGACATGTCACGCGGGAGCTGTACTTCGATGTCTTCGCCTTCCGGCTGGAGGAGCTCGCGGGCTTCGAGCAGCTCACGGAGGCTCGGGGTGCTTCCGATGCGCTGGTGGCCGCGAGCATGCGCGGGGCCCGGCGATTGCCGGAGGCGATGTCCGCGCTGAGCAAGAGCGCGGAGCGGCTCTACAAGCCGAGCGGGACGAACCCCGAGCTGAACGTGAAGCTCCGCGAGCTGGAGGAGGTGCAGGAGCAGCTTCGCGAGCAGGGGAACCGGCCCGCGCTCTACTTCGCGAAGCGCGAGCGATTGGAGGCGCTGGGTGGGGAGCTCGTCGGGCTGGAGACGCGGGTCCTGGAGGATGGGCGCGAGTTGGAGCGGCTGGAGCGACTGTCCTCGGCGTTGAGTGAGGTCACCACGCTGGCGGAGGCTCGGGCGGAGCTGGAGGGCCTGCCATCCCTGGAGACCTTCCCCGAGGGTGGCGAGGCGCGACTGGAGGATGCGCTCCAGCGCAGTCGCAGCTATCGCGGCGAGGTGGCTCGGCTCGCGGAGAAGCTGTCCTCCACGGAGGCGGAGCTGACGCGGCTGGCCACGCCTTCGCCGGTGCATGGGCGGGAGGAGGCGCTGCGCTCGGCGCTGGCTTCGTATGCGGAGCACTCGGAGCGGATTCGCGCGCTGCCGGCCCGGCGCGCGGCGCTGCGGGTGAAGCGGCGTCAGGTGGAGATGTCGCTGGAGGAGCTGGGGCTCGGCGTCGACGGCGCGGGGTTGATGGGGCTCGACTTGAGCGCGGGGGCTCGCGCGGGATTGGAGTCGCTGTCGACGCGATTGGAGGCGGAGGAGACGGGACGGCGGGAGTCGTTCGCCGCCTGGGGGCGGGCTCGCTCCGAGCGGGAGCGGTTGGATGGAGTGCTCGCCCGGTTGGAATCGGAGCTCGCGGAGCTGCCGGATGTGCGGCCCTCGCATGTGCGGCAGCAACAGGCGGGCTCGCGTCGGATGCGCGATGTGCGCGGCGAGCTGGAGCGATTGGGGGAGAAGAAGGAGGAGACCCGGCGACAGCTCGAGGGCTCTCGCAATTCCGGCGTGGGGCCCGGGGCGCCGAACGTCGCGGTGATTCCGGTGTGGTGGGTGCCGGCGGCCGCGGCCATCGTGGTGGCGCTGGCCGTGGGTGCGTGGTTGATGGGGGGCACGGCGGCGGGAGCGATGTGCCTCGCGGGTGGATTGCTGCTCACGGGTCTGGTGGAGCTGGCTCGGCGGCGCGTGGAGTCGGCTCGGGATGTGGAGCGCGCGGCGCAGGCGGCGCGGCTGCGGGAGCGACAGCAGACGGAGGAGCGGCTCCGCGCGACGCTCGCGGGACTGGCGGCTCGCGAGGAGGTGCTGCACCGGGAGCTGCTCACGGCGTCGATGGAGGCGGGGCTCGCGCCGCTGGCGACGCTCGCGGACATCACCGTGCGCGAGGGTTTGTTGGCGGACCTGCTGGAGAAGGCGGGACGGCGCGAGGTGCTGCTGCGCGAGCGGGACGTGCTGCGTGCCAGCCATGATGTGGCCTCGCGTGATGAGCGACAGGCGGGCGAGACACTGCGTGGACATGAGGGGCGGCTCGCGACGCTGAACGCCGAACTGGCGGTGTGCCTGGCGTCACGGAAGTTCCCCTCGGGACTGCCCGCACTCGCGGCGCTGACGCTGTGGCGGGAGGCCTCCGCGCTCCGACAGCGCTGGCAGGACGTGAGCGCCGAGGAGGCAGCTGTCAGTACGGATGAGGCCACCTGCACGGCGGTGGTGACGCGGCTCCATGAGCTGACGCGGGGACTGTTCACGCATGCCAACAATGATCCACCCCACGACGAAGACCCCCTCTCCGCCAGGAGCACGGAGTCCCTCGTCGCGAGCGTGAACTCGGCGCTCGACGCGGACCGTGAGCGCGAGACCGAGCGGCGCGCCGTCGACGAGCGTCGTCGCGAGCTGCGTGAGGAGAAGGCGCGCCTCGACACACTCCGTCAGTCCGAGGACGCCGCGCTCGCCGCCCTGCTGCACGAAGGTGGCGGTGGTGATGAGGAGACCTTCCGTCGTCGCGCCGTGCAGGCTCGCCGCTACGCCGAGCTCGTCCGACAGACCCGCGAGCTGGCTCAACGCATCGAGGCCCGTACCGGTCTCTCCGACGCGCAGGTCCGCGAGGCCCTCCGCTCCCTCGGCGGCGCGGACGGCCTGCGCATCACCCTGGAACAGGTGCGCTCGCGTCACTCGGAAGCACAGTCGAAGCTCAAGGACGTCCTCACCGAACAGGGCGCCACGCGCAACCAACTCGAACAGTGGGAGAACGACGACCTGCTCTCACGCCTGCGCATCCAGGAGGAGACCCTCCGCGCCAAGGTCGCCGAGCTCGCCACCCGCTACGCCGAGGACAAGCTGGCCCTCGCCCTGCTCAACCGCGCCCGCCATCGCTTCGAGGAGGAGCAACAGCCCCGCGTCGTCCAACTCGCCTCCGAGCACTTCGCCCTGCTCACCGAGGGCCGCTACCGCCGCGTGTTCATCCCCGCCGGTGACGAGCGCGAGCTGCGCGTCAGCGATGGCCAGCGCGACTGGTCCGCCGCCCAGCTCTCGCGCGGCACCCGTGAGCAGCTCTACCTCGCCTTCCGCCTCGCCGTGGTCCGTGACTTCGGAGAGACGCGGGGCGCGCTGCCGCTCATCGTGGATGACATCCTGGTGAACTTCGACCCCACGCGCGCCCGAGGCGCCATCCACCTGCTCGCCCGGCTCGCCGAGCAACAACAGGTGATTGCCTTCACCTGCCACCCCTGGCTGCGCACCCTGTTCGAGGCCGAGGGCGCGCGCCTGCTCATGCTCGACGCCCACGACGCCTCCACCACGCGCAGAGCGGGATGACGGGCGCGCTCAACTCCCCGCTATCTCCCTCCCGGGCCTGTGGCACACTGCGCGCCATTCGACTCCTGTTCTCCATCGTCTTCTGGACGTTCCTCGGAATCTCCAGCCTGTTGCTCTTCCTCGGAGCCGTCGTGGTCTGGGCGCTCACCACGCCCTTCGACCGGAACGGGCTCGTGCTGCACCTGTATTCGTGCTTCTGGGCGCAGCTCTACTTCTACGTGAATCCGCTGTGGCACCTGAAGGTGGACGGCCGCGAGCACCTGCCGTGGAAGGGCGCCGCGGTGCTCGTGTCCAACCACGAGTCGCTCGGCGACATCCTCGTGCTCTTCGGCCTGTACCGCCCCTTCAAGTGGGTCTCCAAGGCCGCCAACTTCAAGCTGCCCCTCATCGGCTGGAACATGCACCTCAACCGCTACGTGCCGCTGGTGCGTGGCGACAAGGCGAGCATCCTGAAGATGCTGGCCCAGTCCGAGGCGTGGCTCGCGCGCGGCGTCCCCATCCTCATGTTCCCCGAGGGCACCCGCTCCGAGGACGGCCAGCTCAAGCCCTTCAAGGACGGCGCCTTCGCGCTCGCCCTCAAGACGCAGTGCCCCATCATCCCCATCGTCCTCACCGGCACCGCGCGCACCCTGCCCAAGCACGGCCTGGTGCTGGAGACCTCCGCGCACTGCCACGTGCAGGTGATGCCTCCGGTGGACCCCTCGGGCTTCCACGACGTCGCCGCGCTGCGTGACCACGTCCGCGACCTCATCGTCGCCGAGAAGGCCCGCCTGGAAGCGCTCTCCGCCCGCGCCTGAGCCCCCGGCGACTTCCTCCCGGAAGCCCTGCTACCGTGGGCCTCCGACGGGGAGGAAACCATGCGAAGGCCCTTGGTGCTGGCGCTCACGCTCGCGGTGCTCGCCCTGGGCGCGGGCGTGGCCTTCGTGCTCCTCCAGGACTCGCCTCCCGAGCCCTCCACCTCGCCGGCCTCCATCCCCCCCTCCTACAGCGCGCCGCTGGCCCAGATGCTCGGGACGCTGAGCCTCCGGGGCCGCGTGCTCGCCGCCGACAAGAGCCCCGCGTCGGGCGTGGAGCTCTCCGTCTCGCGCGCCCTCCCCGGCGAGTCGCTCTCGCTGCGCCCCTGTGGAACAGACGTCGACACCCCGCTCTCCGCGACGGAGTGCGAGGACCCGGACATGCTCGCCACCCTGCGCGACCTCATCCAGGCGGGCCGGGGCGACACGCCCGTGGTGGCGCGCGTCACCACGGACGCGGAGGGCGCCTTCGAAGTGCACAACCTCCCCGAGGGCACCGTCGCGCTGTGGGCCGTGGGCGCGAAGGGCGCCGCGCTCGCGACGGAGGTGACGACGGGCACCCAGGACGTGGAGCTGGTGCTCGAGCCGAGCGTCGTCTTCGCCGGCCGCGTCGTCGACGAGGCCCTGCGCCCCGTGGCGGGCTCGAAGCTGACGCTCTTCCACACCGGGCACTCGCGCTTCTTCCAGACGACGAGCAACTCCGACGGCCGCTTCACGCTGGGCCCGCTGCCCGCGAGCACCTACGGACTCCAGGTGGACGACGACCAGCTGGTCGGTCCGTGCGTGCGGGCGATTTCGCCCGAGGAGCTCGAGGCGGAGGACATCGTGCTCCACCGGCCCCGCGACATCGTCGGCCAGGTCCTCCTCGACGAGCAGCCCGTCGCCAACGCCCTCGTGGAGGTCGTCGACACCCGGGTCACCGCCGAGACGGACGCGCGCGGGCGCTTCGTCCTGGAGGGGCTTCCTCCGGGCGACTACGTCCTGAAGGCCCGTCACGGACAACACCAGGGACAGGCGGAGACGACCCTCGACGAGGAGCAGACCGAGGCGGAGGTGACGGTGCGCCTGGGCACGCTCGTGCGCGTGACGGGCTCGGTGCGCGACACCGCGGGTCAGCCCATCGAGGGCGCCACGGTGCTCGCCAGCTCCCGCGGCGCCGTCTACACCGACACGGAGACCGTGACGGGAGCGGACGGGCGCTTCGAGTTGGAAGAGGCGACGCTGGGCACCCACCACTTCACGGTGTCGGCCAAGGGCTTCCTGCCCACCGAGACCAAAGAGGTGGAGGTCACCCACCGCACGCCCGCCGTGGAGCTCACGATGGAGCGGGCCTTCGTCATCGAGGGCGTCTTGGTCGACGCGGCGGGCACACCGCTGCCGGACATCACCCTCTCCGCCATGAAGTGGCTGCGTCAGCCCAAGGGCCGGCGCGACGGCAAGCCCCATGACGTGGAGCATGGAGACCCGGACGCGCCCTTCGCGGATGGGCCGGTCATCGACGCGCTGACGGATGACGCGGGGCGCTTCGTGCTCAACCTCCCCTCGCCCGGCCTCCACCGGCTCACCCCCGATGTGCCGGGGTTCCTCGCGACCACCGTGGAAGTGGAGGCGCCCGCCCAGGACGTCCGCGTGGTGATGCAGCCGGGCGCGCGCGTGGTGGGCACCGTGGTGGACCTGAAGGACACCCCGATTCCGAACGTGAGCGTCACGCTGACGCCCGCGGGCGAGGAGGAGCCCGTGCCCATCTTTGTGCGCAGCGACGCGCAGGGCGCCTTCCGACTGGAGGGTGTGCCACCGGGCCGGTTCACCCTGCGCGCCACGTTCGAGCACCGCGGCGTGGGGGATGCCACCGTCGACGTGACGGTGACGGCCACCGAGACGAAGACGGTGACGGTGCGGCTGGACGGAGGCCTGTCCATCTCCGGGCTCGTCGTGAACGAGGCCGGCACGCCCCTGCCCGGCGCGAGCGTCTTCGCCTATCCGCTGACCGAGCCCGACACGAGCCGGCGACGGTTCGTCCACCACGCGCCCCTGCCTCCTCCCGCGCAGGCCCAATCCGACGAGCAGGGGCGCTTCACGCTCGAGCACCTGTCGCAGGGGCGCTACCGCGTGGACCTGACGATGGCGGGCTACACGCTGCGCGGCTCCGATACGCCGGACGTCGACGACACCCAGCGCATCTCCGGCGTGCAGGCGCAGGCGGGCACGGCCGACTTGAAGCTGGTGGTGCGCTACGTGGGCGGAGTGCGCGGGCGCCTGGTGCGAGAGGACGGCACGCCCGTCACCCGCTTCACCGTCGACGACGTGTTCTTCCGTGACGCCAACGGCGCCTTCCAGGTGTCCATGGAGCAGCCGGGCGCGGCCTGGCTGACCATCGAGGCCCCGGGGCTCACGCGCGTGGTGCGCCAGGTGGAGGTCCCTCGGGGCCAGGACCTGGACCTGGGCGACGTGGTGCTCAAGGCCGGACGCCGGCTGCGCGGCCGCGTGCTGGACGCGAGGACCTCCGCGCCGGTGGTGGGCCTGGAGGTGGAGGTGAATCCGCCCAGCGCCGTGACACCTCGGGACGAGGGCTCGGAGGACCTGGATGAGGGACGGCCCTCGCTCGCATCGGTCATCACCCGCGCGGATGGCACCTTCGAGTTCCCGCCCCTCGAGGCCGGGCCGCTGGTGCTGACGCTCACCCATCCGGACTACCTGCCGCGCACCGAGCAGGTGGGCGACGGCGGCGCGCCGCTGGAGCTGCGCGTGTCCTCCGGCGCGCGACTGGAAGGCACCGTGAAGGACCGCGAGGGCCGCCCCGTGGACACCGATGTCCAGGTGGTGAACCTGCTCACCCCCGAGGACTCCGTGAGCGTGGAGCGGGGCAACGGGACGTTCCGCGTCTCGGGCCTGCCGCCCGGCGAGTACGCCGTCGCGCCCCAGGAGGACACGAACTTCCAGGGCGACACCGTGCGCTTCCTCCCCCAGCGCGTGCGCCTGGGCCTCGACGAGCGCAAGGTGCTCCACTTCCAGGAGATGGCAGGGGCGACGACGCTGAAGCTCAGCATCCCCACGCGGGGCACGATGATGACCGAGCGCGTGGCCCTCCTGAACACCTACCTGTTCCCCGGCGACATGCTGCTGCCCAAGTCGATGCTGGAGCTGGAGCAGTTCGGCCGGAAGCTGGCGGTCCAGTCCTGGCCCTACACCGACACCACGTTCGAGGAGCTGACCGCCGGGCACTACACGTTCTTCTTCACCAGCATGAACTTCGACACGCGCCGGCAACAGGTCCACCGGGGCGAGGTGGACCTGCCCGCGAGCGGCGTCGTCACGCTCGACGTCCAGCCCATGTGGCACCCGCTGGAGTCCTTCGAGGTGGCGGAGGATTCGGAGTCCGAGTGAGGCGTTTGCGCCCGCGCGCAAGGCCGCTTAAGCGCAGCTTCCATGGGTGACAAGCCAGGGTGGGGCACCGACTCGGAGCTGGAGCTGGACTGGGGCGCGCGCAAGGCCCGCCCCGGGCCGCAGGACGCAGGGGCCTCCCCTCCCGAGGAGCCCGCGCCGGCGCTCGCGGGCAAGGGGCCTCCGGGAGACCCGCGCTACATGAGCCTGGAGCTGCGGCTGTCGCTGGAGGCCGTGCTGACGGCGACCACGCTGCGCATGCGCCAGTTCCGCGAGGCGCTGGAAATCCTCATCGGCTGGGAGGGGAAGAACAAGTACGAGGTCTCTGGCGAGGACGGCCGGGGGACCGTGTACGTGGGCGAGACGGGCGAGGGGTGGATGTCCCGGCTGGCGCGGAACTTCTGGCCCTTCTACCGCGCCCGGCTGGAGTGCATGACGGTGGGCGGCACGCTGGCGATGGCGGTGGAGCTGCCCTGGCACCTCTTCTTCGCCCGCGCGGAGGTGACGGCGTGGGACGGCCGCCCCATGGGGGACATCGTCCAGCGCTTGCGCCTGTTCGGCCGGCGCTTCGACATCGTGTCGTCCACCGGCGCGGTGCTGGCCACGGTGGAGGGGCCCTTCTGGAGGCCGTGGACGTTCCGCATCCTCCAGCGCGGCGAGGAGGTGGCCGTCATCCGCAAGAAGTGGAGCGGCCTGTTGCAGGAGACCTTCAGCGACGCGGACAACTTCAGCCTGGAGTTCCAGCCCTCGTGCACCGACGGCCGGCTGCGTCAACTGGTGCTGGCCAGCGCGCTGCTGGTCGACCTGACCTACTTCGACAGCCGCAAGAATCGCTCGCTGTTCGGCGCCGGCGCGGACATCGTGGATTAACGGCTTCCTACGACTCGCGGAACATCCGAAAGCGAGAAGTCTTGGCGTCGGGCGTACGCACACTGCCAGCAGTGGCGGCATGTGCTAAGTCCCCTGGCCCATGTCGACGAGCGACGCGCTGAACGCAGCAGACCTCGAGCGGTTGGCCCAGGCGGAGTCGCCGGACCTGGCCGATGCCGTGCTTGCCCTCCTGGAGCAGGAGGAGCCGGAGCCGGAGGAAGGCAAGGCCCCGCCGAAGGACGCCTTCACCTTCGAGAAGCTGCTGCGCTCGCTCGCCCAGGCGCAGGCCCGCTACGACAGCGACTCACGGCGTGAGGCCTCGGCGGACGCGTGGCAGCGCTTCCTGGCCCAGAAGGACGTGCCCCAGCCCGCGCGGCTGGCGCTGGCGGACCTGCTGGTGGCGCTGTACCGCAAGAACACCAACGCGTCGCGAGCGGTGCTGCTGGAGTTGGCCGCCAACGCGGACCTGAAGTTCGGCCTGTGGGGCGGGCTCAAGCGCATCTACAAGCTGGCCGAGGCCGACCACGACGCGGAGCTGTTCGGCGTGCTCGCGTGGCGCTTCGACGTCGAGCGCCGGCAGTCCTACAAGCACGAGGTCTCTGGCGGGACGCTCCAGTACCTGCGCCGCCGCGCGTGGCGCTACCTGCGTCACCTGGGCGCCGCCGTCCCGGAGCTGTACCCGCAGTTCGCCGCGGAGGTGCTGCGCCACTACCAGGAGGACACGTCCTGGTACTCCGTCTGGGTGGCCCACCACATCTGGGCGCACGAGACCGGCAAATACACGGGCGCCTCCTTCGGCATCCAGCCGCCAGCCGACATGGTGAAGCACCGCGCGTACACGGAGGCGTGGAAGCGCTCGCCGGACGCGCTGATGCGGCTGCTCGACACGTGCATGTCGGACCCCGCCGCGCGCTTCGCCATCCAGGGCCTGCGCAAGGACTTCCCGGAGAGCCTGCGCAAGGTGACGCCCGCGTGGCTGGACCGGCTGGCGCGCCGTCCCCTGGCCAGCGCCCATGACTTCCTGGTGGAGACGCTGCAGGGCTCCCCTGAGTTCCACCAGAGCAAGCTGCGCGAGCTGGGCCTGCACGACGCGGTCATCGCGCTGCTGATGTCACCCAGTGGCAAGGCGCGCACGTACGCCATCGAGTACGCCCGGGCGCACGCGCAGGACCTGTCCGCCGAGCGGCTGGTGGAGCTGGTGGCCAAGGGCGAGAACGACGTGAAGGCCTTCGCGGCCGCCACGTTGGAGAAGCGCAACCCGCGCGAGCTGGGGATGGAGCTCTTGGGGCGGCTGCTGCCCCACAAGGCGACGGCGGCGTTCGCGGCGAAGTCGCTGGAGCAGTCGTTCGACCGGGCGGAGCTGACGTCGGGCTTCCTGCGGGACATGTACCTGGGCACCTCCGAGCAGCTCAACTGGGCCAAGGGGTACGTGCAGTCCAAGTACGCGGCCGGGGAGATGCCGGTGGCGTTCTGGAAGGAGCTGCTGGAGGACCCGCGGCTGACGAAGAAGCCGTACCCGGTGGAGGGCCTGGTGGTGAAGGCGCTGTCGTCGTACGCGCCGGCGGCCATCGGTCCGGAGTGGCTTCTGGACAAGACGGCGCACCCGCGCATCGGCTCGCAGGTGGCCACGTGGCTGCAGCGCGCGGACAGCCTGCCGGGGCTGGACGTGGAGAAGGTGAAGGGCCTGGTCTTCAGCGCGAAGCACCGGCACGTGGCGCTGGCGCTCCTGGGCAACCGCAAGCTGTTCACCGCGCGGCAGCTCACGGTGCCCTGGCTCCTGGCGCTGGCGCGGCGCGCCGACCCGACGCTGCACGACTTCGCGCACCGCTACCTGCTCGAGTACGTGGCGCCCGCGGACTTCAGCGACACGGGGGACGCGGCGGCGGGCCTGGAGCGCCTGTTCGAGCTGGCGCTGGGGGCCAAGCAGCCGGTGCCCGTGCGCGCGTTCGCCCAGACGTACCTGCGCTGCCACCACCCCATCATCGGGCCGGAGCAGCCGGAGTCGAAGTCGTACGAAATCAAGCCCAAGGCGCCTCGCAAGGCGTACACGCCGGAGAAGCTGTGGCCCGCGCTGTTCGACGCGCGCGACGACGTGCGCCGCTTCGCGCTCGCCGTCACCCGCGCGGAGCTGCGCGCGTGGGGCTGGCACACGCGGGTGTACGAGCTGGCGGACGCCGAGGCGAAGGAGATCCGCAACCTGGCCTACGACGCGCTCTTGCGCGCGGGTGAGGAGGGCGCGGACGCCCGCTACGTGCTGCACCCCGAGGAGCTGGACCCGGTGAAGGTCTTCTCCCTCACGGAGAGCACCAAGCGCAGCACGCGCGAGGTGGCGGTGGAGCTCATCCGCCGGCACTACGCGCGGCTGGGCGGCGCCGAGCGGCTCACGTGGCTGATGCAGAGCGCGGACCGCGAGGTGGGGCTGTTCGCGGTGCGCCTGCTCTGGGAGAAGCACCGCCCCACGCACCTGCCGGAGGGGTGGAAGCCCGCGGGCGCGAAGGAGGCCCCCGCCACGGGTGGCGGCGCGCCGTTCGCGGACGTCCCGGCCCTGCGCGAGTTCCTGCGCAAGATGCTCTTCGGTCTGCCCCCGGGCCGCGCCAAGGAGGCGCGCGAGGGCGAGGTGCAGAAGCGCCTGTCGGCCAGCGTCGCCAAGCGCCGGGTCATCGAGCTGGTTCGAGATTTGGGCCTGGAGGACGAGAGCTTCGCCCGGGTCATCGCGCCGGTGCTCGGGGAGTTCACCGGCTCCATGGCGAAGGGTGAGTGGCAGAGCTGCCTGGCGTCCCTGGTCCAGCTGCGCACCGCGCATCCGAGCGCGCAGCTCGGGGGCTTCTGAGCGTCGGCATTCCAAGCGTAACGGGTGCCCGATGGGCGCCCCGGAAAGAACTTCATGTCCGTCCTCGCCATCGGCAACATCGAAAAGCTCCGCGCGCTCGCGGCGAACCCCCGCGTGCTGCTGCTCGGCGGCGCCCGCGCGTCCGCGCCCAGCCGCCTCACCGCGTACGAGCTGGCCTCCAACAAGGTGCTGTGGAGCAGTGAGCTCCCCTCCGCCGTGAGCGCCCTGGCCCTGTCGGGCGAGCGTTTCGCCGCGGCCCTGTCCGACGGCACCCTGTGCCTGGGCACCGTCTCCGACGGGCAGGTGCAGACGCGCCTCACCGACGCGCACCCGGGCGGCGTCACCGCGCTCGCCTCCAGCCCCGAGGGCAAGGTGCTGTTCAGCGCCGGCGCGGACGGTGTGGTGCGCGGGTGGGAGTGGGACGGCGCGCGCAAGGTGCACGAGTGGAAGGCGTCGCCGCAGCCCCTGCGCGCGGTGGCGGTGGACCCGTCCGGGACGTTCGTCGCGTGCGGCGGTGATGACGGCGTCGTGCGCTCGTTCACCAAGGCCACGGGCGAGCGCCGGGACATGGCGGGTCACGAGGGCGCGGTGCGCGCGCTGGCCTTCACGCCGCGCGACGGCCGGCTCGCCTCCGGTGGCGACGACGGCAAGGTGCGCTTCTGGTACCTGGTGGGCGCGGTGGAGTTCGAGGTGCGCGGCGACAAGGACTCCGGTCACGCCGGAGCGGTGCTCGCGCTGGTCTTCCCGCCCACGCCCGCCGCGCAGGACGACGAGGAGCCGGGCGACCGCGTCTGGTCCGCGGGCAGCGACGGCAAGGTGAAGGTGTGGCGGCTGGATGAGCGTCGCAAGCCGCGCACGCTGGACTGCGGAAGCAAGCCGGTGAACGCGCTGGTGTTCGTGGCGCCCGCCAACCCGCGCGAGGCGCGCACGTCGCTGGGCGCCATCTTCACGGCGGGCGAGGACCGGCGCGTCTTCCGCTTCGGCATCGAGACGGACGGCAAGCCGGCCAACGGGCAGGCCGTGTCGCGGCACGGGCTGGACTTGCTGACGGAGTCGCTGAAGGCGGGGCGCCCCAAGCGAGAGGCCGCCGTGCGCGAGGCCGTGGCGCTGGAGGAGACCGAGGCGCTCGACTTCGTGCTCCAGGTGCTCTCCACGGACAAGGAGGCGGAGGTGCGTCGCCTCGCCGCCCGCGAGCTGGGCGAGAAGGGCCGCGTCGCCGCCCGTCCGAAGCTGCGCGAGCGCCTGGACGACGACCATCCCCAGGTGCGCGAGGAGGCCCTCAAGGCCCTCGACGTGCTGGAGACCGAGTCGCCGCTGGCCGCGCCCCGCGCCGCGCTGGAGTCGCGCTTCGTGGACATGCGCGTGGCGGGCCTCAAGCGCCTGGCGAAGCTGGGCCGCGCGTCCCCGCTGGTCCCCGCGCTCATCGCCAGCAAGCTGGGTGAGGCGGACGCCACCGTGGGGCTGGCCGCGCTGGACGCCCTCTCCGAGGTCTCCGCGCCCGCCGACACCGAGCCCCTGCGCGCCGCGTTCGAGCGGGGCCAGCCGCGCCTGCGCGTGGAGGTGCTGGTGCGCATCGCTGGGGCGGGCCTCCTGGGCCACGCCCAGCTGCAGCCGCTGGTCGCCCGCGCGCTGGATGACGCCGACGCGGACGTGCGCCGCGTGGCCTTCACCATCCGCGTGCTGGAGCGCCGCGCCCTGGCGCACGCGCTGGAGAGCCGCGACGAGGACTTCGCGCGCTCCACCAAGGACGTGGCCCGCAGGCTCGCGCAGCGCTCGCGGCAGGGACAGACGGCCGCGCTCACGGACGCGGACGTGCAGGCCGCGCGCGACGCGATGCCCGCGCAGGGCGCCGTGGGGGCCTCGCTGACGGAGAGCGACCTGGAGCCGCTGCTGGCCGCCATGGCCTGCCGCACGCCGGACACCGCCGTCCGGGGTGCTCGGGGCCTCGCGCAGTTGGGGGATGCCCGGGCGCTGGGCGCGCTGTTGCAGCTCTCCCGCGAGCCGGACCCCGCCATCCGCCGTCAGGCCGCCGCCGCCCTCCAGGCGCTCCAGGACGCTCGCGCCCGTGAGCGGCTGGTGTGGATGCTGGACGACGAGAACGCGGACGTGCGCGCGGCCTCGCTCGACGCCGTGGTGGCGCTGGACGCGGAGGCGCCGCTGGCCTCCGCCGAGGCGGCCCTGCGCTCCGGTCACGAGGACGTGCGCGTGCGCGGCCTGGACCGGCTGGTGAAGCTGGGCGCCGCGTCCCAGGGCGCCGAGCCGCTGCTCGGTGACGCGCTGGAGGACGAGTCCGCCAAGGTGCGGAGCGAGGCGTTCCGCACGCTGTGGGCGTGGAACGAGAAGGTGCCGGAGAAGGCGCTGGACCGCGCGCTCGCGGGCCGCTTCCCGGACCTGCGCAACCGCGCGGTGGAGGTGCTCGCGCAGCGCGGCGCCGAGGGCTGGGCGCAGGAGCGGCTGAAGAAGTCCGTGGAGGACCGCGACGTGGGTGTCGCCACCGCCGCGTACGAGGCGTGGGTGAAGCTGGTGGGCAAGGAGAAGCCCGAGCCGCACCTGGCCGCGCTCGCGTCGACGCACCCCGCCCTGCGCGTGCTGGCCGCGAAGGGCTCCGTGCACGCGCCCGCCGAGCCCCTGCGCTCGCCGCTGCTCAAGCGCGTGCAGGACGAGGAACTGGACGTCGCCGTCGCCGCGCTGGAGGCGCTCGACAAGCTGATTCCGAGCGAGAACGGGCCGCTGCTCGCGGGCCTGTCCTCCGCCTCGCTGCCGGTGCGCGTGCGCGCGTCCGAGCTGCTCGCGCCCCGTGGCGCCGAGGACATCATCGAGCCGATGCGCAACCTGATGGACAAGGAGCTGGAGCGGCAGTACCCGCCCGCGTTCCTCATCCCGCTGCGCATCCGCGGCGCCCGCGCGCTCGCGACGCTGGGCTCGCGTCGGCTCCTGTCCTGGTTCGCCACCACGCTGCTGACGAGCGAGCTGGGGGACTTGCAGGAGCAGGGCGCGCGCGGTCTCGCCACCGCCAGTCGTCGGGGCGACGAGGGCTATCTGCTGGACGCGCTCAGCCACGCCAACGTGGCGGTGCGCTCGTGGGGCGCGGACGGCCTGTCTCGCCTGGGTGATGCGAGAGCGCTGCCGGTGCTCACCGGCAACCTGCGCCATGACCACCTGCCCATCCGGCTGGGCGCCATCCTCTCCTTCGCGGCCCTGGGCTCCGAGGGCGACGGTGGCCTGCTGCACGGGTTGGAGGACCGCGCTCGCGAGGTGCAGGAGATGGTGTTCGCCATCGTCCTCGCGCGGGACTTGCGCGCCACCCGTCGCGGTGAGCCGCCCGACCTGCTCGCCAGCGCGCTGTCCAGCGGACGGCCCGAGGTGCGCTACGCCGCGGCCCGCGCGCTGGAGCTGCGCACGGAGACGGACGCGTACCGCGCGAACCTCGTCGAGGGACTGCTGCCGCCGAAGCCGGACAAGGTCGGCGACATGAAGGACTGGCCCTCCGAGGAGGACCGCGCCAAGCGCATGGTCGGGCTCGCCGAGGCCCTCTCCAGTGGCCAGCCCGAGCAGCGCTACGCGGCGGCCCAGGTGCTGCTGCTTCGCAACAAGCCGCTCGACTACTTCCGCGAGGCTTTGAAGGTCGCCCGGCCCAGCTCGCTCGACGCCCCGTGGAAGCCTGAGACGGCGCCCAACGTGTCGCCCGTGCAGGCCACGCCCGCGAAGAGCTGGCTGCGCCGGCTGTTCTCCGCCACGAAGCCCGGCACGCCCGAGAGCTCCTCACCCGAGGCGGCCACGAACGCCGAGCGTCAGCACCTGCGCCGCCTGGCCTTCGGCGCGTACGTGGGCCTGCTGCGTCAGGTGTCCGCCGGTGACGACGAGGGTCACCGCGTCCGCCGCGACGCCGTGGACCGCGTGGTGAAGCTCACCCAGGAGGGCTACGCGGGCACGCCCGCCGCCGTGGCCGCGCTGCTGCGCGCCCTGGAGGACCCGCACCAACTGGTGCGCAAGGCCGCGCTCACGGGCCTCAAGGAGCTGTTCCCCGCGGGCAGCGACGAGCCACTCTCGCTGGCCCTGGCCTCGCTGTCTCCGGACGTGGCGCGCATCGCGCTGGACGAACTGGCCGAGCGGGGGGACGCCGCGAAGCCGCGCATCACCGCCGCGCTCAACTCGCCGCTGTCGGACGTGCGCCGCTACGCGTTCGAGCTGCTCGAGAAGCTCAGCCCTCCTGGCAGCCTGGAGCCGCTGCTGGCCGCGCTGGGCAGCGAGCACGCGGACCTGCGCGTCGGCGTCATCGAGCGGCTGGCCGGCGCCAACGACTCGCGCGTCACCGAGGCGCTGGGTCGGGCCATGTCCAGCGAGCACGAGGACCTGCGCCTGCGCGCGTCCGAGCTGCTCGCGTGGCGCGGCGACGAGCGCGCGGTGGAGGTGCTCGCCTCGTTCCTGCGCTCGGAGACGCCCGCCGTCGCCAAGCGCGCGGTGGAGGCGCTCGCCCGTCTGGCCACGCCCTCCGCCGTGAGCGCCCTGGCCGCGCGGCTGAATGTGGCCACGGACCTGCACGAGCGACTGCGACTGGTGGACGCGCTGGGACAGACGCGCCGCCCCGAGGCGCTGGACGTGCTCGCGCGCCGCGTGCTGGAGGACGACACCAGCGCGGTGCGCGTCGCGTGTGTCCCCGCGGCGATGCAGGTCGCGGGCGCGGACGTGAAGAAGCGCGACGCGACGCTGGCGCTGCGCTTCCTGCGGCCGGCGGTGAAGAGCCTGGACGTGGCGGTGCGGCAGGCGGCCCTGCGCCAGTTGGAGCACGGCGCCGAGGCCGGTCAGTCCGAGGTCCTGGTGAGCCTCTTCAACGACCGGGACGTCACGGTGCGCGCCGAGGCCGTGTCGCTGTACTCCAAGCGCGTCATCGAGCACGCCGCTCCCGTGGGCCCGCTCGAGGACGTGCTGCGCGGAGGGGCTCGCGAGCTGATGCTGCCCGCCGCCGAGGGTGTCGCGCACCTGCGCGGCGTGAGCGCGCTGCGGCCCCTGCTCTTGTACTCGCGCGCCGGTGAGGACGGGCAGCGCGAGCGCGCCCTGCTCGCCCTGGGCACGCTGGGTGACGCGCGGGCGCTGAGCGAGCTGGAGACGGTGGCCGCCGGTGGCACGCCCGAGGCACCCACCGAGCCCAGCATGGTGTGGGCGGCGGTGGAGGGCCTGGGTCGTCTGGCGGGCCGGCTGCCGGATGGTGAGGAGCGCCGCCGCGTCGAGGAGAAGGTGGAGGCCGCCGCCGTCGAGGGCGCCGACTCCTCGCTCCAGCAGGCGGGCGTGAAGGGCCTTCGCGCCATCGGCGGCGAGCGCGCCCGGGTGAAGGTCGAGGCGCTGCTGCTCGACACGGACACCCACCTGCTCGTGCGAATCACCGCCGCGCAGGAGCTGGGCAAGCTCAAGGACGTGGAGGCGGAGACCACGCTCGCCACCATCCTGGACGACTCCACGGAGCTGCTCCGCAAAGAGGCGCGCAAGGCGCTGGACGAGCTGTTCCCGAAGGAGCGCACCCGCGTCGAGTTCCTCGCCGTGGCCAGCCGCTACCAGGACATCTCCGAGCCGGCCGTCACGTACCTGTCCCGCGAGGGTGACCCGGCGCTGCTGGTGCCCCGGCTCGCCACGCTGACCAACGAGGAGCTGCGGCTGAGCCTGCGCCGGGGACTCGCGCGGCGCGGCGCGCTGCCGGTGCCCGAGACGGTGACGCTGCTGGAGCACGACAAGGCGGAGGCCCGCCAGGAGGCGGCCCTGCTGATTGGCACGTGGACCGGCGAGGCGCGCGCCTCCGGACAGGTGGACCTGGCCGGGCTGTCCCGCGCGCTGGTCACCTCCGAGCGGCGCACCGCGAAGGACTGGGCGGCCACGCCTCCCGGCCCGAAGAAGAACGCGCTCGCCTCCGCGTGGGAGCGCATCCTGTGGGCCGGCTCGCGGCTGGGCACGGCGGGGCTCGCCGACTCCGCGCGAGACATCCTCAAGGCCGGTGAGCATGGCTCTCCCGCGACGGTGCGTCAGGAGGCGGCCCGCGTGCTGTCCCGCCTGGGCACGGCCGGCGCCACGCTGAAGCTCCAGGGTCAGGACACCTCCGCGCCCGTGCTGTCCAACGACAAGGAGCGCGCCGCCTCCGCGGACGTGCTCAAGGGCGCGCTGACGGACCCGGACGCCCGGGTGCGCTCGGCGGCCGCGGATGCACTGGCGCGGCTGGCCCCCGAGAAGGCCGCGGCCTGGGCGCTGGAGGTGAAGCCGTTCGACCCGGTGGCCCTGGGCCCCACGGGCGCGAAGGTCCCCGCCGAGGCCCTGGCCACGTCCGAGGGCCGTCGCCTCGCGGAGCCCTCGCTGCTGGGGCAGGGGAATCTCGCGCCGCTGGCCGCGTTGGCCCAGAGCGCGAAGCCCGAGGTGAAGCAGGAAGCCTGGGCCGGCATGGGCCGGCTGGGCGGTGACGAGGCGGCGAAGCTGCTGCACACGGCCGCCTTCGACAAGTCTCAGTCCGTGGAGCTGCGCAAGGCCGCCTGGCGCGCCCACAAACGTGCACGTCGCGCCGCCGAGCGCGCGAAGAACCACCGGAAGGAAGGCAACCCGTCGTGACGACCGCCACCCGTCACCCCGTCGAGCTTCGCTACGCCACCGCGAGCGACGTGGAGTCCAATGCGGACGCCTCGCGCGTGCTCCTGGCCCTGGAGGGCTCGCGCGGCACCGTCGGCGTGCGAGGCCGCCTCAAGGACGCGTCCTTGTTCCGCGACGCGCTCACCGCCACGTTCGGCATCCTCGCCAGCGACTTGCGCTACCGGGGCAAGGACCGCACCGCGTACCTCGCGTACCTCATGAAGAAGGGGAAGCGGGCGAGCGCGCAAATCTGGGAGGCCCAGAAGGCCTTCCTCGACAACGCGCTCGACGGTGAGCAGAAGCAGGACGCCGTGCTGGACCCGGTGCTCACCGTGGACCCGGACAGCGTCTCGCTGGAGGTGTTCTCCCGCGACGAGAGCGCCTACGCGCGCCTGTCCCTGGACAACAGCCTCTTCGAGGGCCGCGAGGCCGCGCACGGCTCCACCTTCCTGGACGTCCCGTCGGACCTGCTCTCGCGCATGGACCGGCTGCGCACCTACCTGCCCGTGTCGCTGGAGGCCCACGTCGCGCTGCCTGCGAAGGAGGCCCGTGAGCCGCGCAACGTGCAGGTGCCGCACGCGTGGCTGCGCGGCTTCCTCCAGGTGCAGTCCGCCGCCACGCTGCCCGCCAACACGTGCGAGCTGGCGCCCATCGACCTGTACAACCTCCTCTTCGCGCTGCGCACCCGCAAGGCGAAGAAGGCCCCGCGCGCGCTGCGCTTCGAGCTGGTCCCCGGCGCTCCGCCTCGCCTGGTGCTGGAGCCGTGGGAGCTGGTGCTCGAGTGCCACGGCGGCAAGTACACCGGCACCGCGCCCGCGGTGGTGCGCACGTTCGGCCGTCAGCGGCTGGTCGCGCTCGCGCGGCTGTTGCCGCATGCGAAGTCCGTGCGCCTGCAGCTCATGGGTCCGGGCCTGCCGGTGTTCTGGGTCATCGACATGGGCCAGGCCACGCTGACCATGGGCCTCACCGGCTGGACGGAGAGCGGCTGGTCCTCCGCCGCGGCCTTCGACGTGCTCATGCCCCGCGCGGTGCCGGCCGGGCTGGCCGAGAAGCTGCGCGGGAAGCTGCGCGCCGACGGTCCGCAGACCTTCGAGCCCCTGGTGGCCGCCGCCGGTGGCGCGACGAAGGAGCAGGTGCGCGCGGCGCTGCAGCTCGAGTGCCTGCGCGGCCGCGTCCTCTTCGACGTGGCCCAGGGCAAGTACCGCCCGCGCGAGCTGATGGCCACGCCCGTGGACGAGTCCGTCATCCGCTTCGGCAGCGAGCGCGAGGCCCGCGCCCACCGCCTGCTCGGCGACGGCGGCCCGGGTGCCGGCGAGGTCAAGCTCACCAAGGTGCACGACATGGTGGGCGAGGGCACGCGCATCCACGGAGAAGTCGTGGACCGCGAGGCCGTGCGCAGCTTCTTCCCCAGCTTCACGCTGGACCTCGAAGGCCGCGTGAAGGACGCGTCCTGCGGGTGTCCGCACTTCCGCCGCTCCGGCATGCGCGAAGGCCCATGCGAGCACCAGCTCGCGCTGCGCCTGGTCTACGCGCGCCGCCGCGCCGAGGAAGAGGCGCTCCGGCAGACGCCCGAGGGCCGCAAGCACATCCGCGCCGAGACGCGCTCGTACGTGCGCCGCGATGCGCAGAGCGGACAAGAGATGGTCTACCGCGTTTCCCTGGATGGCCAGGTGGTCGCCGTGGAGTGGGGCCTTCGCACCGGCGAAGCGCGCCAGCAGCGGCTCTGGTTCGACACGGACGCGGAAGCGCGCGCCGCATACTTCACGCGTCTCGAAACACTTTCGGCCGACGGCTACATCGACGCGGCCTCGTCATTGGTGTAAACCCTCAACCACGGCTCGGTCGCCTTCGATGGCGGCCGACAGGGAAGGTGCGACGGAAGACACGATGAAGCGCGCTTCACGCGCGAGCAGCCGAGAGAGGTCTGGAGTGCATCAGCCTGAGCGCCTCGAGCGCGGGAGCGGCGTTGCGCCGCTCCGGTTTGAATGCAGGACACTCTCCGCAAGGTAGCCTGTTCTTGGCTCTCTCCCTCCCATGCACTACGGCCGGGGTGGGCAGCGGAGCCAACGACGCGACCGCCGTTTGCCCACCCCGGCCGTAGTGCATGGGAGGGGAGAGCCGGTGAGGCTACCGTGCCCCAGGTGAGATGGTGGTGCTTTCCTGGCCTCCCTCGACTGCTCGCGAATGACAGCCGCTTCGTCCGAAGCCGCCGCGCCCCCTCGAAGGTGCTGACATGACCGCCAGGCTGGAGTCGTTCGTCCCCGCTGCCGCGCCGCAAGCCGTCGCGACGCCAGCGCCCCAGGCCCCGTCCGCCAACACTGTCGCCCAACGCGAGGCCCGCCGGGCCGCGCACGAGGCGTTGCTCGCCCGCTGGAAGGCCATCGTCGAGGCCGGCGGCGCCGATGAATGGGCGCAGGCCCAGCTGGTCTCGCGCGGCCTCGCCGTGGGCGAGCTCGACTTCTCCAGCGCCTCGGAAAAAGAGAAGACGGCCTGGAAGGAGAAGAAGAAGGCCGAGGCGGCCGAGCGTCGCGCGCTGGGGCGCCAGGCCCACGAGGCCTGGAAGGCCACCCACGTGGGGCACCTGGGTGCCGGGGTCCACTGGGAGGAGGAGGGCGGCTCCGACAAGTTCGACATCGCGCACCGTGAGGAGCGCGCTCGCGCGAACGGTCTGCCGGAGCTGGGCTCCGCGGAGGTACTGGCCAAGGCGCTGGGGCTGAGCGTCTCCAAGCTGCGCTGGTTCGCGTTCCACCGCGAGGTGGACACCGGCTCGCACTACATCAGCTGGGGCATCCCCAAGCGCGACGGCGGGACGCGGACGATTACGTCCCCCAAGCCGGAGCTGAAGGAAGCGCAGCGCTGGGTGCTGTCCAACGTGGTGGAGCGGCTGCCCGTGCACGGCGCGGCGCACGGCTTCGTCGCGGGGCGCTCCATCCTCACCAACGCGCTCGCGCACCACAGCGCGGATGTCGTGGTGAAGGTGGACCTGAAGGACTTCTTCCCCTCCGTCACGTGGCGCCGGGTGAAGGGGCTGTTGCGCAAGGGCGGCCTGCCGGAGAACACGTCCACGCTGCTGGCGCTGATGTCCACGGAGGCCCCGCGCGAGGCGGTGCAGTTCCGCGGCAAGACGCTCTACGTGGCCAAGGGTCCGCGCTCGCTGCCGCAGGGCGCGCCCACGTCGCCGGGCATCACCAACGCGCTGTGCCTGAAGCTGGACAAGCGCCTGTCCGCGCTGTCGAAGAAGCTGGGCTTCGTCTACACGCGCTACGCGGACGACCTGACGTTCTCGTGGACGAAGACGAAGCAGCCCAAGGCGCGTCGCGCGCAGGGTGCGCCGGTGGCCGTGCTGCTCGCGCGCGTGAAGGACGTGGTGGAGTCCGAGGGCTTCCGCGTGCACCCGGAGAAGACGCGGGTGAGCCGCAAGGGCACGCGTCAGCAGGTGACGGGCCTGGTGGTGAACAGGGCCCGTGACGGCGTGGCCTCCGCCCGCGTGCCGCGCGATGTCGTGCGCCGGCTGCGCGCGGCCATCCACAACCGACAGAAGGGCAAACCCGGCCGCGAGGGCGAGTCGCTCGAGCAGCTCAAGGGCATGGCCGCCTTCGTCTACATGACGGACGAGACCAAGGGCCGCGCCTTCCTGAAGAGCCTGGAGCAGCTCGAGGCCCGCGAGAAGGAAGCGGCGCCCAAGGCGCCCTGAAGCGGATCAGGGCGCGGGATTCGCCGCGCTCCCCTCCCCGCCTCCGAGCAGCGCCGCGTCGAAGAAGGCGCGCAGCCGGCGGGGATACTCCGTCGGCTCCACGGTGGCGAAGCCGCCATGCCCCGCGCCCTGGATGCGCCACGTCTGCGCGTACTCACGCACGTGGGCGAAGAGCTCATCCGCGAGCGGCTGACCGGACTCCTCCGTCCCCATCACGATGAACAGGGGCCTGGGACGGATGTGGTCCACCGCGTCGATGGTGCGCACCTCTTCCAACTGGATGCCGCGCCGCCAGAAGGGCACCAGCGCGCCCGTCTGCGTAATCGCGCCGAAGCGCCGGAAGTCATACGCGGCCGCGAGCCACAGCGTGTTGAACGGGGACAGGAGCACCACCGCGCGCACGTCCTTGTCCTTCGCGGCCACCTCCGCCACCGCGGCCGAGCCAATCGAGAACCCCAGCGCGCCCACCTTCGCCGGGTCCACGTCGGGCCGGGCCCGCACGAACTCCAGCGCGGCCCGCACGTCCCGCCGCTCCAAGTCTCCCCACGTGGACGTCTCGCCCTGACTCGCGCCATGCGCGCGCAGGTCGAACAGGAGCACGCCATAGCCCGCGTCCCGCAGGATGCGCGCCTCCGGCAGCACATCCGCGCGTGTCTGTGAAAGGCCGTGCGTCATCACCACCGCGGCGCGGTTCCTCGAGGGAACATACCACCCGCGCAATTCCAGCCCGTCCGAGGTGAACAGGCGCACGTCCTGCGCGTCCGCGAAGTCGGCGGGGCGCTCCGGCGCCACCCGGGGATAGTGGAAGTACGCCTCCGAGTGCCGCAGCGCCCGAGCGAAGAGCGCCAGGGTCGCGAGCACCCCCAACGCCACCACCGCCACCACGACTCGCCGCCACTTCATGCAACACCTTCCCCGGGCATCCCCCGGCTGCTCGCCCGAGCCCCACGCGAGTCACTCGCGACACAGGCGGGCGTCCAATGGTCAAGCTCGCGCGGCGCAGCTTACACTGCGCCGAATCAACTCGCGGTGAGTCACACCGCGCATCCCCTTTGCACTCGCCGGGTCGCTGTGAGCACGTCCAAGAAGACTTTCGATGCGGTGGTGGTGGGCTCCGGCGCGTGTGGTGGCTGGGCGGCCAAGCAGCTCACCGAGGCGGGGCTGAACGTCCTGGTGCTGGAGGCGGGGCGCAGCAACCAGGCGGACAAGCTGCTGTGGGTGATGCACCGGGTCCGCCAGAAGCTCTTCCGCTACCAGGCGGAGACGGACAGCGCGCGCAAGCAGCGCCAGTCGGTGCAGTCCACCACCTTCGCATGGCCCTTCCATCCGCACGCCTTCGTGGATGACGTCGACAACCCGTACACCACGCCGAAGGACGCGCCCTTCACGTGGATTCGCGCCCGGCAGGTGGGCGGACGCACCTCGGTGAAGGCGCACGGCCGGCAGTTCTACCGGCTGTCGGACTTCAACTTCAAAGCAGGCGGGCGCGACGGCCAGGGCCCAGACTGGCCGCTGACGCTGGCGGACCTGGCGCCGCACTACGAGACGGTGGAGCGGTGGATGGGCCTCCACGGCAACACAGACGGGCTGGACACGCTGCCCGACTCCATCTTCGCCGCGTCCATCGCGATGAACCCGGCCGAGCAGCGCCTGAAGGAGCGCGTGGAGCGCCGCTGGCCCGAGCGCCGCGTCGTCGTGCGCCGCACCGCGGGCGCCCCCATCACCATCCCCGCCGCGCTCAAGACGGGCCGGCTCACCCTGCGCACGCACGCGGTGGTGGACCAGGTGCTGCACGACCCGAAGACGAACAAAGTCACGGGCGTGCGGTACATCGACTCGGACACGGGCAAGGCGCACGAGGCCCACGGCCGCGTGGTGGTGCTCGCCGCGGGGACCATCGAGACGACGCGCCTCATGCTGCACTCGAAGAGCGCCGCGTTCCCGGAGGGCCTCGCCAACTCCTCGGGGCAGCTGGGCCGCAACCTGATGGACCACACGTACCTGCTCGGCATCGAGGCGAAGATGAACCTGCCCGCCTCCGAGCAGCGCGCCGAGCAGAGCTGGGCGTACATCCCCCAGTTCCGCAACGTCACCTCCCCCGCCGACGGCTTCTCACGCGGCTACGGCGTGCAGGTGTTCACCTTCGGGGACTCGTGCCACTTCGTGCCCTTCGGGGAGATGGTGCCGCGCGCGGACAACCGCGTCACGTTGAACCCCACCGTGAAGGACCGCTGGGGGATTCCCGCGGCGCACATCGAGTGCCGTCACTCGGACAACGAGCTGCGCATGTGCGCGGACGCCGTGGCCGCCTGCCAGGAGATGATGAAGGAGGCGGGCTTCACGGTGGAGAAGGTGAACGACACCCTCTCCACGCCGGGCATGGCCATCCACGAGGTGGGCACCGCGCGCATGGGGACGAGCCCCAGCACGTCCGTGCTCAACGCGTGGAACCAGAGCTGGGACGTGCCCAACCTCTTCGTGATGGATGGCTCGGCGTTCCCCTCGCAGGGACCGCAGAACCCCACGCTGACGATGATGGCCCTGGCCGTGCGAGCCAGCGCGCACCTGGTCAGCGAGCTCAAGGCCGGCAGGCTCTGACGCACACGAAGGACACGGCCACGTGCTGGAAGGTGGCCGTGTCTCCTCGCGACGTCACGGGCCTCAGTCCTTGGGGCCCTGGCCCTCGGGCTTCTTCGGCTTCTCACGCAGGCTGAGCCGCGAGCTCCACATCGCCGGTGTCATCACCACGATGAGCAGCGTCAGCAGCACCGTCCCAATCATCAGCTCCCAAATCATGTCCATGGCTTCGCTCTTCTGGATTCTTCAGACCGACTGACTGCCATGCCGGAGAGAGCGAACGACTCGCGCACCCGGCTCCTCAGGGACACTCCGAGGGCGGCACGCCGTCCGTGGACACACGGGCGCGCGCAACCCGGGCACGAGGCGGCCATCGCGTGACTCCCGAGGGAGGACACGACGTCGCCGCGCGCCGGAGCGCTCAGATGAGGAGCGTGCGGACGCGGAGGAAGACAGGCGGTCCCTGGGCGGGAGGCACCTGCCACCAGGAGAGCGAGCGCTGCGGCACCCACTCCGGCGGACGAGGAGACACCCAGGCGACCGGGAGCAGCACGGGGGGCGCCACGACGAAGGGCGCGCCGCTGGAGCCACCCGCCTCGGTGGGCGCGGGCAAATCCCAGTGTGGCTCCTCGCAGCAGTTCCAGCTCAGCGCCGGCCCGTCGGGCGAGGAGGAGGCCTTGTGGCCGCCTTCCTTCTCGTGCTCATGGCAGCGGCACTTCGTGGCGCGGGTCGCGACCTGCTTCTCGCAGTAGTGCCCCAGGCCCGCGACGCCGCTGGCCAGGACCTGCCAGCCGACGAGCAACACGAGCGTGAGGATGCGGGACAGTCCGGACACGATGCTTCGGGTATACGCCGCGCGTGGGTCCGCCGCAACGCGAGGGCCCGGGGTGCGACGCTCCGCCCTCACAGGCCCCATTCGGGCAGCTCGTTTCAGTACAAGAGGCCCTTCTGCGGCTGCACGGGCTGCGGCAGCTCCGTCTCACCCAGCATCTGCCGCAGGTTGATTTCGATGGTCCGGCTGAGCGCCGTCATCGGCGTGTCGCTGACGTCATCCTCGAAGGGCGTCTCGATGTCGCGGCCCACCGCGTCCAGGCCGATGAAGAGGAACGCGATGATGGCGGTGACGAGGGGCGTGAGCCAGCCCAGCTCCTCGACGACGCCGAGCGGCAGCAGGACGAGATAGGCGCGCGTCATCACGTACAGGAGGATGTCGTACTGCCGGGGCAGCGGCGTGTTCTTGATGCGCTCGCAGGCGCCCAGGAGGTTCGTCATCTCGGACAGCGTGCGGTCCATCGTGACGTGGAGGAAGACGACCTTCTGCGGGTCGGAGACCTGGCCGTAGATGCGGCGCAGGCGGGTGGCCATCCACAGGAGGATGGCGGAGGGGATGTTGTGCTCCTCGCGCAGGGCCTCGATGACGGAGGGGCGGAAGAAGCGGACGATTTCGGGCAGCGGGTCCTGGCGGCGCAGGTGACAGCGCAAGGCGTGCACGAAGCCCATCTGCGCGTAGATGAGCTCGCGAGAGTCCTCGGTGATGCTCTCCACCATCTTGGTGATGATGCCCCGCTGCTCCTCGGGCGGGCTGTCGAGGACGGCGATGTTCTCCAGGGAGACCTTGGCGTCGGTCGGCATGCGCGCCTGACCGAACCTGTCGCGCACGGCGCCGTCGCTCGCGCGGGCGCCCGCGATGGCATTCAAAGCGGCGGGGCGGTCCACGGCGCTGCGCAAGAGGGGCGAGGGCACCGCCGCCAGCTCGAGCTCGGAGAGGGGCAGCTCCTCCCGCGTGCTCCCCGGTCGGGGCAGCAGCGTGAGCACCTGACGCGCGAAGGAGCGCGACCAGTTCACCACGCCCCCCCACAGCGTGCGCGCCTCCCACCAGCGGTCGTAGGCGGAGTTGTTGCGGAAGGCGAGCAGCACGCCGAGCGCCGCGGCGAGCACGGTGACGGGCAGCGCGGGCACCGCCATCCAGGACGCGTCATACACGCGGTAGCCCACGATGATGGCGAGGGCGAAGAGGACGTGCACGGTGACGGGGATGCCCGTGTAACGCAGGATGATGCGCCAGGACAGACTCCGACCGACAATCATCGCGAAGGGACTCCGAGGACGAGGTTGCGCCGCGCGGAGCGTGTAGTGACGACGACCGGGGCCGACAACGGGCGCCGTCGGACTGTCACCCGGATGTGTCACGCAGCAACGCGGACCCCAGCCCCGAGTGTCCTCAAGCGAGCAGAGTCCGCCTTCAGCGCCGGGAGCCGCGAGCCCCCAGCACCGCGCCGCCGAGCAGCGCCACCGCGCACACCAGCGCGACGGGCCCCAGCCAGTGGCCCCAGGCGAGCGCCAGCGTGGACAGCCCGGGAGCCGCGGGGACCCGCATCACCTGGGTGCCCCGCTGCGCGTCGCCGATTTCGGAGAGGACCTCACCGGATGCATCGATGAGCGCGGACACGCCGGAGTTCGTCACGCGCACCTGCGGCCTGCGCGTCTCGATGCTGCGGAAGATGGCGTGCGTCAGGTGCAACCGCGGGCCCGGCGAGCCGGTGAACCATGAATCATTGCTCAGCGTGAGCAAGAGGTCCGCGCCCTGACGCGCCTGCTCGGCGACGTAGGACGGGAAGACGGTGTCGTAGCAGATGAGCGGCGCGACCTTCAGCACGCGTCCGTCCCGCCGACGCAGCGGCAGCGTCCGAGGCCCCGGGCCCGGCGTCCAGCGTCCCGTCCACGGCAGCCACTCGCGCAGGCTCGGCGAGTCGATGGACTCGGGCACCCACTCCGTCAACGGGAAGAGCTTCGACTTGCGGTACACCGTGCGCTCGGGAGCGCCGCCCTCGCGAGCCGCGGGCGCGAGGAACATGGCGGCGTTGAACTCGTGGCCGTCCTCCACGTCGTACGAGCCGAACACGAGCGGTACGTTCCGCGCGGCGACGTAGCCGGCAATCTCCGCGTCCAGCTCCGCGCCCGCCTCGCTCTTGGGCGCACCGAAGGGCGTCGGGTACACCGTCTCCGGCCACACGAGCACGTCGAGCGGCGCCTCGCGCAGGAGCGCGTCCGACAGCGCGTAGTGCGTGTCGAGCACCGTGCGCACCACCTCGTACGCACCCATCTCCGCCTTGAGCTTCTCGTAGTTCGTGATGTTCGCCTGCACCGCGCCCACCACGAGCGCCGGAGCCGCGTCCGTCGCCGCGCGCACCTGGGAGAGCCTCAAGGCCCCGTAGCCCGTGAGCCCCACGAGCAGCACCCCGGCCGCGCCCAGGGGACGCAGCGCGCGCGCCACGCCCCGGGCGCGGAAGACCCGCACCGCGCCGAGCAGACACTCGTTGACCGCCAGGAGCGCGAGCGTGAGCCCCGCCGCGCCCGCCACATCGCCGAACTGTCGCAGTCGCTCCGAGGAGACGAAGCCCTGTCCCAGCGTGTCCGAGAACAGCTTGGGCGCGAGCCACTCGACGCCCACGTACACGAGCATGCTCGTCACGGCGGGCAGCCACGCGGCGCGCTCGCCCACGGCGCGTCGGGCCAGGTGACGCGCGAGCGCGGTGAGCACGAACTGGAGCTGGAACACGGGCGCGAGCAGCAGCATGGCGCCCCAGCACAGCCACAGGGGCGCGCCCGAGTAGCCCTGGAGCGCGGCGGGGAACCACTGGAACACCGTGGCGCTGAACGTGACACTGAGCCCCGCGCCGAGCGCCAGGGCCTCCTTCGACGAGCGCGCGCGGTCCACGGCCGCGAGCCAGAACGTCAGGGCCACCCAGCCCAGCGCGGTCCACGGCGAGACGAGCGACGAGAACGCCCACAGCGCCAGGGTGGTGAGCGCGACGGCGACCAGCGCGTCGGCCAGGTGTCTTCCGGGCGAGGGCTCCAGACGGCCGAGTTTCAAGGCACGTCCTTGGACTCGTCGGACTTCGGCAGCTCCAACATGCGCACGGGCATGCCCGGGGGCGCCAGCTCCTCGGGCACCACGCGGTTCTCCGGCATGGGGATGGGCTGGCCATTGGCGTCCACCGGCTTGTGGTCCGGGTGGAACATGAGGATGGCCTCGACGCGCTCACCTTCGTCCGTGGACTGGTAGTGGCGCACGTAGCCGGGCGGCAGCTCGAAGTCCTCGGGCACCACGAGGCCGCGCTTGAGGGGCTTGGTGCCACGCTTGTACAGCTGCAGCCCCGTGGGCTGTTCCGAGGGCATGTCGGGCTCCGGCGCGGGCGGCGGCGCGTCTTCGATGGGCGCGGCCATGGCGACAGGCGCCTGGGGAACCGCTCGCGGCGCGGCGCGAGGCACCGGGGCGCGCGCCACCATGGGCGCGGGCTCGGCGACGGGGGCGGGGACCTCGACGATGGGCGGAAGGTCCTCGACCTCCACCGCCGAGGAGCTCCACCACAGGCTCCCCGCGATGGTCAGCACGGTGAAGACGAGCGCGCCGCCCACCAGCCACTTCGCCACGCCACCTCCCGAGGAGGGGCGCGAGGCGGCCACGTGCGTGACTCCGTCACGGTCGACACGGCGTTCAGGAGATGGTTGCTGCGGCCGCATGCTCGCCGGGAGACCTCCGCGCTGCGTATGCTACGGACAGCCTCTCGCCGAGGCAATGTGGCCACTCACGCCCGGCGACCTCGCGCCATGAGCCTCTCCTCCGTCGACGCCCTCCCCTCCCCCACGCCCACCGCCGAGCCCGAGCGCTTCACGCTCCACGCCTGGACGACGGCGCAACGCGGCGTGGCCGTGACGGCGCGCCTGGTGATGATGACGTGCCTGCTCGTCTTCACCACCTGGCTGATGTCGGACATCCTCCAGGGCACGCAGACGCTCACCGCGCAGCCGCTCCTCCTCGGCCTCGTCTTCGGCTGTGGGCTCCCGGTGGTGCTCGTCGCGGGGATGCGCGCCCGGGCCCGCGCCACGCTCGAGGTGGACGCCACGGGTCTTGTGCTCACGCTGCGAGACGGCGCGCGGCTGGAGGTTCCGCTCGAGGTCGTGGACGCGGTGCGCCCGTGGCGGCTGCCGCTGCCGGGCCCGGGGCTCGTGGTGCGCATGAAGTCGGGACGCGCGCTGGGTCACGGACTGGAGGTCGAGGACGCGCTGCCGCTGCTCGTGGCGCTCGGCCGCCGCGAGGGCTCGCTGGGCGAGGCTGCTGCGCATCCGCTGGTGCGTTATGGGCGGGCTCGGCGGGAGCTGTGGAAGAAGCGCTGGTACCACCTGCTGCTCAAGCTGGTGGTGTTCCCACTGGTGCCCGCGAGCATCTTCTTTCGGGCGCACCAGTACATCGCCTTCGGCGGTCCGTTCGGCGAGTACCAGGTGTCGGGGCTCACCGCGTACCTGCGCTCGTTCGGTCGCTACTACGCGCCGATAGCGCTGAGCCTCCTGCTCATCGCCGTCTTCTGGCGCGCGGTGGCGGAGGGGCTGTCGCTGGCGGCGGCGAAGTGGATTCCCTCGTGGACGCGCGGCGTGCGCCGAGGAGCCGAGTGGTGCTGCCGCCTCGTGTACTACGGTGGCATCATGGCCTTCACGGCGCTGCGCTTCCTGTCGTGAGGGCCTGGCTGGAACGACGAAGGCCCCCGACGCTCGGGTGAGCATCGGAGGCCCTGGGATGCAGCGGTTCACCCGCGCGAAGCGGGCGCTGACATCACGGCGTCGCGGGGTTGAAGCGCGAGCCTTCCCAGCCCATGCGCTCGTGGCCCGTCTTGTTCCACTCGGGGTTCTTGCCGTTGACCACCTGGGTGTCGGTGAACTGGGGCGCGCCCGTGCCGGAGCCCGAGCCCGAGAAGATGCTCACGCTGATGGTGGTGCCGAAGTAGGTCGGGTGGGTGTTGTCCGACTGGATGTAGTCGTAGCTGGTGCTGGCGTTGACGAAGTGGGTGTTCGCGTCGCGCAGCGTGGAGCGCAGGGCGCCGGTGATGCGGGCAACGTAGGCGGCCTCGGTCTCACCCGCGACGTAACGCAGGGCGGCCGAGTCCACCTGGCCGTCGCCGTTGCTGTCGTAGTCCGCGGCCATCATCTCCGCGAAGGAGTCCGCGCACTGGAAGCCGTACTTCGCCGCCAGGTTGCACGTGCGCCAGTTGCTGCGCGCCAGCAGGGGCAGGAACTTCACCTGCTTGTTCACCGTGGCGCCCGTGGACGCATCACGGCAGGACGTCTGCACGTTGTCCGCGTCGAAGCCGGGGTAGTAGATGTTGGAGACGATCTTCACCTTGGCCGACGTCGCGTACTGGTTGATGGCCTGCATGGCCCGCTCCGTGTACGTGGTGCAGGCCGCCAGCGCCGCCTCCAGGCCGCTGTAGTCACAGGTGCCGGACTGACCCGAGAACGCGCTGCGCGCCTGCAGGTAGTCATTGCCGCACATCTCGAACATCACGGCGCGCGTGTTGGCCGTCTGCATGTACGAGCGCTCGGAGACAATCTTGTTGTTGTAGATGTCGTCCGCCTTCGCGCCGGACTTGGTGCGGCGGATGACCTCGATGTCCGCGTTCCACGTCTTGGCCAGGTACTCACCCTGCACCACCGGGGCCGCGCGACGCGCGACGGCGGAGATTCCACCGTTGTAGCCCGCATAGATGGAGTCGCCGTACGCCACGACGCGATACTTCGTCGTGGACGTGGACCGGTCGATGGTCCACGACGTGTTCTGGTTGATGGTGCTCGCCAGGGCGCTACCACTCACCGCTGCGGTGGCCACGGCAACCGCGAAGGACAGCCCATTGCGACGGAAGAACATGCCCGCTCTCTTCTCTTCCCACGGGGGGATGTAGGGGGAACCCGAACCGTACACGCCGTCGATTCGCGAATCACCCGCAAACTGGAATAACGCGTTCAGTCAGAATTCGAGGAATGCGTGAAACTTTGTCCCACGAGGGCTTGGGGTGTCTGATTCCTGACGCGGCGCGACGCATGACGCGGTGTTTCACGGTGTTTCAATACAGCGGGAGAAAGCACAGTTGAGGTGGACGACGGGAGCGCGGGTGTTGGGGCAGTGGTTGGCGCTGGGGGCGCTGGTGGGGGTGGTGTGCGGCGTGGCGTCGGCG
This sequence comes from Myxococcus fulvus, assembly GCF_900111765.1. The sequence goes on from NZ_FOIB01000017.1 coordinate 54,275, forward strand.
GCGTTCCTGTGGCTGCTGGAGGAGGCGACGCGGCTTCGGGAGGCGAACGGGGGGCTGGTGTACGCGCTGCCCTTGGCGGGGTGGGTGTTGGGGGCGGTGTATGCGCGGTGGGGCGGGCCGGTGCGAGGGGGGAACAACCTGGTGTTGGAGACGGTGCACACGGGGGATGCGCAGGTGCCGCTGCGGATGGCGCCGATGGTGCTGGTGGGGACGGTGCTGACGCACCTGTTCGGCGGGAGCGCGGGGCGGGAGGGGACGGCGGTGCAGATGGGGGGGAGCCTGGCGGACTGGGTGGCGCACCGGTTCCGGGCGGGGGCGGACTTGCGGCGGGAGTTGTTGGCCGCGGGGATTGCGGGCGGGTTCGGGTCGGTGTTCGGGACGCCGGTGGCGGGAGCGGTGTTCGGGTTGGAGGTCGTGGTGGTGGGGAGGCTGGGGTACGAGGCGCTGCTGCCGGCGCTGGTGGCCTCGGTGGTGGGGGACGTGGTGACTCGGGGGTTGGGGATTCAGCACACGGTGTATCCGGTGCCTGGGGCGTTGCCGTTGAGCGTGACTGTGATTGGGAAGTGGTTGGTGTTCGCGGTGGGGGTGGCGGCGGTGGCGGTGGTGTTCGTGGAGGGGCTGCACCGGTTGAAGGCGGGGATGGAGAAGCGGGTGCCGTGGTTGCCGTTGCGGATGGCGATGGGTGGGACGGCGGTGGTGATGTTGTGGCTGTGGGTGGGGACGGATGCGTATCTGGGGTTGGGGGTGCCGGGCATCGTGCGGGCGTTCGAGGACCCGGGGCTGCCTGTTTCTGTGTTCGCGTGGAAGCTGGCGTTCACGGTGGTGACGCTGGGAACGGGGTTCCTGGGTGGGGAAGTGACGCCGCTGTTCTTCATTGGCGCGAGCTTGGGGAATGTGCTCGCGAGGATGTTGGGGTTGCCAGTGGATTTGGGGGCGGCCGTGGGCATGGCTGCGCTGTTCGCCGCGGCGGCGAATACGCCCCTGGCGCTGTCCATCATGGCCGTGGAGTTGGTGGGGGCAGGGGTCCTGCCCCACGTGATGATTGTGTCGACGGTGGCGTATGTGCTGACGGGTCACCGGGGGATTTATCCCGCGCAGCGGATCGGGCGGCGGAAGGATGGTGGGCCGGTGTTGGGACGGTGGGTTCCGCTGCGGGAATTGGAGAGCACGGTCCCCGGGCCTATCACTGCGCGACCCGGGGACGGTGGACCTGGGGGTCAAGGCGACCAGGGCTCCGGGTAGTGGAAAACTCGGCCGCCCTCGCCCACGATCCAAACGTCGCCAGTCGTTGCAATGGCAACGTCGTAGAGTCGCGCGTTCGCCTGCAGGTCCGGGCCACTTCCCCAGGTGCCGGTAGGGGTCAGTCTTCGCAGACGCCCACTCGTGCTGCTGTCCACCATGTAGCAATGCTCATTCAGCGGGTTCTGCGCGTTCTGTGCGTCATAGCGCATCACCACACTGGAGAACGAGGTGTTCACTCCACCGGAAGGCTCCACCCTGGTCCAAGGCGTTCCACCGTTCCAGCGCCACACCGCACCGTTGTCTCCCACCGCGCAGGCTTTGTTGGCGGCACCCATCCACACCGCTCTCGCGTTACCATCAACATTGGTGGAATGCACGCCTGCGGTTGCAGTCGCAGCACCACCCGGTATCACGGCGTAGGAGCGGAACCTTTGCCCACTTCCACTCCCTGTATTTCCACCCACTGCGAGCAGGAACTCCTCCGTCAAGCCATGCAACCCATAAAAGTTGGCGGAGTTGTCGTCCAATTCGGATACGGCCCCACCTAGAATCCAGCGGAATAATTTCCCGGCTGAGTCGGTGACGTAGAGGACAGGAACTCCAGTCCCAAATCCCACAAGCCCCGTGATACTTGAGGATTGTCCTGTACCGCCTACGGCGCATGCATCGGAGGACCCATTATGGATAGCCAGCGTTCCTGATGCACCTCCCAGGAATACCCTCCCGCTAGAATCCACCCAAGAGACTCGCCAGTCGACATCACCACAGTTGTTCGGACGAATTGCGATACTTCCATCGGTTGGAGCAGGAGCGGCCGGGTCTCCAAAGCTGAAGCTCTCGAACTTCGCACTGGCGGACCTGCGCACCGCCAGCTTTCCATCCTCTCCAGCCACCCACACCGGATAGCCACTCGAGTGCACCGCCACCGTGTTCCACTGTTGATTGGCCGATGACAGGTGATGGCTGGCAACCTGCTTCAGTGTGCCACCACACGACGCAGGCTCGTCAGACACGCCCGCATTGCAGTTGTTGTCGATGCCATCACACAACTCGGCCTGAATCGAACTCCTCGCGGAGTCGCGGTCGTCGCAATCTCCATCCTGCCCCAAAGCATAGCCAGAAACCGGAGGCGCATCCCCCTGACAGACAATCTTGGGGTTCACGTCCGGAATCACCGTGGCAACACCATCTCCGTCACGATCCTGGTCCTGATAATAGATGTCAGGCTCAGGCGCGTTGCAGGATACGCTGTTGCTATCCGCAGCACACTGGATGGTTCCGCAACCTTGAGCACAAGAACTCCCCTTCGTGGGGAAGGTCTCGTCAATCGCCACGCCACCGACACTCGCACAGTTGTTGTCGATGCCGTCGCAGAGTTCCGGCTTGTTCGGAGCGCGTCGAGCGTCTGCATCATCGCAGTCGAACGGAGACCCCGAGGGATACTTCATGTACTTGGGTCCCGGTGACGTGCACTGCGAGGTGAACGCAGGTCCCTGCGGAACACCATCCTCGTCATTGTCCAGGTACCACTTCGTATCGTGGCCCTCGTCCGTCGTCCCGTCGCAGTTGTTGTCCTTCTCGTCGCAAAGTTCCGTCTTGCCGGGAGCGACCTCCGCGTCATTGTCTCTGCAATCCCCGCCAACCATCGCGTATCCACGGACACCTGCCGCCGGGACACAGTGCTGAATCGCCTCGCCACCGACCCCATCTCCGTCCGCATCGCGGAACATGGCGACCAGGGCTAGTCCCTCGTCGACTCCGTCACGACAGTTATTATCCTTGTCGTCGCAGATTTCCTGCTGCGAAGGGCTCCGCATCGCGTCCCCATCGTCGCAGTCCGCGCCACCCGCCGTGCTGGCGACATACCCGTCACCATCCTCGTCCGGTGTTTCAAGAGTCACCGGAATCGGTGACTTACGGCCTGTGCCGGAAAGGTCGACAGCCACGACAGCCTCGTCCACAAGCTGTCCTGTGCAGTTCTGCTCGTGTGCACGGATCGTGACTTGGAGTTGTTTCCCCCAACCGACTTGCCGGGAGACCCTGAGCTCCAGCGGAGGTGATGCGTTTGCAAGTCGCTCACTTCCAAACGACTGCTCTGTGACGTTCGCAGGATTCGCCGCATCCTCGGTCTGCATCACGATGCAGCCGGCCCTGAAGCCCGGCGTGTACTGGACCCTGATGCGGACGCCACGCTCTGCTTCAAGCTCTTCGAGACTCGGTACGGAACAGCCACCCAGACCCAGCAAGCAAGCAACAATCAGTCCCCCCACGCGGCTCATCGTTCACCTCCCTGGGGCACGGATTCCTGGGTGGAGCCCATCAGCAGCCATGTCGCCACGGCGCCAACGGTCGCCGCTGCCGCCGTACCGAAGAGGACATTCGCTGTCGTCGCGCTCCCTTGGGCCCGGGAGTGATGTCGCTCCAGGTCTTCATAGGCCTGTGCGGCGCGCGCATCCTCGACCTGTCCGCGAGAGGACAGCCCGAACACCGCCCCTGCTCCTCCTGCCGCCACGCCAGCCCCCAGCAGGACCATACTCACGAGAGGCACTCGACGCCCTCCGACCCGAAGTCCGCGTCCATCCTCGTTGGACGTAGAGTTCAAGGCCCACTCGGGAGAATCAGAAGCGCCGGAGGTATCGCCCTCTGGCATCAAGCTTGGGCGCTTGGCCTCTTGGTCCGCGGCCACCGCGCCCCCATCCCCACGTTGAGGGACTCTCAGATCTCCCCGCGCAAGCTCGTCGCGCACTCCCTGACGCTGCGTCTCGAACTCAAGCGACACCTTCGGGGAGACTTTCAGGGGGAGCTGCGCATCGGGACGGGTCAGCAGCGCCGAGCGGAAGTCCGCCCGTGCCTCCTCCCATTTCCCCATGTCGGCGCGGATGATGCCTCTCAACAACGAGAGGGAGACCGCCTCACCCTCGTCAAGCGGCAACCGGGCAGCGAATTGGAGCCGCTCCAGGGCCACTTCATATTCGAGGTCCTCGTAGAGGCGCTTTGCCTCGGCGAGATGGCGTTGGACTTCGGCAGATGCGCTGGCGGTGCCCCATGGCAGGACCACGGACACACAAAGGACGACCGCCAGGCATTCCCCCCACAGGCATGACTTGGTCATGCCTGCACCTTACCCCCAGGGCCGCAATTCCTAAAACCCCGGCACTACGCTCCAAACGTGAAAGCCGCGCTCCAGAACTCCCAGAGCGCGGCAGGGCCTACGAGTGACTACTACGGTTCCGGATAGTGGAAGACGCGACCGCCCTCGCCCACAATCCAGACGTCGCCAGTTGGCGCAATGGCAAGGTCATAGAGTCGCGCGTTCGCCTGCAGGTCAGGGCCACTTCCCCAGGTGCCGGAAGCGGTCAGTCTGCGCAGACGCCCACTCGTGCTGCTATCCACCATGTAGCAATGCTCATTCAGCGGGTTCTGGGCGTTCTGTGCGTCATAGCGCATCACCACGCTGGAGAAGGCGGCGTTGACCGCCCCACCCGGCGGTTCCACCTTGGTCCAGGGGGTTCCACCGTTCCAGCGCCACACCGCACCGTTGTCTCCCACCGCGCAGGCTTTGTTGGCGGCGCCCATCCACACCGCTCTCGCGTTGCCATCAACATTTGTGGAATGCACGCCTGCGGTTGCAGTCGCAGCACCACCCGGTATCACGGCGTAGGAGCGGAACCTTTGCCCACTTCCACTCCCTGTATTTCCACCCACTGCGAGCAGGAACTCCTCCGTCAAGCCATGCAACCCATAAAAGTTGGCGGAGTTGTCGTCCAATTCGGATACGGCCCCACCTAGGATCCACCGGAAGAGTCTCCCTTGAGTATCCGAGGCATAGACTGTCGTCACGTCATTGGCTTCAAAACCAATCAAGCCAGTGATGACATTGTTGACTCCAGTCCCACCCAAGGCACAGTTAGTCGTGGTCGTCCCATTGTGAACTGCCAATGTTCCAGCTGGCCCTCCCAAGATTACTCGCCCCTGGGAGTCAACCCACGAGACCTTCCAGTCGATATCACCACAGTTGTTCGGATGAATCGCGAAGCTACCATCGGTGGGAGCAGGGGTGGCAGGGTCCCCAAAGCTGAAGCTCTCGAACTTCGCACTGGCAGACCTGCGAATCGCCAGCTTTCCATCCTCCCCAGCGACCCACACCGGATAGCCACTCGAGTGCACCGCCACCGTGTTCCACTGTTGATTGGCCGATGACAGGTGATGGCTAGCAACTTGCTTCAGCGTGCCGCCACACGACGCAGGCTCGTCAGACACCCCCGCACTGCAGTTGTTGTCGATGCCATCACACAGCTCTGCCTGAATCGAGCTTCTCGCGGAGTCGCGGTCGTCGCAGTCTCCATCCTGCCCCAGGGCATAGCCCGAGACCGGAGGCTGCCCCTCCTGACAGACAATCTTGGGGTTCACATCCGGAATCACCGTGGCGATGCCATCCCCATCACCATCCAGGTCCTGATAGTAGATGTCAGGCTCAGGCGCGTTGCAGGCCACACTGGTTTCCGACGCGCACTGGATGGTTCCGCAACCTTGAGCACAAGAACTCCCCTTCGTGGGGAAGTTCTCGTCAATCGCCACGCTACCGACGCTCGCACAGTTGTTGTCGATGCCGTCGCAGAGTTCCGGCTTGTTCGGAGCACGTCGAGCATCGGCATCATCGCAGTCGAACGGCGGCCCCGAGGGATACTTTATGTACTTCGGACCCGGCGAGGTGCACCGAACAGTGTGTGCTGGCCCTTCAGGGACGCCATCCTCATCGTTGTCCAGGTACCACTTCTTGTCATCGTTCTCGTCCGTGTCGCCGTTGCAGTTGTTATCCTTCTCGTCGCAAATGTCTGCTTTGCCGGGAGCGATTTCCGCGTCGTCGTCTTTGCAGTCCCCACCCACGGTAGCGTACCCACGGACGCCATCTGCGGGCACACAGTGCTGAATAGCCTCCCCTCCGATGCCATCTCCGTCCCCATCACGGAACATGGGCACCTTGGGAAGGCCCTCATCAACTCCCCCGGTGCAGTTGTTATCCTTGTCGTCGCAGATCTCCTGCTGCGAGGGGTTCTTCATTCCGTCAGCGTCGTCGCAGTCCGTTCCACCGTTCGCGTCGGACAGGTACCCGTCGTGATCGGGGTCCGGCGTAGTGAACGTCAGGTTCCTCGTGTCACCGAGACCTTCACCAGGGAACTCAAGTTCGACCGTTACCGCATCCCGGATCTGCTTCCCCTTCAGCAAGCCCTCAGTGTCTTTGTCACACGAGAACTCGTGGGCCGTGACCGTTGCCAGGACCTTCTTGTTCCAACCCTCTTTCTGGAACACCCCCACGTTCACGAAGGCGCCCTCTCCCGCCTCATCCCGCGCACGATTGGGGGAAACGGTCTGGTCATCCAGGACGTCTTGCGTCGCGGAGTCCTTGACCACAATCCGGAAACACCCCTTGTAGAATCCAGAGGTGTAATTGACCTTGAGTTGAACCCTCGGCTGCTCCTTCTCTTTGGAGCACGCGAGGAGCAGCAACGGGAACAGGAATAGGGCTATGCGACGCATGGGGCCGCACTCTACCGCACCCCTCCGCCCCCTGGCGCTGTCCTCGTACTCCACGCCCCCTTGCCGTCAGCCTCCCGGCAAAAGTCCCGCCCTGCCGTCCTGGCTCCCCCGCCACCCAGCCCCCTCCCAGCATTCCAAGGTTCCGAGCGCCACATCCCCGCACCCAGGGACACCAGGGGCCCCTCGGCCCCCAGCATCCCCAAGGCTCTCGCCTACTTACACGTGAAGGACCACCGACACGTGCCCGACAGGCACTCGCGGCCGGACCCGCAGGCCGCCCCTCGGCCCTTCTTGTTCTGGCACTTGCCCGAGTTCAGCCCCCAGCCACAGTACTGGCTCGCACCACAGTGCGAGTCGCTGTCGCACAGGCAACTGCCCGTCGGATTCAGGTAACAGTCCGCGCTGCAACGGTCCGTCCTGCACTCCCTATCCGACTTGCACGTCTCCCCGTACCCCTTCGAGTCCGGCGTGAAGCACCACCCCACCGCGTTCGCACACCCGCCACACGCCCCCGACTGGCACTGCCCATCCCGACTGCACGAATCCCAGTCCGCCTTCTTCGCCACACAGTCGTTGTCCGCCGGATTCCCCGGCGTGTCCTTCTGGCAGTACCCCACCCCGCCACAATCCTCGTCCCCGTTGCACACACACCGACCCTTGATGAGGCTGCACACCACCGACGAGCACTGCTCCGTCAGGCACTCGTCGTCGAACCGGCACTGGTCGTTCATGTCCTTGCTGTCCGGCGCGTAGTGCTTCCCACACACCGTCGGATACGCCGCCTCCCGGTCCTCCGGCTTCACCCACGCCGCCACCCCCGACGTGTCGATGTCGTTCGCCGGGTCCGCCATCCCCACCCGCGGCAATGACGCCCGCTCCCACATCCGGATGAACGTCTCCGACGAGCCCGTCAGCCCCGCCGTGTTCACCCCCAGGTTCCTCAGGTCCTTCACCATGTCCGGCAACAACCCCACGTGCGCCAGACCCGCCTCGTCGAACGCCGTCCCCAACCGCCCAGGCCCCTGCAGCTCCTGCTGACGCGCCTGCGCGTCCGCCTCCGCCTCGAACCCCGCCGAGCACGCCCCGTCATCTCCAAACCGCGGCCGCGTCTGCTGGATGAACCCGTTGAAGTCCGCGCCGAACGCCATCGGCACTTTCAACCCCTGCCGGCCGAACTCGTACGCCTGCGCGAACGAGCGCGTCGACCCCTGGCAGTTGTTCTCCACGCCGGACTTCGTATACGTCCGCGTCTCGTCGTGCGCCGTGCGCAGACCGAACATGCCGCCCGTGCGCCGCAGCATCTGCACCACCCACGCCGGCGTCGTCTTCTCGTTCTCCGCCAGCTTCCCGTTCATCACCTCGCGGAAGTGCCCGTGGCTCACGTACAGCGGGTAGTACTTGTTCGTCTCCGCCACCGAGTACGCATCCTGGATGCCCTTCTCCGACAGGTGCGCCAGGTCGATGAGCATCCCCTTGTCCATCATCGCCTGCACCAGCTGCCGCCCCTCCCCCGTCAGCCCCTTCGTGTTCTTGCAGTTCCCATCCACGTCGAACCCCAACGTCTTCCCGCCCACCGTCAGCCCACAGTCCGAGTCGATGTGACAGTTCTCCAGGAACTGCGCCGCCTGGAAGATGGCGTTGTGCGGCGCCGCGCCGCCGAACCGGTTGTCCAGCTGGTGCACCGGCTGCAACGTGCGCACCCCCAACCCGTGGAAGCGCTCCAGCTCCGCGCGCCAGTCCTTCGCGCCGAACAGCTTGCTCGTCTCGATGGACAGCACCATCGCCAGCTTCCCCTCGCCGATGATGCGCCGAGCGTCCGCCGGCGTCAGCGCCAGGTCCACCCAGTCCCGCGTCGCCGCGAAGTCGCGCGCCTTCTGCAGCTGCACCTCCACGTCCGTCATCTCGTCGCACGCCCGCGTGCGGTTCTGCGGCGGCAGCGCGTCACACAGGAAGCCGTTGCTCACCGCCGACACCACCACCAGCGACATGCCGCCCTGGTGCGCCTGGCGCAGCCACCCCTCCCACGACTGCTGGTGCGCAATCGTGTCCCAGCGCGGCCACTCGCTGTTCGGATTGCGCCGCCCGTCGTGCAGGCCCGTGTCGCCCTCCGTACCCTCAATCTTCCCCAGGAACTCCGAGCCCACCGCGCCCGCCACGCCGAACAGCTGCGACAACACCGGCACCCCGCGCAGGTCGATGTTGCTCGAGTTCGGACACAGGTTCAGCAGATGGCTCAAGTCCATCCGCACCCGCGCGTGGTCGCTCTCCGGCCACCCTCCGTCACACCGCGTGAGCGCGTCCGTCACCGTGCCGTGGAACCAACCGCCACCGAACGCCTCCTCGGCGAACATGTGGTGGTGCAGCTCCGCGAAGCCCGGCACGCCTGCCAGCCTCGCCGTCTTCTCTGTTTCAACCTCGGCGGAGGCCTGGGGGCTCTCGCCCTCCTCGACGGGCACGCAGGACAACGCGGACGCCATGACCAAGGTGGTACACCATCGCAGCAGACGCGGACGGGACATGGGGGACTCCCTTCAGGTGGAAACCCCCACTTAGCGACACCTCCCACCCCGACTTCAAGCCAGTCCACGCCATGCCGTGACTGACGCAACGCTGATGCACCGCGTCGCGAGTCAGGGGCCCGCGGGCTCCGCCACCACGGTGGGCGCGTAGACGGGCGGCACGTACGCCGGAGGGACGTACGCGGTGGCGCGCTGGCGCAGCGCGGGAGAGGCGACGGCGAAGCCCTCCGGTAGCATGCGGAGGATTCGCTCCCTCCGGTGACGGGAGCCATCCAGCCGGCGCTCCAGCTCCGCGCGCTCCTCCTTCGTCTCCTGGTCCTGCGGGGCAGGACGCGCGGCCAGCGTCGCCAGGCGCTCGGTCACCGCCTCCAGCTCCCGGTCGATGAGCACCGGCTGGATGTTGCGCGTCTCCTTGCGCTTGCGGCCCACGGCGTTGTTCTCAATCCACACCGGCAGCACCGCGACGTCGCCGAGCACCACCGGCGCCTGGGGGCTCGCGCGCGTCAGGGAGACTCGCAGCAGCATGGAGTCTCGCTTGTCGCCGGCCACGCCCTTCTTCGGCTTGGGCGCGTGGAGATAGAAGCGGTCCTGGTTCGCCACCAGGTTGCCGAGCGAGAACGCGATGAGCCCTCGCCGTCCGTCCGCCGTGGTGTAGCCCTCCAGCGGCTGGAGCACGTGGGGATGATGACCGACGACGGCCAGCGCGCCCGCGTCCAGCAACGCCTGCCCCAGCTCGCGGTCATCCGGGTGCGGGCTGTCCGCGTACTCCCTCCCCCAGTGCACCAGGACGATGAGCGCGTCGCATCGCGACGAGAGCTCACGCACCTTTTGCGTCACCTCCTCCGTCGTCAGGCCCCGGTGGAAGCGGTGCTGCGGGTAGGGCACGAAGGCCACGTGCGGCGCCTCGGCCTCCTTCGGGTTGCTGAAGCCGTTGAGCCAGCGCGTGAAGGACAAGAAGCCCACCTTCATGCCGCGCACGTCCATGAAGACGGGCTCCCACGCGGCGTCCTTCGTCGCGCCCGTCCCCGTGTGACGCAGGCCCACCGCATCCAGGTGCCGCAGCGTCTCCACCAGGCCGGTGGGGAGCTGGTCCCTGGCGTGGTTGTTCCCCGTGGACACCACCTTCACGCCCGCGCGCGCCATGGCGCGGGCCATGGAGGACGGCGCGTTGAAGAGCAGCTCGCGCGTCACTGCCTTCTTGTTGTCCGTGACGGGCGTCTCCAGGTTCAAGACGCCGATGTCCGCGGTGCGCAGCACGTCCGCGATGGGGCCGAAGACGTGGTCCCAGCCGTCGTTGTTGAGCGACGGCGCGGGCCCACCCTCGGGGGGCTCGGCGCCGTTGCGCGCGTGCAGCCGCGCCACCGTCTTCACCTCCCCATGCGGAATCACATCCCCGCCGAACACGAGCTCGACGTGGGTGGGCGCGGTGGCGAACAGCACGGGGACCAACAACAAGACAGGCGCAGGCACGCCCGACAGCTTAGTCCACCCCCACCACGTGCACGGAATCCCCCTCACCCCGCGGGCTCGACGCGGTGTTTCATCCGGTGTCTCTCTCGGAGGATGAGAGGGAAGTCCGTTCCGACTCGGCGAGTGTCTCTCGCGCCTCGTCAGAGCAGGTTGGTGACGGTCAACGTCGCCACGCCCGCGACATCGGTGACGCCCTCGGGGGTCCAGCACGCCAGCAGGTCCGTCTGGAGCAGCGTCAGCGTGCGCACCACCGTCGCATGCAGGAACCGCCCCTGAGTCACCTGGCCGGTGAGCACGATGACCGTCTCTCCCGCGGGCCGGGCGTTGATGACCGACGTGCCTTCGACCCTGCTCCACGTTCCATCATTCCAGTCGATGCGCATCGAGAAGGTCGACGACCCCAGCGAGCAGCTCAACGTCCCCGAGCCCACCACCTGGATGCTCGCGGAGATGACGCCCAGCGGGAGTCCCACGCACGGACCCAGCGTGGATTGCCCCGTGAAGGCCACTGTCCGGGGTGTCTGCGTGACGCCCGGCTCGTAGTGCGTCGCCTCCGTGCCCGGACACGTGAGCTGCACGAGTTGCGCTCGCGCGGACGTCGAGAGGAGGACCGCCGACAACAAACACATCCACAGGCCACGATTCATGCGCATGTGCATCGACTCCCGTCAGGCCCGTCCGGAGAGAGCGGGCCTGACGGTCCTAGGGACACCTCGGACGGCAATCCCATCAATCTGGCGGCGCGGCCTCATCGCGCCGCGCTGCGGGCCGCCCACGGGTCTCACGCTGAACAACACCCCTGGAGGAAGGTGCGACTGAAGCAGGGAGGTCTCGCCACCACGCGAGGCGCTCCCGATGGCTCGCTCAATCAACACTCGCCATGCTGGTCAGCCGCGCATCGGTTGTTCGGCACCGGCACCTTGAAGCCTGTTTCCCCTCGGAGCGGCCAACCTCGATATTTCAATCTATTGACTATAAATCCGATCTGCACCCAATAGATTGGTGGTATCCAGTGCCAATCGTTCCTAAACTGATTCCGTCAGCACTGAAACCGGTAGCCGTGCCCATGCCTCGACAGAACCTGACTCAGGAGACGATGCCTCTGGCGGTGGCCCGGGCGATGACTGGCCTGGGCGCCAACATCGCTCGCGCCCGGCTTCGTCGTGGCCTGAAGCAAGTCGACCTCGCGAAGAAGACAGGACTGGCCCTGGGCACGCTCAAGCGCATCGAGGCGGGCAGCCCCACCACCGCCATAAGCGCCTACTTCGTGGTGTTGTGGGCCCTGGGGCTCGAGCGCGAGTTCGCGAACCTCGCCTCCCCTGACCGGGACGAGGAAGGCAAGACACTCGAAGCCGCTCGCCAGCCCAAGCGAGCCTCCTCCTCGGGAAGCCTGGATGACGACTTCTGAAGCCCTCCGCTGCTACGTCTACATCCAGCTTCCAGGCTCACTCGATGTCGTCACCTGCGGGCTCTTCGAACAAAAGGATGGCGTCGGTCGCTTCGTCTACGGCAGGAGCTACCGGTCCAATCCCCTCGCCGTCGAGTTGGAGAAGTTCGACCTGCCCTTGGGCTCGAACACCTTCGAGACCGCCAGGCTCGGCGGCATCTTCGGCGCGCTACGGGACTCCTCGCCAGACGCCTGGGGACGCACCGTCATCGAGCGACAGCTCGGTCGCGTGGACCTCACCGAGGTCGACTTCCTCCTGCACTCTCCCGAAGATCGCGCGGGCGCCTTGTCCTTCGGCGTCGACACCGCCCCACCCGCGCCCATCCATCAGTTCAACAAGGTCCTCCACCTGGACGTCCTCATGCGGGAAGCAGCCCGCATCGAGCAGGGCCTCGCGCCATCCACGCCCCAGTTGGACTCACTCATCCAGCCCGGCAGTTCCCTGGGTGGCGCGCGCCCCAAGAACGTCGTCGAAGACGACGAGGGCCTGTGGGTCGCCAAGTTCCCCGCACGCAACGACCGTTGGAACAACGCCGTGGTCGAAGCGGGCATGCTGCGACTGGCCCAGGAATGCGGCCTGCGCGCCGCCTTCGGAAGAGTCCTCTCCGTCGCCGGGCAGGACGTCCTGTTGGTGCGTCGCTTCGACCGGGAACGCGTGGACGGTGGCGGCTACTTGCGACACCGCATGGTCAGCGCGCTGACCGTCCTGCGTGCCGACGAGAACCCGCTGGACCGCTCGAAGTGGTCCTATCTCCTGCTCGCGGACGAGCTGAAGCGCTGGGTCGCCCATCCAGACGAGGACATGCGGGAGCTGTTCTCCCGCATGGTGTTCAACGCGCTCATCTCGAATGTCGATGACCATCCGCGCAACCACGCGCTCATCGCCCCCGGCACGGCGTGGAACCTCTCTCCCGCCTATGACCTCACTCCCGCACCCCAGGCCAGCATCGAGCGAGACCTGGCCATGGAGGTCGGAAGCGCGAAGAACCGCCGCGCCAACCGCACCAACCTCCTCAGCGAGTGCGGCCGGTTCCGCTTGTCCCGTGACGAAGCGAGCCGACTCATCGACCAGATGAAGACCACCGTGTCCACCCGGTGGCGTGCCGTGGTGACGGAGTGTGGAGGGACGGAGGCCGACCTGAACGCCATCTCGCGCGCGTTCGACTACGAGGGCTTCGAGTACACCCCCTGAGCCCCTCCAGCGCGCAGGCACATGCCCGCGCGCCGGAGGGCATCTCCATCCCCGCTCAGTGCGGGCCGACGACCACGATGGAGCCGACGTAGGCGTGGTGCTTCGGGTGGCACTCGTCGCCGACGTCCTGGCGCTTCAGCGCTCCCGTGAAGACCTGGTCCGCCTGCCCGGCCCGCTTCACCGTCACCGAGTAGTGCACCGGGGTCATCTCACTCGCCGCCGGGTGGAAGTTCGCCGCCTTCAGGCACACGTCGTACGTCCCCGCCGGCGGCGTCGTCCCCTCGTACCAGGCCACGTTCTCCGGCCCCAGCCCGCTCGCCACGTCCCCCTCGAACCGGCCCTGGTCCGTGCTCGGCCCAGGCCCCGGGTTCCCATAGGAGACAATCCTCCCCGTCGGCGTCCTCACCACCAGGTCCGCGTCACCATCCCGCCCCCACATCGCCGTGAACCGCAGCGGCTCCCCTCCGCCGCCACCGCCCACGCACACCCCCGATGAGCACGTCTTCCCCGCCCCACAGACGTTGCCGCAGCAGCCGCAGTTGTTCGGGTCCGAGGACAAATCCGCGCACACCGCGCCGCACTGCACCCTCGGCGCCGGACAGCCCACCGGATTGCACTCGAAGCTCCCCGGCGTGTTCACACACTGCTCGCCCGGCTGACACGTGTCCGTCCCCAGCGCGCACTCGTCGATGTCCACGCACGTGAAGCCATTGCCCGAGTAGCCCGGCCGGCACGTACACGTGTAGCTGCCCGGCGTGTTGGTGCAGTACGCGTTCGGCGAGCACTGCGCCGTGCCGTTGGTGCACTCGTTGACGTCGTGACACACGCTCGGCTGGCCCTGACACGTGTAGCCCGGCTCCACCTGGCACGTGGCGCTACAGCCATCGCCCGCCACCCGGCCTCCGTCGTCACACTGCTCGCCCGTCCCCACGGCGCCATCCCCACACATCCCGGAGCCCGTGCCCCCCGTCGCCTCCACCGCGTCCACCTGGTACAGCGACAGCAGCGCGCCACGCAGCGTCACGTACCGGTAGGCCGCAGGCTGGATGTACGGCACCAGCGCGGAGTGCGTCCCCACTCCCACGTCGAGCAGCTGCGCCTGCCCCGTGGCGATGAGGCTCATGTCCGCGCGACGGAACTCCACCTGCACCACCACCCCCAGCGACAACCCCCGGTAGTAGATGCGCAACGGCCCCGTGCCCTCCTCCCCCTGCCCCATGTCCAACGTCAGCGCGCCGCCCAACAGGCTCAGGAAGTTCGCCGTCTGCCCATCCGGCGCCCCCACCGCGTTCTGCGGATTGGCCACCAGCGTGACGCCACTCTGGGCCACCGCGTTCGCGTAGTTCGGGGCCAGGGCCTGCTCCCGCGTCACCACGTCCTCTGTCGGGAGCGTGTCCTCCTCGAGCGCGACACCACAACCACCCACGACGAATGCGAACACCGCGCTCAACCAGCGCGACGCCGAGACACCACGATCGACCTTCATGTATTGCTCCATTCCGCTCGTCTGGCTGGACGGAAAAGCCCGCGTGCAGGGAGATGACGGTGGGGACTTCCGTCTCACTCCAAGAAACGCACGACGGCTTTTTCTTGCGGCGATTCCCGCTCGAACCGCCTGCGCGCCGTGCGCGAGCCGACATACCCGCCGCCCGAACACGCCCCGACGAGAGACAGTCGACACACGCCTCGGTCCCACGTCTCGCTCCGAGACAGGAACCACCCCGTCATGTCTCTCTTTTCGAGAACACGGCAGACACATGTCTCTCGAAACATGAGGATGGGGTTCGAGCCAGACCCACGGGTCCACCCGGAGCCCGCCCAGGTGGACCTCATGCCTCCATCAAAGACAGGCACAGCGCGCCGGCTCAGCGCTCGACGCGGCGACGCTGAAACACCAGGCCCAGGAGGGCCAGCACCCCTCCGAGCATCAGCCCGCCACCCGTGGACGTGGAGGAACAGCCTTCCGCGGCAGGCCTGTTCCTCGACATACAGGCCACGTTCGCCGAGACGACGACGTCGAGTTCCCGGCCATCCACGGAGACGACGTAGCGCTCCTCCGTGAAGCGCTCCTCGACCTGCCCCTTCCGGAAGGGGGACTCGCGCTTGTCGTTGGCGAAGTAGAAGGAGGCCTCCTCGTTCGGCAGGAGCTCCTCGTCGCACACCGCCGCGCCCTCGCAGGCCGCCAGGGGCCAGCCCACCAGCGTCACGGGCTCGTCACACGCGTTGCGGACCTGGCTGATGCCACACGCGGCGTAGGTGGAGATGATGAGGCACGGCTTCTCCGACACCACGCTCTGTCCGTCGGTGGAGCACTCACACGGCTCGCTCTCGGCCCGGGCCGGCCACGCCGAGCCCACCACCGCCGCCGCCAGCACCCACCCCCACCGCATGGACAGACCCCGGGGAATGAACGTCGTTCGCATCCTCGATACCTCCATCTCGAATGTCGGCCCCTGCGAGGGCACGCATCCTGTCCCCTCACGGAGCGCGGAGCCAGACATCGTTGCCCAGGGCAACCATCTCCACCCAGACAGCGTGTCCCCTTCCACGGTGAGGGCCCGCCAACGCCTCTGCGTGGCGGGCCCGGACACCTCAAGTCACGGCGAAGGCTGCCAGGTGAAGGTCCCGATGCGGGCCTCGCTGTCCTCGGTGCACTCGAATGAGGCCGGCGGGGCGCTCAGGCGTCCCGTGATGGGAGGAACCTCCTGCCCGTTGCTGCGTATCCGCAGGGTGTAGTCCACCGGCGCCGTCCCACCCATCGGCGGGTCGAACCCCTGCGCGAGCAGACAGACCACATACGTCCCGCTCGGAGGCGTCTGCCCCCGGGCCCAGAAGACCGTCTCCGGCCCCTGCCCTCGCGCGACATCCCCGGCCAGCAGGCCGAAGTCCGTCGCCTCGCTGGGGCCTCGATTGAAGAAGGAGACCGTCTTGCCCGTGGGCGTCCTCACCAGCAGGTCCGCGTCACCCTCGCGGCCCCAGCTCGCAAAGAAGCGCAACGCCCCCACCTCCACGCAGTCACCGCGCGCGCACAGCGACGGGGCCCCACAGACGGTGTCGCAGGCGCCACAGTGGTTGTCGTCGAGCCGCAGGTCGACACACGCCGTGCCGCAGATGCTGTACGGGAGCTCGCACGCCTGGGGCCCCTGGCAGTCGTAGCCACCCGGCGTGTTGACGCAGACCTCGTCCAGCGAGCAGTCATCCGTGCCGAGCGTGCACTCGTCGAGGTCCGCGCACACGCTGGGCTCGGTGCCCTGGCAGGAGTAGCCCGGCTCCACCTGACAGTCGGCGCCGCACCCGTCGCCAGCCTGGGTGTTCCCGTCGTCACAGGCCTCCGTCCCGCCCACGCTCCCGTCACCGCAGCTGTTCTGGTTCCCACCCCGGGCCTTCACGGCGTCGACGTGGTACACGCCCAGGATGCCGCGCACGCGCACGTACCGGTAGGGCGTCAGGGGTCTGGGATTGCGCACCACCGAGACGCGCGGGCGCCCGTCCAGCCCCACCAGGTGGAGGTAGCCCGTCCCGAGGTAGTCATCGCGGCCCGGGCCGTAGAAGTCCACCTGCGTCACCACGGCCACCGTCACGCCCTGGTAGTGCACCTCCAGGTGCCCCACCTCAGGCTCTCCCAGGTCCAACACCAGCGCCGTGCCCAACAGCGACAGCAGGGTCGCGGCCTTCCCGTCCGGAGCGCCCAGGGCGGCGTCCGGGTTGCGCACGGCGACGGTGGTCCCGTACTCCACCTCGTTCGCGTAGGGGTGCGCCGACAACGCCTGCGCCCCCTGCTCGAGCGCTGGCGGGCGCGTCGACGCGTCCGCCCCTGAGCCCCCATCGCAGGCGCCCAGCAGGCCCAGCATCAGCACGAGCCCCGGCATCCTCCGCGAGCTTCCGACTCGGTCCTTCGTCACAGCGCACTCCTGGTACATCCCTGGATTGGGACACCCATGGTGCGCGTGACATGCCGTGAAACCTGTTGGCCCCCGGGATGCCCGGGCTGGGACATGGCCAACACTCACCACGCCCGGCCCGGCTCACCCGCACGGAGGGCCGCCTCAGGGAATGCCGAAGGAGGCCGCCGCGGGGTCACCCCAGTTGCAGCCCCAGGCGGAGGGCAGTTGCGTCAGCGCGCCGGTGTAGACGACCTCCGGCCTGCCCGCGCGTCGGACGCGGACGGTGTAGCCCACCGGATTCGAGGGGCTCGGCTGAGGCGAGAAGCCCACCGCCATCAGACAGACGCGGTAGCTGCCCACGGGCGGAATCCGACCATCCGCCCAGAAGACGCTCTCCGGGCCGGTGCCCGTCACCTCGTCCCGGTCCAGCTCGCCGTACTCGGTCTCCGCGTCCGGTCCGCGGTTGTTGTAGTGGATGAGCTTGTCGCCCGGCGTGCGGACATACAGGTCCGCGTCCCCGGGCCTGCTCCAGGTCGCTGAAATCTGCAGCAGCGACGTGCCCACGCACGCGCCCGCCTGGCAGGCCGCGCCTCCACCACACGCATTCCCACAGCCGCCGCAGTGCTCATTCGAGCTGCCCGGGTCCACGCAGGCCGAGCCGCACTGGAGGTTCGGCGGCAGGCACGCGGGCGTCTGACACTGGAAGCCGCCCGGCGTGTTGACGCAGACCTGCTCCGGCGCGCAGGTGTCCGTGCCCAGGGCGCACTCGTCCACGTCCGCGCAGACGCTCGGCTCTCCCGAGCAGGCATAACCCGTCTCCACCCGGCAGATGCTGCTGCAGCCATCTCCGGAGGTCTGGTTGCCGTCGTCACAGCGCTCCTCGGAGCCGAAGATGACGCCGTCGCCACAGACGGGGTTGCGCAGGCCCTGCACCGCGTCCACCAGGATGGGCGCCACGGCCGCCCCGCGCAGCAGGACATAGCGATAGGGGATGGTCTGCCCGTTCCACACGGTCCACGTGAAGGTGCCCTCGCCCCGCGGCACCAGGTACAGCGTGCTCCCGTACAGGTAGCTGCCGTCCACCGCCAGGAACAGCACCGTCGAATCCGACGCCACCTCGCGAGGGCCCCGGTAGTAGACGGTCAGCATCCCCGTCGCCTCCTGCCCCTCGCCCAGGTCCAGCATCAGCCCCGCCGTGGTGTCCATGGGCAGCGTCGCGGCGATGCCGTCCGGCGGGCCCACCGCCGCGCCCGGGTTCAGCACCGACGACGACGTGCCCGACAGGGCCACCGCGTCCGCGTAGTTCGGCTCCGGCGGGGCCAGGTACGCTCGCGAGACGTCCTTCCGCGGCGCTTCGTCCACCGGCTGCTCGACGTCACAGGCGCCCAGCAGACATGCCAGCGCCACCCAGCCCCAGCCGCATCGTCCGCGCATCATCGTGTCCCTCGTCCCCCCGAGGCGGGCTGGAGCCCGGGATGGGCTCACGGCCCCCAGGAGGGATGCGAGGCTATTCGGGACACCGCGGGCGCCACAATCCCAGACACAGACACCCCGAGTTCAAGAAGGACCCGGGGTCATCCATGACAGGCATTGGCGCACGTCACGTCTTCGTGCCGAACAGCCGGTCGCCCGCGTCGCCCAGGCCCGGGATGATGTAGCCGTGCTCGTTGAGCTTCTCGTCCACCGCGGCGGTGTAGACGTGCACGTCCGGGTGGTGCTCGCGCAGGTTGGACAGGCCCTCCGGACAGGCCAACAGACACACGAAGCGCAGCGAGCCGGGCTTGCTGCGCTTGACGCGCTGGAGCGCCGCCACCGCGGAGTTGCCCGTGGCGAGCATCGGGTCACACACCACCACGTCGCGGTCCGCCAGCTGCCCGGGCACGCGGTAGTAATACTCCACCGGCGTCAGCGTCTCCGGGTCGCGGTACAGGCCGATGTGGCCCACGCGCGCGGAGGGCACCAGCTGGAGCATGCCGTCGAGGATGCCCTGGCCCGCGCGCATGATGGCGACGAGCACCAGCTTCTTGCCCTCCAGCACCGGCGCGCGCATGGGCGCCATGGGCGTCTGGATGTCCTCGTCGCGGACCTTCAGGTCCCGCAGCGCCTCGTACGCCAGCAGCAGCGAAATCTCCTGGAGCAGCGAGCGGAAGGTGGCGGTGCTCGTCTCCGTGCGCCGCATCAGCGTCAGCTTGTGCTTCACCAGTGGATGGTCCACCACGGTGCAGTTGGGGAACTCCATTGCGTCCCTCCCTCATCAAGGCTGCGGGTTTGTCAGAACACCGTTCCGTCGCTGTCCACGCGGATGGGCGGCACACCGCCGGGGCGCGCCTCGGCGGCCACCTTGCGCCCCGCCGCCCACGTGCCTCCCTGCAGCACCTTGCCCAGGGGCAGCTCCTCCGCGCTCATCCCCAGCCGGCCGCGCACCAGCGCCGCCACCCGGTCCAGCAGCGCCACCGTCAGCGCGCGCCACTCGACGATGGGCTCCTCGCTCGGGTGCAAGGCCTCGCTCGTCAGCCGCGCGTCCCGGGGCACCAGCACGCCCAGGTCCACGAAGAGGCCGCCGTTGCGGTACTCAGGCAGGCCGGTGAGCCCGTCCAGCTCCACCACGCGCACGCCCGCCTCCTCCAGCGGCTCCACCAGCGAGTACGTCAGCCACTGGGACAGCTTGTGGAAGGGCACCAGCGCGTCCACGCCCTCCACCGGCCCCAGCGCCGAGTGCGGCCACACGTCGCCCAGGTTGACGGCGTCCACCATCACCCGCCCCGGCCAGATGGGCCCCAGCTGCTCCAGCACGTGCCCGAGCAGCTCCGAGGCGCGCACGCTCCGCCCCTGCGCGACGACCAGGTCGAACAGCGTCCCGGGCCTGGGCAGCACGCGCCCCAGGCCGTGCATCAGGTGCAGCCGGCCCTCGAGCCCGTCCAGCGGGTTCGACTCGGTGACCTGCAGTCCCCGCGCGAGCGCGTCGAGCGACAGCCGGCCGAGCGCCTCCGAGTCCGCGCGCAGCGGCCGGTCCGGGTCCGACGAGAAGACGCCGTCCATGAACATGCGGAAGCTGGCCACCGCCAGCCCCTCCGAGCGCGCCCAGGTGCCGCCGCCCTGCTCGCGGTAGCGCCACTTCGGCCCGCTGCCCGCGTCCAGCAGCACGCTCACCACGGCCAGGTCCAGCTTCGCCCGCGCGCGCTCCTCGGGGGACACGCCCTTCAGCCGCGCCTCCAGCTCCTCCACGCGGCGCACGCCGCCCGCGTCGAAGTGACGCCAGCGGCTGTGCAGCGGGATGTCCAGCGTGGGGTACGCCTCGCGCGTGACGGCCAGCACCGTGTCCACCACGGCCGACAGCCGCGAGGGCTCCACGCGGAAGTGCGTGAGCTTCCCGGCGAGCCCCAGCTCCAGCAGCTGGTGACAGCGCTCGCGGATGGCCGCGGGGGTGCGCAGCCACGCGACGGCCGGGGACACGTCCGTCCTCGCCAGGGGTCGCTCAGACATCGAGGCCCCGTCCCTTCACCTGCGCCAGCCCCACCGCGTCCGCCACGGGGCCCTTGGTGAAGTAGCCCGCCGCCTTCTTCGCCTCCATCTCCACCTTCGCGTCGGCGGGGACCAGCTCCTCGGGGATGGGCACGCGCTCGAGGATTTCGATGCCCGAGCGCACGATGGCGTCGTGCTTCATGTCGCTCATCGACACGAAGCGGTGGATGCGGGTGATGCCCAGCCAGTGGAGCACGTCCGGCATCAGCTCCTGGAAGCGCATGTCCTGCACGCCCGCCACGCACTCGGTGCGGTGGAAGTACGTGGCCGCGGAGTCGCCGCCCTCCTGACGCTTGCGCGCGTTGTAGACCAGGAACTTGGTGACCTCGCCCAGCGCGCGGCCCTCCTTGCGCAGGTAGACGATGATGCCCGCGCCGCCCGCCTGCGACGTGCGCACGCACTCCTCGATGCCGTGCGCCAGGTACGGCCGGCAGGTGCAGATGTCGCTGCCGAACACGTCCGAGCCGTTGCACTCGTCATGCACGCGTACCGCCAGCGGGATGTCCTTGTTGGCCACCGAGCGGATGTCGCCGAAGGCATACAGCGTGAGCCCACCGATGGGCGGCAGGAAGACGTGCAGGTCCGGGCGCGTAATCAATTCCGGGAACATGCCGCCCGTCTGCTCGAAGAGGCCGCGGCGCAGCGCGCTCTCCGTCAGGCCGAAGCGCCGCGCGATTCCCGGCAGGTGCCACACCGGGTCCACCGCGGCCTTCACCACCTTGATGTCGCCGTTGGCGGTGAGCAAATCCCCA
Organism: Myxococcus fulvus; assembly: GCF_900111765.1. The sequence continues at coordinate 75,841 of NZ_FOIB01000017.1, forward strand.
TCCGGGACCAGCCGGCCCGCCTCCACCGCGTCGCGCAGCTCCGGCAGGTTGATGTGCGCGCGGGTGACGGCGATGGTGGGACGGAAGTCGACGCCCTGCTCGTAGAAGGGGCGGAAGGCTTGCGGCGCCACCGCGCCCCACGGGTCCAGGGAGACGATGCGGTCCGGGTTGCTCCAGGACGGATGCGGGCCAATCTCCGCGGCGGGCGAGGTGTCCTTCAGGTCCGCGCGGTGGTCCTGCGGCAGCATGCCCGCGGCCACGGCGAGCGCGCGGTAGACGGCGTAGGAGCCCGCGTGCGTGCCGATGACGTTGCGGTGGCCGGGCTCGGTGAGCGTGGCCACCACGGGCCCGCGGCGCAGCGGATCCACCTCGCCCCAGCGGATGGGCACGCTCGGCGTGTCGCCATCCGGATGGGAGGTGAGACGGATGGAATTGACGGGCTTCTTGTCTGCCATGGGAGCGCCCTCCTTGCGGGCGCGACTGGAGCTCGTGCGGGAGGAACGCTCAGCTCATCCACGAGCCGTCGGTGCGAGCCGACCACTTGCGGGTGACCTTCTTGAGCTGCGTCCAGAAGTCGAGGCTGGAGACGCCGGTGATGTCGCCGTGGCCGAAGCGCGACTCGCCGGTGCCGCCGAAGGAGAAGGGCTCGCGAGGGACGGGCACGCCCACGTTGACGCCCACCATGCCCGCGCGCACGCCCTCCACCGCCGCCTGCGCCACCGCGCCGCTGGTGGTGAAGATGGACGCGGCGTTGCCGTAGGTGGACGCGTTCTCCACCGCGAGCGCCGCCGACAGCGTGGGCACGCGGATGATGGACAGCACCGGGCCGAACAGCTCGCGCCTGGCGGCCTCCATGTCCGGGCGCACATGGTCCAGGATGGACGGGCCCAGCCAGTTGCCGCCGGCCCACTGCTCGCCCGCCGGACGCTTGCCGCGCCCGTCCAGCGTGAGGCGCGCGCCCTCGGACGCCGCGCGGGCGATGGCCGCCTCCAGCCGCTCCACCGCGCCCTTGTCGATGATGGCGCCCATGCCGGGGCCCACCTCGAGCCGGGCGGCGCGCCGGGCGATGTCCTGGAGCAAGGGCTCGATGTCGCCCACCGCCAGGAGCACGCTGCCCGCCATGCAGCGCTGGCCCGCGCAGCCGGTGAACGAGTCCACCACGGCCTGCGCGGTGAGGTCCGGGTCCGCGTCCGGCGCGACGATGAGGTGGTTCTTCGCGCCGCCCAGCGCGAGCACGCGCTTGCCGCGCTCACCGCCGCGCGCGTAGAGCTGCCGCGCCACGGCCGAGGAGCCCACGAAGGCCAGCGCCTTGACGTCCGGGTGCTCCACCAGCGCGTCCACCGTCTCGCGCCCGCCGTGCACGACGGAGAAGACGCCGGGGGGATAGCCCGCCTCGCGCATCAATTCGCCCAGCGCGCACGCGGTGAGGGGCACCTTCTCCGACGGCTTGAGGATGAAGGCGTTGCCCAGCGTCACCGCGATGGGGAACAGCCACATGGGCACCATCGCCGGGAAGTTGAACGGGGTGATGCCCGCGACGATGCCCAACGGCTCACGGCGCAGCTCACACGTGACGCCGCGGCTCACTTCCAGGTGCGCGCCGCTGTCCAGGTTCTGCAGGGACAGCGCGAACTCGCACACCTCCAGGCCCTTGAGCACGCCGGCGCGCGCCTCCGCCACCGTCTTGCCCGCCTCGCTCGCGGCGAGGTTCGAGAGCCGGTCCAGGTCCCGCTCCAGCAGGCTCCGGAAGCGGAACAGGGGCTGGGTGCGCTCGCGCGCAGACAGGCTCCTCCACAGCGCGGCGGCGGGACGCGCGGCCTCCACCGCCTGCGCGACACCGTCCGCGGGCGTGAGGGGGACCCGGCCGATGACGGTGCCGGTGTAGGGGCTGCGGACATCGAGCAGCGTCGCGCCCGGCGGCAGCAGCCACTCGCCTCCCACCAGGTTTCGACACGGAACGACGCTCTCGGGAAGCTCGACGAACGACAAGCGCACACCCCAGACATGGCAACGAGGACGTGCGCTTCATCGTAGCCGCGAACACAGACATCACCGCAACCCACCCCCGGGGCCGCCCGCCAGAATGCCGGGCGACTGTCCTGCACCCCAGCACTCCACCTGTCGGGAAGAGGACCGCCCCACGCAAAGGCATCCCACACAGGCTCCAATGCATGGCGTCATGGGCCGCGCCGCGTCATTCATTGACGGGTGCGGGCGGACTCAGGCGGCAGTGTTGTCTTTCAAGCGCTCGCGCCAGGACCCAACCACGCACGGAGGCGGGCGAGGACGGCGGAGTCCTCCGCGTCATGGGGGAGGCCCAGGTGGCGCGCCTCGGCATACAGCGCGAGCGAGTACTCGAAGCGCTCGGTGGCCATCCGTGAGTCGCCCTGCTCCAGGTGCAGCTCGCCGTCCTCGGCCACCAGTCGCGCGAGCACCTTCACCCGCATCGGGTCGCCCAGGAGGCGCGCGGTGGACGCGGCGTCCACCATCAGCAGGGCGGAGTACTCCATGCCCAACGTGTCGAGCGCCGTCGAGCGGATGAGCGCCGCCGCGTCGGCGAAGCGCTTCTCGTGGCGGGCCTTGAGCAGTCGCGCCAGCGCGGCGGCGAACTGCTCGATGAGACGCTCGACGTAGTCCTTGCGGATGGACATGGCCCACCCAGGCTCGCGCCTTCCGTCGCGCGGACACAAGGACCCGGGCCTCCGGCGTGTGGACCTCCGCGCGGGGGCTTTCTTCCCACATCGCGGCCTGTGCTCCGACCTCACCCGCGGGATGGAGGTCCCAGCGGACACCTCGCGCCCGCCCGGCACGTCTGTCCTGGAGCAGCCAGGCGACTGACGCGAGGCGGCGAGAACCTGGGAGTCCCAAGGAGCTTGGGTACACTCGGGGGAAGGGTGCGCCAGGAATGACCAAGAACGACACAGGCGACAGGGGCGAGGGCTCCGTCGGCACGGGCGGCGAGGACGAGGGGACGGCGTCGCTCGTCCCGGCCCATGCGGACGAAGGGACGATGTCCCTGGGCACGGGCGGCGAGCCCGAGGGGACGATGTCCCTGGGCACGGGCGACAAGCTCGAGGGCACCGCCTCCTTGGGCGCGGGCTCCCACGGGACGGCGGACCGCGGTGCGGGCTCGCGCTCCTACGGCACTGGAGATCGCGACGTGGGCTCGAGCTCCCACGGTGACGATTCCGCCACGGGGCCGGACGAGGCGCGCCGCCGGGCGCCGCCGTTCTCGCAGGTGGGCCGGTATGTGCTGCTGCGCCGGCTGGGCCAGGGTGGCATGGGCGTGGTGTACGCGGCCTATGACCCGGATCTGGACCGGAAGGTGGCGCTCAAGCTGCTGCATCCGGACGGACGTCATGACGAGTCCGAGGAGGCGCGGGCGCGGCTCTTGCGCGAGGCGCAGGCCATGGCGCGCGTGTCCCATCCGCACGTCATCCCGGTGTTCGACGTGGGCATGTGGGGCGACCAGGTCTTCGTCGCGATGGAGCTGGTGGACGGCGGCACGCTGGCGTCGTGGCTGAAGGAGTCCCCGCGCTCGTGGCGCGAAATCCTCACGCGCTACGTGGACGCGGGCCGGGGCCTCGAAGCCGCGCACGCGGCGGGGCTGGTGCACCGCGACTTCAAGCCGGCCAACGTGCTCATCAGCCGCGCGGGCCGCGTGTACGTGATGGACTTCGGCCTGGCGCGCCCCATCGGCGAGCTGCGCGAGGAGGACCCGCTCCCCGAGGAGACGCGCGAGACGCTCGCCTCCGGCCGACGCATGCTGGACACCACGCTCACCGGACACGGCGCGCTGGTGGGCACGCCCAACTACATGTCCCCGGAGCAGTTCCGGGGCGCGACGCTGGACGGGCGCACGGACCAGTTCAGCTTCTGCGCCGCGCTGTACGGCGCGCTCTATGGCGCGCGCCCCTTCGACCCGGGGAGCGTGCGGGCCTACGTCATTTCCAGCATGGTCCAGGCCCCCGAGCGCACCGAGTCGCTCGCGATGCCCCAGGGCGCCCTGGCCACCTCCGCCACCCGGCCGCCTCCTCTCGCGGTGCGCGAGCCGCCGCGCGACTCGAAGGTGCCCGGCTGGGTGCGCGACGCCGTGCTGCGTGGCCTGTCGCTGGACGCCGACGCGCGCTTCCCCTCCATGTCCGCGCTGCTGGAGGCGCTGTCCCAGGAGCACCACCGGCTCCAGCGCCGTCGGTGGGCGACGGCGGCGGGCGCGCTGGGCACCACGCTCGCGCTGACGGCGGGCGCGGTGTGGCACCAGTCGCGCACGTGCGTGGACGCGGGCGCGCAGATGGACGAGGCGTGGTCGTCCTCCACGCGCGAGAAGCTGGCCACCGCGTTCGAGGCCACCGGGCGTCCCTTCGCGAAGGCGATGGCCGAGCGCGTGACGCATGCCCTGGGCGACTACGCGCAGGCGTGGAAGCAGCAGCGCGTGCAGGCGTGCGAGGCCACCCAGGTGCAGGGCGTGACGCCCCAGGAGCAGTTGGACCGGCAGTTCGTGTGCCTGGAGCGACGGCGCAAGGACTTCCGCGCCACGGTGGAGCTGTTGTCGAGCGCGGACGCGGCGATGGTGGAGAAGTCGCTGGACGCGGCGCTCGCGCTGCCCGCGCTGGGTGAGTGCGAGGACGCGGAGGCGCTGGCCTCGTCTCAGCGGCTGCCCACCGACCCCCAGCGCCGCGCGGACATCGAGGCGCTGGAGGAGAAGCTCTCCCACGTGCGCGCGCTCATGGACGCGGGGAAGCATCCCCTGGCCCTGGAGGCGGTGAAGCCGCTGATGGCCCCCGTCGAGGCCACGGGCCACCTGCCGCTGCGCTCGGAGGCGCGGTACCTGAACGGCTGGCTGCTGGAGCAGACGGGCGAGTCCGCCGAGGCCGCGAAGCTGCTGTCGCGCGCGGTGTTCGACGCGGAGGCCGGCCACGCGGACCGGCTGAAGGTGACGGCGCTCAACAAGCTGCTCTTCGTGGAGGACGGGCTCGAGCACTTCGAGCCCGCGGCGCGCTGGGGCGAATTGGCCGAGGCCACCCTGGAGCGCATGGGCGGAGACGCCGTGCTGCTGGGCGACGTGCGCGTCAACCAGGCCAACCTGGCCATCACGCAGGGCCAGAATGACGTGGCCAAGGCGCGCCTGGAGGAGGCCCGCGCGCTCTACGCGAAGGCGCTGCCGGAGGAGCACCCCAAGCGCGCGCGCACCACGTTCCTGCTCGCGCACGTGGTGAACTCGCTCGGTGATTCGGCGCTCGCGCTGAAGCTGATGGAGGACGCGCTCCAGAAGACCACCGCCGCCATGGGTCCCCAGCACCCCGACGTGGCCCGGCGCCACGGCCTGTTGTCCATGACGCTGCGAGAGCAGGGGCAGGACGACAAGGCCCTGCCCCACGCGCAGGCGGCGGCGGACATCCTCCAGGCCATCTACGGCGGGGACAACTTGAAGCTGGCGGAGGCGCTCGACGAGCTGGGCATGTGTCAGCTCGGCCTGCGCCGCTTCGAGGACGCGCTGAAGACGTATGAGCGCGCGCTCGCGATGAAGCAGAAGGTGCTGCCCCCGGGCGACGACAAGCTCCAGTTCTCACTGGACGGCGTGGGCCAGGCGCTGCTCGGCCTGGGCCGCGCGGGCGAGGCCGTGAAGCCGCTGCGCGAGGCCGTGGGCTTCCCGTCGGTGCCCCCGGACGCGCTGGCGGAGTCCGGCTTCGCGCTGGCGAAGGCGCTGGCCCAGACGGGTCAGGTGCCCCAGGCGCGCGAGGAGGCCGCGCGGGCCAAGGGGTGGTTCACGCAGGCGGAGCTGCCCGAGCGCGCGGGGGAGGTGGATGGCTTCCTCGCCTCCCTGCCCGAGGAGAAGAAGGCCGCGCGGCCGGTGCGCGCGCTGGTGCGCCCCCGGAAGCGGTGACACGCGTGGAAGGTGGCACCCCCGCCGGGGCGTGCTAGCGTCCGCCCTCGTGTCGCTGCCGCCGGACGAGGAAGAGGCGAACCTGGATGCCACGGCCACGCTGACGCGCGGACGGGCAGGTCAGGTGAAGATGGTGCTCCGGATCCTCTCGGGTCCGGACTCCGGCAAGGTGCATCCGCTCCGACAGGGCACGCACGTGGTGGGCAAGGCGCCCACGTGCGACATCGTCCTGGCGGACAAGGCCGTCTCCCGACAGCACCTGCGGCTGGAGGTGCATGACGAGCACGTGGTGGCCACGGACCTGGAATCGCACAACGGCTCGTTCTGCGAGCGGCTGCGCTTCACGTCCCTGGAGCTGCGCCCCGGCAGCGTCATCACCCTGGGCACCACCGAGCTGAAGCTGATGCCCGAGGACACGCGCGAGCGCGCCGTCCTGCTGTCGGACAAGGACCACTTCGGGGCGCTCGTCGGGCAGAGCCGCAAGATGCGCGAGGCCTTCACGCTGCTGGAGCGGCTGGCCCCCGGCGGCGCGGACGTGCTCATCCAGGGCGAGACGGGCACGGGCAAGGACCTGTGCGCGGAGGCCATCCACCAGCAGAGCCCGCGCAAGAAGGGCCCGTTCGTCATCGTGGACCTGGCGGGCGTGCCGCCCACGCTCATCGAGAGCGAGCTGTTCGGCCACGTGAAGGGCTCCTTCACCAGCGCGCACGGTGACCGCGCGGGCGCCTTCGAGCGCGCGCAGGGCGGCACGGTGTTCCTGGACGAGGTGGGCGAGCTGCCGCTGGAGCTGCAGCCGCGCCTGCTCCGCGTGCTGGAGCGCCGGCAGGTCAAGCGCGTGGGCGCCAATGACTACATCTCCGTGAACATGCGCGTGGTGGCCGCCACGCACGTGAACCTGGAGCAGGCGGTGCAGCAGGGGAAGTTCCGGCGGGACTTGTTCCACCGGCTCGCGGTGCTGCGCGTGAGCCTGCCGCCCCTGCGCGAGCGCCCCGAGGACATCCCGGCGCTCATCGACCACATGCTCAAGCAGACGGGCCGGGCGCCCAGCGCGCTGTCGGTCCAGACGCGCGCGCTCCTGGCGCAGTACCCCTGGCCCGGCAACGTGCGCGAGCTGCGCAACGTGGTGGAGCAGGTGGTCAACCTGGGCGAGGAGGCCCTGCCGGAGCTGGAGTCCTCCGGCGAAGGGGGCGCCAAGGTCGAGCTGGACCTCCCCTTCAAGGAAGCCAAGGAGCGCCTCATCGAGGGCTTCGAGCGCGACTACCTGAAAAATCTACTGGAGCGCTGCGAGGGGAACATCTCCCGGGCCGCCCGCGAGGCGGACATCGACCGTGTCTACTTGAAGAAACTGCTGCGCAAGCACGACCTGGATACGGGGCGGGACTCTTAACGCGGAGGGACTTTCGGGTTAGAGTGGGATGACCACGTACCCCTTTTGTCCCTGGAGGCCCCCCGTGCGCATTCCCCTCTCTCCGAACCTGGTGAGGACCCTCGAGCAGCCGCGCGTCGGCGTGGTGACGACGCCGGGGGCGGCATCCTCCGGGGCGGACACGGCGACAGCTCCCGAGGTGACGCCGGTGGAGGCGCCCGGGGACGCGTACGGCGCGCAGGAGGCGCAGCTGAGCGAGTGGGTGCAGCGCTTCGGGGCGCTGGCCAGCGCGGTGGGCACGGCGTCCGCCACCCAGCCGCAGCAGGTGGCGTGCGTGAGTGACTTGTCGTCCATGAAGGTGCCCCAGCTGGGCGGGCCCGTGGATGGCGCGTCGGTGCTCCAGCAGACCAAGGACTCCAACTGTGGGTCCGCGGTGGCGGTGATGCTGGGCAAGGACAAGGGCACCACGGGCGCGAAGCCGTCGACGGAGACGGAGACGATGGACGCGCTCGAGTCGCGCTTCACCAACGGCGACGGGACGACGCCGCACGAGCTGTCGAACATGATTGCGCACGAGGGCGCGGAGGTGACGCAGGCCTCCGGCACCTTCGACAAGAAGCTGATGGATGACGCCCTGGCGCGCGACGGCAAGGCCGCGGTGCTGGTGGACTCCAACAAGGTGGACCCGAACGCGAAGGACGCGGGCAAGGGCCGCGCGCACTGGGTCACCGTCGATGGCAAGGACGCGCAGGGCAACTACAAGGTGAAGGACCCGGGCACCGGCAAGAGCGTGACGATGGACGCCGGGGCGCTCCAGGACGCGGTGGGCACCGCATGGAGCGAGCACAACGGTGGCGGCATGCTCGTCGTCGAGAAGGCCGAGGGCACCACCGAGGCCGAGCGCGCGCAGCGGGGCGGCGAGAAGGCCACCGCGCTGGGCAACTCCGATGGCGGCGGCTCCCGCAAGGGCGCCTTCGCCCGCGAGTCCTCCTGAGCGGAAGGGCTTCACCGGAAGACCGCGCGTCACGCTCGCCGCGAGCGCTGGCGGACTGACGCGCGGAAGCAGGACCCGCGTCCCGAGCCGACCTCTCCGTCCGGGTGTCGGCGCGACGCCTCTGTCGAGCAGACCGAGCTGCTTCCGCGCTGACGCGTGCGATGCGCGGTCGCCGTGCTTCCGTTGCAAGGGGCACCCTCGTCGCGTGAGCAATCAGCGCGATGCCTCCCACGCCCTGCGCCGGAACGTGCGACGCGCGGACGACGTCCCTCGTGGGCGTCACTCCTCAGACGTGGAGGTACTCCACGGCCTGGAGCCTGAGGAGCTGCTTCGCCAGCTCCTGAACGCGCTCCACCTCCGCGTCACCCAGTGGCTTTCGCAACGCGAGCTTCAAATCCGTGGAGGCGCGGAACAGGAGGTTGCGCACCTGCGCGTTGCTGAGCAGCGGGTTGAGCGTGCGCAGGTGCCCCACGAGCGAGCCCAGCTGCTGCAACGTCAGCCCGGCCACCATCACCTGCGTGGCACTCCCCTCGTCGGCGAAGCGCGCGACGGCGAGCTGGAGCGGGGACAGGAGCAGCGAGCGGGTGAAGGTCGGCTCGCACGTGAGCTGCAGTCGCGCGCACTCCGCCACCATTGGCCCCGCGTCGTGCCCCTCGATGACGGTCTGGATGCGGGCCGCGTCGTAGCGGGTGAGCACCGCCTCGTACGCCGCGCGGGCCTGCTTGCCCGGCTCCGAGCGCTGGAACACGTCGAAGGCGAGGTGGATCTCCTCGCGCAAGAGCTCGAGCAGGTACGCGTCATCCACGTTGGCCGGTACACCAAGCACCTCGGCCAGGAAGGCCCGATCATCGGCCGTCCCGGCGGCCACGGCCCAGAACTCGAGCGTGACCGAGCTCTCGCTCATCATGATGGGCACCGTGACGACGCCCTGGTGGCGACCCGGGGCCTGGACGAACTGGGAGAGCTTGGCCTCCAGGTCGGCGTAGCCTCGCATCAGCCGGTCCATCACGGCGGCGCGCACCCTCGCGCGGCCTTCCCGCGAGGCCGGCGTCTCCTCACGAGGCGCGCGCTCCGCGAGGTCCCGCTCGCGCGGAGCCTGGGCCGAAGAGGACTCACGCGCGGACTGCGGCGGCGTCGGAAGCGCCTGCTGCTCCGCGCGCGCGGACGGCTGCGCCCCCGGAGGCGTGGGCGTCGACACCTGTGCGGGCTTCGCCGCCATCCCCGTGGAGGTGCCCGTCGGGGGAGCGGCGCCCAGCGCCTCCGCGCCGCCGTGGGTGAAGCCCTCGAGCCCACCAGAGCCGCCGCGCTGGGCTCCGGCATCCATCCCGTCGCGGTGGACACCCCCTTGCGCGCCCTGCTGCGCCTGCTCGCCCTCGGCGGGGCGGGCCCCGGTCTTCCCACCCGTCGCGGGCTTGCCTCCGGTGCCCTTCGCCTGGGTGGACTTGTCCGACTTCTTCGCCTCCGCGGGCTTCGCCTGCTCGCGCGCCGCCTCCTCCCTCGCGGACCGAGTGGGGACTCCGGGGCGGGGGGCGTTCTGCGGGAGGCGGATGCTCATGGAGGGGACACGGCCGGCGCACGCGGCGCCGGTGGGACTCAGGTGAGGTTCTTCAAGCGGACGACCAGGTTGCTGTCACCACTGCCCAGCGTGCTCGCGTCGTCGGTGGGGATGACATACCCCTGGTCCGCGCCGACGTGCTTGCGGAAGAAGTCTACCACCGCCGGGTCCTTCACCTCCGAGGTGGTGGTCTTCTTGATGCCATACACCGACCCGTCCTCACCTCGGGCCTTCACGGCGTCCGGCGCGGAGGCGAGCAGGTCCTCCATCGTCCCGCTCGTCCGGCCCCCGCTGGCGGGCTGCATCGTCATCGCGGTGTTGTGCCCCTCGATGTAGCTGACGTCGTAGTAGGTCTTCCCGAAGCCACCGTCGAACTTCACCTCGCCGAGCGTGGCGTTCTTGCCGTCGCCCGACGTGCTGCGGAAGTTGCCCGACCACCCCTCGGGGAACTTCACCGTGCGGTTCTCGCCCGGCTGGAGGGTGACCGAGTCCACCGCCTTCTCCCCCGCGTTCGGCGTGAACTGGATGGTCATCGGCTTGTCGCCATCGTTGTGCAGCGAGAGCGTGTTGCCGTCCTTCTTCACGCCCTGCGAGTCGGAGACCTTCTCCTTCGCACCGACCGCCTCCGCGGGCTGGCCCAGAGACGGGGCCGCGGCCTTGCTCAAAGGCGACGGAGCCTCGGCGCCGATGCTCGGGACCTGAGCGCCCGGCGCCGCGGCGGAGGTCTCCGCGCAACCCGCGAGGGCTCCTGGAGCCGCGCTGCCACCCAGCGGAGGCACGCCCGTGCCACCCTGCGCGCTGTTCAGCGGAGGCACACCCGTGCCGCCCTGCCCCTGCGCGCCACCGAGCACCTGCGCCAGCTCATTGAGTACCTCCAGCTGCGAGGCGAGCACCTTCACCAGCTTCTGGAGTCCCTCCGCGCTCTTGAGGCCACCGGTCTCGAAGCCGTCCTTCTGGAAGAGGGACTGGGCCGAGGGCGCGTTCATCGGCGTCGGCCGCGCCGCCTGCGACACCGACTCGGCGCGGGACGACAGCGAGGGGGCGACGGGGGAGACAGCGGAGCGGGAGATGGGGGAGAGCGCCATGACGAGGTCCTCGGGAGCAGGGCTGCGAGGGCTGAACCAGGTCAGCCGATGCAGCTGCCTTGAGCACGGGGTGTGCCAGGGCCCACGGCTCGCCAATCCCCTGGAATCACAGCGGAAGTCCGCGACTCCAAGGGCCGAGCAAGGCGTGCTCCTGATGACCGCCGTCGAGGGCCTGATGACCGTTGTCATCAGGCAGGCGGCCACCGGACGACGGCTACTTCAGGCGCAGCACGTACGCCTCGAGGAACACCGTGGGCAGGTTCATGTCGCCCTCGGGCTCGCGCACGTAGCCGCGGGACATGTACATGCGCGCGACGCCGACGGCGCCCCGGCGGACGTGCAGACACACCGCGTCCATGTCCCAGCGCCGGGCCAGGGCCTCGGCGGCATCCAGCAGCGGCCGGGCCAGGCCGCTGCCATGCATCTTCACCGCGGTGGCCAGCCCACGCAGGTCCGCCGCGCGAGGCAGCCACGCCTCCGAGCCCGGCGCGCCGGGAGGAAAGAGGGCCACGGTGCCGACGACCTCGCCGTCGAGCTCCGCCACCAGGAGCGAGGCGATCTTCCGCCGGGCGGCCACGTCGCGCAGCTCGCGCTTGCGCTCCTCCGTGTAGACCACCTCCGGCAGCTTCTTCGCGTACTGGGTGGTGAAGGCCTCGACCAGCAGCTCTCCCACCGCCACATCATCCTCGGGCCGTATCTCTCGGATGACGGCCCGCCCCACCACGTCCTGGGTGCTCATGCCCGCAGCCATTACCACGCGGGGCGCGTCACTGTCTGGGGCGCGTCCGACACCGCACCGCGAGCACGAGGCGGACACCCCGGAGCCGACACCGTCGGTCTGACGTGAGCAGCGCCACCCCGAGGACGCGGTGCCTCGCGAAGCGCGCTTCGCGCTTGTGCAGCGGGTTGCGCATTCCTCGCGCCCCAGGGGTTGTCCTCTCGCCGGGTTACGCCCGGCACAGCCTTTGCCCTGGGGCCACGCCACCATGAACCTCCACTCGCTGCGTCACGGCCTCCTGAGCGGACTCGTCGCCCTCCCCTTCCTCGCACATGCCCAGGAGGACACGACGCCCTCGCCCTTCCTCGACCCCGCCACCGAGGTCGAGGTCGACCGCTGGACACGGTCCTTGAACCTGGCGCTGCGCGGCCAGTCGTTCTCGTTCGACGAGTCGCCCGCCGGGTTCCCCCTCTTCGCGGTGAACATGGAGCAGCAGCTCTTCCGCTACCTGTCCCTGTACGGGGGCTTCCACCTCAAGGTGAACCTCGACACCTTCGGAGGGCAGGTGGGCACCCGGGTCTTCTTCAGCCAGCGATTCCACGAGGGCGTCTTCGTGTCGGCGCAGGCCAGCCACTCACTCATCGAGGTGGACTCCCGCACGGACGGCACCCGCACCTCCTTTGGAGGGGTCGTGGGCTATTCGCATGCGATGAGCCGGCGGTGGCTCTTCTCGGTGGGGGCCGGCGCGCAGACCACCCGCACCCGGACGGAGACCTCCTCTCCCTCGACCTTCGCGCCCTGCATCTTCCTCTACTGCAAGCAGGCGGCGCCCGCACAGGAGGGTGTCTCGGAGACGCAGTCCGTGGAGCCCGTGCTGCACCTGGCGACCACGCTCCGGTTCTGAAGCACGGCGCGTCAGAGATAGTCGCCGATGAGCCACGGCAGCTTCTCGCCCAGCCGCTGCAGCAGGCCGCGGCGGCGCCAGCCGTCCCAGTGGATTTCGCGCGAGTGGAGCATGTCCTTCTCGAACGCGGCGGCGAGCGACGCGGCCAGCGCCGGGTCCTCCACCACCAGTGAGCACTCGTCCGAGGTGCTCAGCGCCAGCGGGTCCATGTTCGTCGAGCCCACCACGGACAGGTCCTCGTCCACGAGCATCGTCTTGGAGTGCATCATCGACAGCTCGTACTCCCAGATGCGCACCCCGCCCTCGAGCAGCCTCGCGTAGGACGCGCGCTGCGCGGCGTGCACGGGCGCGATGTCGTGATGTCGTCCGGGCACGAGCACGCGCACGTCCACGCCCTGCTTCACCTTCTCCAGCAGCATGTCGCCGATGGCGTCGGAGGGGATGAAGTACGAGTTGGAGATCCACAGGCGTCGCTTCGCGGCGGCGATGGTGAGCAGCGTCATGCGGCGCGCGTCGGAGAGGAAGCGGTTCTGCGTGCTCGCGACGAAGCCCGCGCGCGCGGCGCCTCGGGAGCCCAGCTCCGGGAAGGCCTCGGGGGGAAGGAAGTCTCCGCCCGCCTCCTGCCAGTTCTGCGCGAAGGCCACCTGCATCTCGCGCACGGCGGGCCCTTCGGCGCGCACGCTCATGTCGCGCCAGGACTCGGGCCCCTCCGCGTCGCCGAGCCAGCTGCGCCAGATGCCGAAGCCTCCGGTGACACCGACCTCGCCATCGCGCACCACGAGCTTGCGATGCAGGCGCGTCTTGATGCGCGCGGCGTCGAGCGAGGGCATGGCGCCTTGGATGGGACGGAAGATGCGCACCTCGCAGCCCGCGTTCGCGAGCGCGATTCCCACGGAGTCGAAGTTGACGCTGCCCAGCGGGTCCACGAGCACGCGGCATGCGACACCGGGTTGTCGCTCGCGCAGCGCGCGCACCAGTCGCTCCGACGGCTCGCCCGGGCGCCAGATGTAGCTGGCGATGTGGATGCTGGAGCGCGCGGCGCGAATCTCCTCGTCGAGCACATCGAAGACGCGGCCGTTCTCCACCAGCTCCACGTGGTGGCCGGGAATGAGCGGGACGCCGAGGGATTGGAAGAAGGCCAGCGAGCGCGTCTCATCCGCCGCGGTGGGCAGCGCGCGCAGCCGGAGGTCGTGCCGATGATTCGGAGCAGGGCACCCGGCGACGAGCAACGCGACGAGCACGGAGCAGGCCAGCTTCACCTTGGGAAGCTAATGGCGCTCCCCCGCTGTGGCACCTGTCTGACGACATCGAGTGCACGCGCACGGCGTCCACCGGACAACACCTCGACGCGAGGACAGTGTGCGACGCACGTCACTCGGACGGGCCCACGGTGGAGCCGGTGCACCCATGTGCGCACCTTCCCCGTTCCTCCTCACGGCCCGAGCGCGCATGTCACGACACCTGGTCCTCTCGAGCATCTGGCTCCTCGTGGGCGCGGGCCTCATGCCGTCCGAGTCGCACGCCGGCCCCGCGAGCCTGGACACCGATGTCCCGCTGCGCGCCTCGATTCACGCGAGCCGTCCGGTGCGCGCGCACTCCACGCGCGAGCGTGCCGCGTGGACGCATGCGGCCCCCCTGGCGAGCGCCGACGACACACCGGCACCAGGAATGAAGAGCATCACCACCCCGCCTCCGCTCGGCGCGAGCAGCACGTACCAGCCCACCCGCCCCGAGGACGCGCCGCTCTCCACCGGCGCCTGGGTCGCGCACGGCGGCCTCGCGCTGCTCCCACTCACGGGCATCTGGGGCGCCACGCGCGTCGGCGGTGACACACGCATTGGCGCCACGAGCGCGCAGACCGCCACGGGAATGCTCGGGGGCTACCTGCCCTCGCGCCTGCTCTTCTTCCGTCCCGCCACACCGGGCAGCGGGCGCTGGATGGACCTGGAGGTCGCGGCCGTCGGCGGAGGCCTCCTCTTCACCCCGCCCCTCGCCGCGCTCGGAACCTGGGGCATGGGCGAGCTCGCGTTCGGCCGCAGCGAGGACAGGGCGGACGCCTGGCTCGGCGCCCTCGCCGGCGCCGCCGCGGGCACCCTCCTGGCCGCCGCCGTCGACGGCCTGCTGACGAAGCTCTCCGAACCCAGCACCCGACTCCAGGCCGTGCGCCAGCTCATCGCCCTGGCCTTCGTCGGCTCCGGCGCGACGCTCGGCTACCAGTGGGCCGGCGGCGGGCCTCGCTCGCACCAACCCACGCGATAGTTACAAGCGCGCCGCAATCCCTCTCCAATCGAGGATGTCTCACCGGCGCGCGCTGTGCGTGTCTCACCGGAAAAGCCACACGCGCAGAGACATTCTTTATTTCTTAGTTGTCATTAATTACGCCCAACGCCATTCTTGCCGGGCCGTACGGACACGCTGTCTGGAGACACACCCCAATGAAGGCTCTCAAGCACCTCCGCGTTGCCGTCGCCCTCGCCGCCGTCTTCGGTGTCACCACGGGTTTCACCACCCAGTCGGCCCCGACCTCCGAGTGCGCGCCGTTCTGTTACAAGCACCCCATCACCGGCCAGCTCATCTGCACGGCGCCCTGCCCGTAGTCCCCACGCCCTCGCGCGTGGAATAGGAAGGGGCCCGGTCCGCGGAGGTCTCGCGGGCGGGCCCCTTTTCACCAGACACGGCTCGGCGCCAGGTGGCGCATTTATTCGGTGCGCATCGCCTCCACCGGGTCCAGCTTCGCGGCGCGAGCGGCCGGATAGATTCCGAAGCCCAGGCCCACGCCGCTGCTCATCGCCAGGGACAGGCCGATGGCCCAGCCCGGCACCTCGGTGGGCAGGCCCAGCACCCAGCGCGCCAGATGCGCCAGCCCCACCCCCAGCGCCACGCCGAGCAGGCCGCCCGCCAAGGACAGCACCACCGCCTCCGTGGCGAACTGCGCCAGGATGCGCCGCTTCTTGGCGCCCAGCGCCTTGCGGATGCCAATCTCCCGCGTCCGCTCCGTCACGGCCACCAGCATGATGTTCAGGATGCCGATGCCGCCCACCAGCAGCGACAAGAGGCACACGCCGAAGCTGGCCACCGAAATCACCTGCGAGATGTTGTTGAACATCTCCGTGGAGCTCTCGTTGGAGAACACGAAGAAGTCATCCGGCTCCAGCGGCTTGAGGTTGTGACGCCGGCGCATCAGCACCGTCACCTCGTCCTGCGCGCGCTTGACGACCTCCGCGGACGTCGCCTGGATGCTCACCCGGAAGTCGCGGACACCGAACAGCGGGCGGAAGGCCGTCAGCGGCGTCATCACCTGGTTGTCCTGGCCGCTGCCGCCCAGGAATCCACCCTTGCGCTTGAGCACGCCCACCACGGTGAAGTTGCGCCCCTTCAGGCGGAACGACTGGCCCAGCGGGTCCAACGAGGGCCACAGCGTCTCCGCCAGGTCCGGGCCGATGACCGCCACCCGCCGGCCATCCAGGTACTCCGTCTGCGTGAAGGCGCGCCCGTGCGCCACCACCACGGAGTTCGTCTGGAAGTACTCCGGCGTCCCCGACCACACGCCCACGTTCGCCCGCGACTCGCGCAGCGGCGTGGACGCCTTCAGGCCACCGGATGAGTCCTCCCCCGCGGCCGTCAGCACCGAGGGCAGCTCGCGGATGGCCTCCAAATCCTCATGCGTGAAGCGCGGCCGGCGCGACAGCTCCGCCAGCGACAGGTTGCCCGCGCCGAAGGGCAGCCGCTGCACCTGGAAGCAGTTGGCGCCCAGCTCCGACAGGTTCTCGTTCACCTGGATTCGCAGGCCCTCGATGAGGCCCATCATCGACACCACCGTGGTGGCGCCGATGACGATGCCCAGGAGCGTCAGGAAGGAGCGCAGCGGGTTGGAGACGAACGTCCCGAACGCCAGCCGCAAGGTGTCCAGCAAGGCCATCATGGGCAGTCGTCCTCAGTCGTGGCGGAGCGCTTCCACCGGGTCCAGGTTCGCCGCGCGCGCCGCGGGCCAGATGCCGAACAGCAGGCCCACCATCGCCGCGAACCCCACGCCGCCCGCCACCGTCAACGGCTCCACCGTCGCGGCCAGCGGCGTGATGAACGACACCGTCTTCGCCAGCCCCAACCCCACCACCGTCCCCAGCGTCCCGCCCACCGCGGACACGCTGGCCGCCTCCATCAGGAACTGGAGGATGATGGTGCGCTTCTTGGCCCCCAGCGCGCGGCGCACGCCGATCTCCCGCGTCCGCTCGCGCACCGACACCAGCATGATGTTCATGATGCCGATGCCGCCCACCAGGAGCGTGATGAGTCCCACGCCCGTGGCCGCGCCGTAGAGCGCGCCGGTGAGCTGCGCGTACATGTTGGCCAGCTGCTCCGGCCGGTTGATGGCGAAGTCGTCCTTCGCCTCCGGAGGTGTCCTGCGCTCGCGGCGCAGCGCCACGGTGAGCTGGTCCTGCACCTTGAGCACGTTGTCCGGCGAGTCCACCGACACCGCGATGTTGGGCGAGTTGCGCTTGCCGAAGTCCGCCTGGAAGGTGCGGAAGGGCAACACCACCACCGTGTCCTGGTTCTCCCCCAGGATGGTGCCCTTGGCCTCCAGCGAGCCCACCACGCGGTAGGGCTTGGAGCCCAGGATGATGCGGTGGCCCACCGGGTCCAGCCCCGGGAACAGCGTGCGCGCCAGCTCCGCGCCGATGACCGCCACCTGCGCCCGGTTGTCCACGTCCGCGTCCGTCAGGAAGCGGCCCCGGTCCACCGTGAACGAGGAGATGATGGCGTAGTCCGCCGTGGTGCCCAGCGCCGTCACCGACGCCATGCGCCGCTCCAGGAAGCGCGCCTCCACCCGGTCGAAGTAGAGCGGCGCCGCGGCCACCACGTGCTCGGAGGCCTGGAGGATGGGCTCCACCAGGTCCGCCGACAGGTTCTTCCGGTTGCGGTACTCCCACCAGTCTCCACGCATGGTCCAGGGGAACTTGGACACCTGGAGCGTGTTCGCGCCGATTTGCGCGAGCTGGTCCGCGAAGGACTGGTTGATGCCCTGGATGATGCCGACGATGGCCAGGAGCGTGCACACGCCCACGCCAATGCCCACCGTCGTCAGCACCGTGCGCAGCCGGTTGGCCCGCAGGGAGAACAGCGCGATGCGCCCTCCCTCCCACACGTCGACCCTGAAACTCACGTGAAACCCTCTCGCGCCGGTGGGTGGCGCCGCACCGTTGGCCTGCCCCGGTAGAACGCCCTACGCCGGACGAGGTCGGGTGATTGCACGGAAGTTTTCAGCCCGCCACCTGCTTCCACCCGCGCGCGAGCACAACCACCGCCCGCGCGACTTCTTCCTGGGTGGTGTCCGGTCCGAGGGACAAGCGCACCGCCCCCAGGGCGTCCGCTTCCGGGATTCCCATGGCCCGGAGCACGGGCGACGCCGTCTCGCCCCCATCGTGGCACGCCGAGCCGGTGGACGCGGCCACCTCCGGCGTCGCCGCCAGCACCGCTCCACCGCGGACACCGGGAAAGCGGACGTTGAGCGTGTTGGGCAGCCGCTCGGCGTCCTGCCCGCTCAGGGTGAGCCCCGGCACCGCGTCGCGCAGTCCGGTCCACAGCCGCTCGCGCAGCGCGAGCATCGCCTGGGTACCCTGGGAGAGCCGCCTTCCCGCCAGCTCACACGCGACGCCCAGCCCCACGGCGTAAGGGACGTTCTCGGTGCCGGGCCTCAGCCCCCGCTCCTGCCCGCCGCCGAGCGTGACAGCCCCGAGCGGCGTGCCCTGGCGCACGTACAGCGCGCCCACGCCCTTGGGGGCGCGCAGCTTGTGGCCCACCAGCGTGAGCAGGTCCACGCCGAGCGTCGTCACGTCCACCGGCACCTTGCCCACCGACTGCGCGGCGTCCGTGTGCACGCTGACGCCGTGGCGACGCGCGAGCGCCGCGATGGCCGCCACCGGCTGCAGCACGCCTGTTTCGTTATTGGAGTGCATCAGTGACACGAGGGCGGTTTCGCCGCCCGCCGCGTCCAGCGCCTCGCGGGCGTCCTCCACACGCACGCGGCCTTGTGCGTCCACGGGCAGCCACGTCACGCGCCAGCCGCGCCACTCGAGCGCGTCGCAGGGCAGCCTGGTGGCGGGGTGCTCGATGACGGAGGTGAGGAGGTGGCGCCGGTCCGCGCGGGCCTCGGCGGTGCCTCGGATGGCCAGGTTGTTGGCCTCCGTGCCGCCGGAGGTGAAGAGCACCTCGTCGGGCCTCGCGCCGATGAGCGCGGCGACCTTGCAGCGGGCCTCCTCCAGCGCCGCGTGGGCACGACGGCCGTACGCATGTCCGCTGGAGGGGTTGCCGAAGTGCTCGCGCAGGTACGGCAACATGGAGTCCACCACCTCCGGGTCCACGGGGGTGGTGGCGTTGTGGTCCAGGTACAGCGGGCGCTCGGGGCTCATGGCCCCGCAGGATTACGGCAGCACCGTCACCGTGTCTCCCTCCAGGCGCACCGGGAAGGCCACGGTGTTGGGGTGCACCGTCCCCTCGTCAACGATGTCGCGCGTGTCCACGCTGACCTGGAAGGTGTAGGTGCCGTCCGGCACGTCCGTGACGTCCACCCACTGGCACGGCACGTCGAGCGTGTAGATGTCCGCCCAGCCCGCGGAGATGCCCATCGGGTCGTACAGGTAGTTCACGGGCTCGGCGTCCGCGCAGTAGCTCTGGATGTCCACCAGCGCGTAGCCCTGCTTGCGGCCCGACATCACCTGTTGGCCCTGCGCGTCGCGCAGCTCGTACGCGGCGAAGTTCGCCAGGTGGTAGTGCCCGTGGCACTCGTCGAAGACATACATGTCCGGGTTCTCCTCCACGGGCGGGAAGATGGCGGCCTTGTTGCCCAGGTTCATGATGGAGGTGCTGAAGCGCAAGAGCTTGCGGCGCCCCGGGGCGAGCACGCACTGCTCCTGCACCTCACAGGAGTCGGCGGCGAAGGTCTTCCACGTCACGTGCGCGGTGCGCTCGAGCACGTCCTGGTCCACGGTGAGGTCCGGCTTGCCGTTCACCGGGTCCAGGTTCAGGCCGCAGGACGTGGCCGCCATCAGGCGGGGAGGCTCGGCCGGCGACTCCGGCACGCGCCCTCCGGAGAGGACGGACACATCACCGATGGGGTGCTCCAGCAGGTCCCCGGTCGGGACGGAGGAGACAACCAGGTCATCAAAGCCGTCGCCGTTGAGGTCCCCAGGCACCGCGACGTTGTAGCGCCGGTAGTTCTCATAGCCGTTGGGGATGGTGTCCGCGCGAGGCCACGCCCAGACGGGGTGGAGCGACTGCGAGAGGTCCTCCTTGGGCGAGAAGAAGTAGAGCCGTCCCAAGCCGCCCGTCACGAAGTCCTGGCGGTGACCGTCGCCGTCCAGGTCGCCCACGGCATGGAAGCCGCCCAGCGTCGGGAAGGCCGGGTCCCCCTGCGTGGACCAGATGGGGGTCGACGCGTACGACCCATCGGGCTCGGACAGGTGCACGGAGTACGGCCCGTTGTCCGCGGTGGCGACGGCCTCCCGGTGCCCATCTCCGTTCAGGTCCGGGAGCCGGTAGGTCAGACTCACGAAGGGCTCCTCGCGCAACGGCTCGGCGGACAGGAGGCCCTCGCACGCGAACGTGCTGCCCGTCTTGCAGCCCAGGAAGTACGCGCGGCGGATCCTGCTCTCGTCCTGGTTCATGAGCACGTCGACGGCGCCGTCGCCGTTCAGGTCGCCCACCACCTCGATGGAGTAGTAGCCCGGCAGGGAGCGCACGAGGGTGAAGGGGCCCTGCTCCGAGCCCGGGGTCGCCCGGTAGAAGCTCGTTTCGGTGGAGCGACCGACGATGAGGTCATCGCGTCCATCCCCATCCAGGTCCGCGAAGAGGCTGCTGAGGAAGAGGCCATTGCCCGGCGCACGGAAGGCCGGCGAGGCCAGCATCGCCTTCAGGTCCGCCTGCCCCAGGAACACCTGGCTGCCGAAGCGCGCCTGGACGAGCAGGTCCGCGAACCCATCCCCATTCACCTCGCCCACCCGCATGCGCAGCTGCGTCCCGGAGGTCTGTGGATGCGTGTTCGTCCAGCTCATCCGCGCGGACGTGGCCTCGGTAGCGAAGTAGGGAGGCTGCCCCGGGAAGATGTACACGCCTCCGGGATGGCGCGTGGGGGCGAGCAGCACCTGGCAGGGGATGGAGCCGACCACCAGGTCCTTCTGGCCATCGCCATTGAAGTCCGCGAGCGCCACCGAGCCGCCGAAGCACTCCCCCGCCTCGGTCATGGTCCCCTTCACCTGCCACAGCGGAGTCTCCGACAACTCGGGGCCCGGCTCGGGCTCGGGGTCCGGGTCATCACAACCGCCCAGGACGGCCAGCAACGTGGAAACCGATATGACGAAGGACAGACGCATCACGGACGCTCCTCTCAAGCGCTCCGGCGCAAGAGCCCCCGGCCGGGAGTCGTGAGGCGCAAGAGGCTATGTCCGTCATCGTCGGCCCGTTTCCGATGCTTGCCGGATGAAGGGCATCTGGGGCCCGTCGTGTCCGTGCGGGCACGCGAAGCGGACAGGGTCATCACCGCCTCGTGGCGCGTGGCGCTCGCGAAGCCCCACTGTTCGACGAGCAACCTGCCGTGCAGGAGCGCTGGCGCATCCCGTGCGCAGGCGTCACCTTCCCGTGTGGCCCTCCCGCGTCGGAGGACGCCCCGAGACCATGGCTCCGTCCGCCGCGACCACCACCGCCGCGCCCTTCACGTTCACCCGTGCACAGAGGGTGTTCACGATGTCGGGCGCGCTGCTCGGGCTGCTGCTCGCGGCGCTGGACCAGACGATTGTCGCCACGGCGGGGCCCTCCATCCAGGCGGACCTGGGCATCTCCCCCGCGCTCTATCCGTGGCTGACGACGTCGTACCTGGTCGCGTCGACGATGATGGTGCCCGTGTGGGGGAAGCTGTCGGACCTGCTGGGCCGGCGCACGGTGCTGGCGGCGGGCATCGTCGTGTTCCTCCTGGGCAGCTTCCTGTGCGGCGTGTCGCGCTCGACGCTGACGCTCATCCTGTATCGCGCGGTGCAGGGAGTGGGCAGCGCGGCGCTCTTCACCGCGTCGCTGTCGGTGGTGGCGGACCTGTATCCGCCGCGCGAGCGAGGCAAGTACCAGGGCCTGTTCGGCGCGATGTTCGGCCTGTCGAGCGTGGTGGGTCCGCTGGCCGGAGGCTTCATCACGGACCGGCTGGGCTGGCACTGGGTGTTCTTCATCAACCTGCCCGTGGGCGCGGTGGCGCTCGCGCTCGTGCTCCTGCGCATGCCGGCGCTCAAGCCTCCGGGAGCGTCTCGCGGGAAGCTGGATGTGACGGGCGCGGTGCTGCTGGCGCTGGCGGTGGTGCCGCTCTTGCTCGCGCTCAGCCTGGGGCGTGGCGCGGAGCAGGTGGCGCACGGTGGCGGCTGGACGTGGGGTTCGTGGCAGGTGCTGGGGTTGTTCGCGCTCGCGGCGGTGGGGACGGTGTTGTTCCTGCGCGAGGAGAAGCGCGCGCACGAGCCGCTGCTGGACTTGAAGCTGTTCCAGGACCGGACGTTCGCGATGGGGAACGCGGCGGTGTTCATCATCGGCGCGGTGTTCCTGTCGGGCGTGGTGTTCCTGCCGCTGTTCATGGTGAACGTGGTGGGGCTGTCGGCCACGCACTCGGGGCTGACGCTGACGCCGCTGACGTTGGGGGTGGTGGCGGGCAACATCCTCAGCGGGCAGTTGGTGTCGCGCATCGGCCGGTACAAGGGGCTGATGCTGGGCTCGCTGGTGGTGTTGATGGTGGGCTTCACGGTGATGGGGTTCACGCTGACGCCCACGTCGACGCAGACGGAGGTCACCGTGAAGATGGTCCTGGTGGGCGTGGGCCTGGGGCCGTCGATTCCGCTCTACACGCTGGCCATCCAGAACGCGGTGTCACCGCAGCGCATCGGCGTGGCCACGGCGATGGCCACGTTCTTCCGTCAGCTCGGGATGACGCTGGGCGTGGCGCTGCTCGGCGCGGTGTTCGCGACGACGCTGTCGCATCAACTGGGCACCCGCGTGGCGAGCGCCACGGAGGGACTGCCGCCGAAGCTGCGTGCCGAGCTGGCCTCGGCGGTGCCCGGGGTCGGAGGGAGCGAGGCGGGCCCGGCGCAGTCGGCCTTCCAGGCGGAGAAGGTGAAGGAGCGCGTGCGCGCGGAGCTGGAGGCCGAGCGGCAGGCCCTTCAGCGCCCGGGGGTACAGCGGATTGAGCCGCGCGGCACGACCGCACGGGAGCAACGTGCGAAGGAAGCGGCGCCCTCCGACGCGAGCGGGCGCGAGCAGTCGTCAGCGCTTTCCGACGTGGATGCCAAGGAGCAGCGAGCGCTGGAGGCCGTCGACCGGACAGCGCTGGCGCTGAAGGAGTCCTTCACACGGGCGGTAGAGGCGGTGTACCGCTGCGCCATCTTCGTCGCGCTGCTCGCATTCCTGGTGACGTTGAGGCTGCCCGAACAACCCCTGCAACGCGGGCGCGCTCGGGCACCGGCGCACACGGAATGAGCGTGAGCATGGCGCGACGAGCACGGAGGACACCGGAGTTCCGGGTCATGAGGAGGCGGCCCGAGCACTTCGACACGAGACACATTCCGAGGCCTGCGCCTACGACGGTAGCTGAGGACGCGAGGCCTGGAGTCCTCGTGCCACCGCCACGGACCGGACAGCGCCGGGCTCACGCGGCGGTGAGCGCGGAGGACTCCGAGTCGAGCGTGTAGATGCGCACGGGGTGGGGCACGCCCTTGACGGGGTGGTGACCCAGGTCCTTCACGTCGCCACGGTAGTGGGAGACGAAGGACTCGGAGAGGAGCACCGGCTCGTTGAGCCCCGCGCACAGGCCCGCGATGCGGCTGGCCAGGTTCACGGCCGGGCCGATGACGGTGAAGTCGAGCCGGTCCGACGCGCCGATGTTCCCGTACATCACGTCGCCGACGTGGAGGGACGCGCCGAACTCGTAGGTGGGCAGGCCCCTGCGGCGGCGCGAGGCGTTGTCCTGCTCACTGGCACGCACCGCCTCGTGCACGGTGCGCGCGGCGGCGGCGCAGCGGTCCTCCACGAGGGCATGGTCGTCGATGCGGAAGATGGCCAGCACGGCGTCGCCCATGAACTTGAGCACCTCCGCGCCATGCGAGTGGAACGCGCCGACCATCGTCTCGAAGTAGGCGTTGAGCAGCTCCAGCAACGCGTCACGAGGCAGCGCGTCCGACAGCGCGGTGAAGCTACGCAGGTCACTCAGGCAGATGACGGCGGAGGTCGTCTCGCCGTCGCCGCGTCGAATCTGTCCCTGGAGGACGCGGCGTCCCGCGTCGCGGCCCAGGTACGTGTCGAGCAGCACGCCCGTCATGTCCTTGCGCGCGAAGACCTCCAGCACCAGCTCCAGGATGGGCTGAAGCTCGTGCAGCAGGGCGCGGTGCGCGTCCGTGAAGCCCCCGGGCGCGGAGGTGGCCCAGGAGACGCCGTGGCGCGAGTCATCGCTGAAGCACACCGGCAGCGCGAGGTACTCGGTGAGCCCCTCGGCGCGCAGCTCGGTGAACATGGGGAAGTCGCCGTCCGGGAGTGGCTGCTCCAGGTGACGGTGGATGACGGGGAGTCCCTCGCGCAGGGCCTTGAAGGGGCTCTTCGAGAACGCGGGCAGGTGCTGGAGGCCGTGGGGATGGACCTCGGCGGTGGCGCCATGTCCGAAGCGCCAGCGGAAGCTCCGGGCGTGCAGGAGCGGGTGCAGCGTGAAGAGGACGATGGAGGCGCGCGACACGGGCACGCCGCACGCGGTCAGCCGCTCACACAGGCCCGAGAGCAGCGGCACGGGAGTGGGCAGACGCCTTGCTTCCACGGCGAGCCAGCCCACCACGGAGGAGAAGGCATGGTCGCGAAGGCTTCGCGAGTCTCCGGCATTCACTTTCACGAGGCGCTCACCACTCCCCGGCGGGCCGAGCCGGGCCGGGCGCGAAGCAACCATGCCGTCCCCGGAGCGTCAACGGAGACCTCGGGGAGCGAGCGGGCGGGTGCCTGTCCCCGCCGCCCCTCCCCCGAGTGTGCGCGGACCTCACAGCTCCTCGAATCTCCGCCGCGATGAAGCGACGGCGATGTGCTCGGAGCGCTTCGCTGAAGTGGAGTCACCCGTGCTGCATTCAATTCTGTCGATACTGGGCGGATGGGCGGCAATCCGGCGGCGGATTGACCGCCTTCGGTGCCCTATCGACAAAATTGAGTCACCACCGCCCGAGCCCGCTCAGTGCCCCGACGAAGCCTTCGGAGGAGCGGCCACGGGCGCACCACCCCCCGGCGGCGCGGCGGGAGCCTCCGGCCGCGCGAGCGTGTCCGGCGACTCGGCCATCGCGTACGTCACCCACGCGGTGGCGGCCGTGCTCCTCGCCAGGTCCTGAGGATCCACCTTGTCCAACGTGTCCGCGTGCGTGTGGTGCACGTCGAAGTAGCGGCTCGCGTCCACCTCCACGCCGAAGAACGGCACGCGCGCGGGGAGCAGCGGGCTGATGTCCGCGCCCCCGGCCTCACGCGTGGAGAACTGGGCCGCGCCGAGCGCCACCAGCGGCGACAGCCACGGCTCCAGCAGCTCCTTGCCACCCGGGCCCGAGCGCAGGCTCACCGCCACCGGCCGCCCGCCACCCGAGTCCATCTCCATGGCGGCCACGTGCTTGGACAGCTCCGCCGCGTGCGCCTCCGCGTACGCGCGGCCACCGCGCAGGCCGTTCTCCTCGTTCATGTACAGCACCACGCGCACCGTGCGCCGGGGCGCCTGCGGCAGCTTCGCGATGAGCCGCGCGGCCTCCATCACCATCACCACGCCCGCGCCGTCGTCATGCGCGCCCGTGCCCACGTCCCACGAGTCCAGGTGCGCGCTGATGAGGACGATCTCCTGCGGCTTCTCGCGGCCACGCACCTCCGCGACCACGTTGTGCGAGTCCGCGTCCGGCAGCTCCGAGCACCCGAGCACCATCTTCACGCGCACCGGCCCCTTCGCGAGCAGACGGTGCAGCTGGTCCGCCTCCTCCGTCGTCACCGACGCGGCAGGGATGCGAGGCCCCTCGTCATCGAAGCGGGTGGAGCCCGTGTGCGGCGTGCGCAGCGACGCCGTGGCCAGCGAGCGCACCAGCGAGCCCACCGCGCCCGCCTTCGCCGCGAGCGCCGGGCCTCGACCGCGCAGCCCCGCGAAGCGTCCGTAGTCCGCGGGCGACGACATGGTGTGGTTGAAGAAGACAATCTTCCCCTTCACCGAGTCACCCAACGTGGCGAGCGCCTCCAGCGACGTCACCTCCACCACCTCGGCGGTGAGGCCCTCGGGCGCGGTCGGCGGGCTGCCGCCCAGCGCGAGGATGAACAGCGGATGGCCGCGCGTGAGTGCGGACGGGAGAATCTCCGCGCGCTCCTCGCCGCGCACCCAGCGAGGCACCTTCACGGGCTCGGTCCACGCCTTCACGCCGTCGGCCTTGAAGCTCTTGAGGGCCCACTGCACCGCGGCGGCGGCGCCCTCGGAGCCCGACAGGCGCGGGCCAATCCCATCCGTCAGCTCCGCGAGCCGCGCGTAGGAATGTCCTTCCGTCAGCGCGGGGCCCACCAGCTTCTCCGCCACGGCCAGCGGCGGCGCATACGCCTTCTTCGCGGGCGCGGCGGACTTCGCGGGGGCCGAGGACGTCGCGGGAGCGGCGGGGGCGGCGCCCGACACGAGCTGCAGCGCCAGGGATGACGACAGGATGAGCGTGGAGACGGGCAAGAGGACCTCCGGAAGAGGCGCCCACTCTCCGCCCGGCCCCCGGGGCTCGCAAGCCAGATGCGCTCAACGCACCGTGCGAGTCCAGGACGCCTGGCTGGTGAATCTGGAGAGGTTTTCGGAGAATCCCAGGGGCCACCGCGCGCCGAGAGGGGGAACGCGGCGCGCGGGGCTCAACTGGGACTTCATACGACGGTATCGCTTTTGGGGGAGGCGATAGCCGCCGCTGCGTCTCACTCTTTGGGAGGAAACGTGGCGGGCATGTTGAAGATCATTCGCAACGCCGTCAAGCCCGGCACCTCACTCAGCGTACAAGCGGACAATATTTTCCCAGGAAGTTGTTCAAATTTACAGCCACAGCGCCAACGATAGGTGGGCAACTGTGGTCTTCACCGAAAAACGAGCCCATGACGACAGACGAAGCCTTCTTCACCCTCTACAGCGAGCTTCCACGGCTGGGGCCGGGCAGTGATGCCTGCACACGTGAGGCATTGGGGCGCCTCCCATCCCTGCCACCCACCCCCCGCGTCGTGGACCTGGGCTGCGGCAACGGAAGACAGACGCTGGTGCTCGCCGAAACCTTGCGGACCTCCATCCTCGCGGTGGATCTCCACCCACCCTTCCTCCAGCAGCTGGAACAGGACGCCCGCGCGCGAGGACTGCAAGCCTTCATCCAGACACGCTGTCAGGACATGGGTGCGCTCGACCTCCCCCACGAATCCGTCGACCTGCTCTGGTCCGAGGGCGCCATCTATCACCTGGGCTTCGGCCCCGGCCTCACGCGCTGGCGACCCCTGCTCGCCCCCGGAGGCCTCGCCGCCATCACCGAGTGCACCTGGCTCACCGACGCCCGCCCCGCCGAGACCGTGGAGTTCTGGACCCAGGGCTACCCCACCATGGGCACCATCGAGGAGAACCGCGCCGCCGCCCTCGCCGCGGGCATGGAGGTGCTGGGCACCTTCACCCTCCCGCCCTCCGCGTGGTGGGATGACTACTACACCCCCCTGCTCGAGCGTGCCCGGCGCTTCGCCCCCACCGCCGACGAGACCCTCCGCGAGGTCATCGCCGGCGCCCACCGCGAGACGGACCTCTACCGTCACCACGGCCACGCCTACGGCTACGTCTTCTATCTGTTGCGCCGCCCCACCTGAGCCCTCGCGCGGTTCCAGGAATGCGACAGGAATTGAGCCCCACCGTCAGGGCTCGGCCTTGTGGTTGCCCTGCACCCGGGCACCCACTCACTCCCCTGGGTCAAAGAAATACGGACATGCATTTTTTCCAGAAATGGTGTCTATGTCGCTGAAGGCACGTTAGTCCCCGTCACGCACCCCAGCGACGCCATGTCCCCTCCCCCCCAAGGGCCGTGGTGTGTCGAGCCTCAGGACGTCGAAGGAACGCAATGTTGATGGAGCAGTGGGCTCACCGATTCTTCGAGCTCTCGACCGAGCTGTTCGCGGTGCTGGGCTCGCAGGGACGGATTCTGGAAGCCAACCCGGCCTGGAACGTGACGGTGGGTTGGTCTCCCACGGAGCTGCGGCTGGAGGGCTATCGGGGCTTCATCCATCCCGAGGACCTCGCCCAGGTGGACTCCCGGCTGGAGTCGCTGGCGCGGATGATGGGCACCACCCGCTTCTCCTGCCGGTGGCGCTGCCGGGACGGCACGTGGGCGTGGCTCGTGTGGAGCGTGGCCTGCTCCACGGTGGGCGGCCCGCTGTACTGCACGGTGCGCAGGCTGGAGTCGCCTCCCGCGCTCGAGCCCGGCCCCACCACCTCCGAGCCTGGCGGTCCGCTGCCGCCGTGGGCGATGAGCGACAGCCTGCCGCTGGGGCTCTACGTGGTGGAGGTGCGCACGGGCGCGGTGCTCTACGCCAACCGCCGCTTCTGCCAGCTGTGGGGCATCGAGTCGCTGGAGAGCGCCATCCGCAAGGGACAGGCGACCCACGAGGACGTGCTCGGCCACTGCCTGCGCGCGGGTGACGCGGCGAGCGTGCTGCGCCTGGTCTTTCCGACGGAGGCCGACACCCCGCCGCCGCTGCACGCGGACGAGGCGCAGCTCACCAACGGCCGCACCCTGCGCCGGCTGTCCACGCCCATGGGCGCCAGCGGCGACGAGTCCCGCTACCGGCTGTTCGCCTTCGAGGACGTCACCGAGCGAAAGCGCACCGAGGAGGCCCTGCACCGCTCCGAGGAGAGCTTCCGCAAGCTCATCGAGACGGCGCCCGAGGTCATCTTCGTCCACCGCGACCAGCGCTTCGTCTATGTGAACCCCACGCTCTTGCGCGCGCTGCGGTACGAGCACGCCAGCGAGCTCATCGGCCGGTCCATCTGGACCATCGTCCACCCGGACGACCTGGACATGGTGCGCCAGCGCGTGCACGCGGTGGTGGCCCGGGGCGAGCTGGCCCCGCTGCGCGAGATTCGCTACCTGCGCCGCGACGGCACCTGGTTCGACGCGGAGAGCGCGGGGCTGCCCGTGGACTTCGACGGCGTGGGCGCCGTCGTGGTGATGGCGCGCGACATCACCGAGCGCAAGCGCATGCAGGCCCAGCTGCTCCAGTCGGACCGGATGGTGCTCGCAGGCACGCTGGCCGCGGGCGTGGGCCACGAAATCAACAATCCGCTCACCTACGTCATGGCCAACCTGGAGTCGGCCCTGGACGCGATGCACCGGCTGGGCGGCGAGCTGGGGAGGATGCTGCCCGACGGCGCGCTCGCGCCGAGCTGGTCCATGTCCCTGAAGGACACGGTGGAGCTGCTCAAGGAGGCGCACGAGGGCGCCACCCGCGTGCGCAACATCGTCCGGGACTTGAAGTACATCTCCCGTCAGGACGAGGAGCGACGCGAGCTGCTCGACGTGCGCGAGTCGCTGGAGTTCTCGCTCAAGCTGGCCTCCAGCGAGCTGCGCCCGCGCGCCCAGGTCATCAAGAAGTACGAGGACGTGCCGCTGGTGCACGCGGACGCGTCGCGGCTGGGGCAGGTGTTCCTGAACCTCGTGGTCAACGCGGCACAGGCCATCCCCGAGGGGGACCCGACGAACCAGCACGTGACGCTCTGGGTGCGCCCGGGGCCTCACGGGGGCGTGGCGGTGGACGTGAGCGACTCGGGCAGCGGCATGCCGCCCAGCGTGCTCGCGCGCATCTTCGACCCGTTCTTCACCACCAAGGCGGTGGGCTCCGGCACGGGCCTGGGGCTGTCCATCTGCCACGGCATCATGCGCGGCCTGGGCGGCGACATCACGGTGCGCAGCGAGCCGGGCCACGGGACGACCTTCACGGTGCTGCTGCCCCCCGCGCCCGCGGACGCGGCGCCTCGCGAGGTGCCCGTGCTGCCGCCGCCCTCGTCCGAGCGCGCCGGCCGGATGCTGGTCATCGACGACGAGCCCGCGGTGGGTCGCTCGCTGGCGCGCATCATCGGCAAGCGCCACCAGGTGACGGTGGTGAGCAGCGGCGAGGAGGCGTTGGCGAAGCTGGACTCGGGCGCTGCGTTCGACGCCATCTTCTGTGACCTGATGATGCCGGGCATCACCGGCATGGACGTCTACGAGCGGGTGCGTGAGCGGGAGCCCGGGTTGAGCCTGCGCTTCATCTTCATCACCGGCGGCTCGTACACGGCGCGGGCGCGGCAGTTCCTGGAGCGCATCCCCAACCCGCGCATCGAGAAGCCGTTCGACGCGCAGATGATTCAGCAGCTGGTCGGAGAGGTCTTGGCCGTCGGGGTTGACGGCGATGTCTCCGGCTTGGAGTGAAACCACCGCGCCGGATGTCCCGGCGCGCCCCTGAAGGGAGTTCCCTGGTGATTGGCGGCGGATTCGTCATCGATGCGGTTACGCACGCGTACAACCTGCACCCGTCCAACTGGCGTGCCGGGAAGTACGCCGAATCCCTGGCCCAGCTCATCTTCGGCCTGCACTCGGGGCTGTCCGGCGACACGCACCGTGTCGTGAAGCCGGAGCAGTTCATGAAGGACTGGTCCGTGGACGAGCTGGCCCACATCCTCTTCGTGGAGAGCGACGTCGACCTCGCGGTGCACCACGTGCTGCCGCTGCAGACGCTCTACACGGACGGGCTGTGCTCGTACGAGAAGACGCTCGATATCAAGCGTCGCTTCCCGGACCGCTTCCTGGTGTACGCGGGCGTGGACCCGCTGCGGGGCACGGCGGCGCTGGAGGACCTGGAGAAGCAGGTGGAGGAGCTCAAGCCCACGGGCCTGAAGCTCTATCCGGCGGCGTGGCTGGGAGACTCGTTCAAGCACACGGGCTGGCGGATGGATGACCCGCGCATCGCGTTCCCCTTGTTCGAGCGGGCGCAGAAGCTGGGCATCAAGAACATCGCGGTGCACAAGGGCCTGCCGATGGGGGCGGTGCCCATCGAGGCGTACAAGGTCGACGACATCGGCGGCGCGGCGGATGCGTTCCCGGACCTGAACTTCGAAATCGTCCACGGTGGCATGGCGTTCCTGGACGAGACGGGCATGCAGTTGTCGCTGTTCCCCAACGTGTACGTGAACCTGGAGGTGACGGGGGCGCTGTTGGTGAAGCGCGAGCGCTGGTTCGCCGAGTCGCTGGCGCAGCTGCTCAAGTGGGCGGGCCCCGCGAAAATCATGTGGGGCTCCGGCACGGTGTTCAGCCACCCGCAGCCGGCGCTGGAGAAGTTCTGGAACGACTTCCAGCTGCCGGAGGAGCTCACCCAGGTGTGCGGCATGCAGGTGACGCCCGAGGTGAAGCGGATGATTCTCTGCGACAACTATGCGCGCTACGCGGGCGTGGACGTGGAGGCGGTGAAGAAGCGCATCGCGAACGACGAGTTCGCGCGCAAGAAGGCGAAGGGGGACATCCAGCCGTACAGCTACCAGGGAGGGCGGCCGTGACGCCCGTGGAGAGCGCGCTGCGCGAGCGCATCCAGGAGATTCCGGACCCGTGCAGCCTGGCCACGGGCGTGCCGCTGGGCATCGGAGAGATGGGGCTCATCGAGAGCGTGGTGCACCATGAGGGGAAGGTGACGGTGCGTCTGCACATCACCTCACCCATGTGCATGATGGCCGCGTACTTCATGCGGGAGATCGAGCAGCGGCTCACGGGCCAGGAGGGTGTCGAGTCCGTGCACGTGGAGTTCGACCACGACCTGAAGTGGACGCCGCAGGACATCCACCCGGAGGCTCGGGAGCGACTGGCGGCGAAGCGAATCACGATGCTCGGGGGACGGATGATTCCCCGCGGTGAGGCGCCGACGTCGCGCTGAAGCGGCTGTTCGTCTGGGTTGGAGCGGGCTCGTCATCCGGGTGGGTGACGGGCCCTTTGCTTTGGGATGGGTATGGCGCGATGGATGGTGGTGATGCTGTGGCTCGTGATGGGCTGTGCTTCCGAGGACCACGGGCTGCTGCGGTACCAGCGGTTCAGTGAGGACTCGACGCGGGGAGGGCGCGAGGACGTGGCGTCGGTGCATGGCGCGGTCCTGCACTCCGTCGATGAGGTGAAGGGGTCTCTGGGTGAGAGCAGGGCGGCGCTTGCGGTGCTCCAGGAGCAGCCGTCGGACTTCGGGGGTCGGGGGTTCGATGGGGTGTTCGGGAGGTACCTCGAGCAGGGGACGCGGCAGCAGACGTGGGCTCGTGGCGAGCTGGGGAGCGCGATGGTGTGGATGGGCGAGGCCTCGGAGGTAGAGGACTCGGACATGGAGCTGGCGCTGCTCCGGATGGCGGGGCCTCGGCTGCAAGCGGCGATGTTCGGGGCGCTGTTGGCGGCGACGTGGGTGGACTTCCTCCAGCTCGCGGACGCGGTGCTCCGACACTGTTCCTTCTGTGGGTCGGAGGAGTTGTTCGTGGACCTGGACCGGGTCCAGCGGCTGATGGCGCCCACGCTGAAGGAGCTTGCGTCAAAAGACTCCGCGCGCATCGAGGCGGCGGCGACGGCGATGCCTGTGTTGATGGGGACGCTGACGCGCGAGTTCGAGGGGATTCGACGGGAGACGCGCGAGGCGATGGAGGTGGGAGGGAAGGTGATGGTGGCCGTGCAGGTGCTGGAGATGGCGGCGATGGTCTCCACGCTGAAGATGTCGCTGCCCCGGCTGCCTCCGGCCGCGCCCATGACGATGGGCGTGGGGCTGGTGATGAGCTCGGGTGGGGTGATGACGGGCTCGCGAATCGTCGTCTCCGCGGAGTGGGTGGAAATGATGCGCAGGCTGGTGCAGGCGGGCGTCATCTCCGCGCCGGCGGTGAGCGCGGCGGTCCGCATCCACGGTGGCCAGGTGCTGATGGCCCAGGCGAATCAGGACCTGCCCGAGGGCGTGCGTGAGGCGCTGGGAGACAGCCCCGAGGTGCGCGGCATGCGGGTGACGGGCAGAGCCGGCGCGGGCATGGCAGAGCCGCCGAAGCACCACGTCCTACCGCAGGAACATCGCAAGTGGTTCGAGCAGCGCGGCTTCAAGGGCGACATGGACATCGACCAGTTCTGCGTCCGGCTGGAGCAGTCCCACCATGAGGCGATTCATGGTGGAGGTAACTGGAAGCTGGGACGCATGTGGCCAAGAGAATGGAACCGACTGATCATGCGTGCGTTGCAAGATGCCGAGTCAAGAGCAGGCCAACCGCTCAGTCGAAATGTGATTCTGAAAATCGTCGGAGAGAATATGAGTGCCTACGACATTCCGATGATCTTCGTTCCTGGGAAAAGCCGATGACCGACGGACGTTCGTGGCAGGGAAACTGGAAGGCCCGCCTGCGTGAACGGATTCGTGACCGAGGCTACGACTCCGTCACCGCATTTGCCGAGGCTCGCCCGACTGCATCTCTCATCGCGTTGGCCAAGGAACTGGGCCCTGACGACATCGCCGGAGTGCAGGTGTACGACGCGCTGGTTGAGGAGGCTGTGCGCAGCAGACAAGTCACGCGACTGGTGCGAGGACAGCTTGTCCGCGAATTGTCGCGGCACCTGGCCCATGGATGGCCAGCCGCACTGGACGACGAGACCCGCATGGAAGTCGCCATCGCACTGGGTCAATGGTCGGCCTACACCCCAGAAACACATGAGGAGCGCGTGAGGCGAGCTGGCGATGTGCTCCTCGCCAATCCACCACCTGCTGGTTGGCTTCCTCTTGGACCTGACGACGAGCTTCTCCTCACGCTTCTGCCCGACGAAGACGCTTGATTCGTCATGGTAAAATTCCGATGACTGACGGGCGTTCCTGGCATGGGAACTGGAAGGTCCGACTGTATGAGCGTGTTCGTGAACGCGGTTATGAATCTCTCACCGCATTTGCAGAAGCTCGTCCTACTGCTTCACTTGTGGCGTTGGCCGAGGAACTGGGCCCGGACGACATCGCCGGAGTGCAGGTGTTCAGCTGGCTCGTAGAGGAAGCGGAGCGAAGCCATCAAGTCACCCGCTTGGTTCGCGGACAGTTCGTGCGCGAATTGCACACGCATCTTCCAAGCGGTTGGCCGTTCCCGCTCGAGAACGAAAACCGATTCAAGGCCGCGCGCGTCTTGGCCAGCTGGTACTCCTTCACTCCTGAAACACACAAGGTTCGGGTTGACCGAGCAGGCGACGCGCTCTTCGCCAACCCACCACCCGCGGGTTGGCGCCCACTCGGTCCTGATGACGAGCTTCTCCGCACGCTCCTGCCCGACGAAGAAGCCTGAGCTTCCTCAGTCGCGCAACAGCCGCTGTCCCGCCAGCACGTGCTCGACCCAGGACTGTGACGAGCTCAGCGTGGGAACCAGCTTCTCCTTGAGCGCATCCCCCTCGATGGGGTCCGGCACCGACTCCGGGAGATAGATGGCGCCGCGCTGACTCGGGCGCAGCCACGCACCGACCTTTGCCTCACCGTGGACGACCAGATGCGCCGCGTCCGTCACGTCCGTGACGAGGTTGCCAGTCAGCTTGAGGTCCCCCTCGATGAACACCTGCGACTCGTCGCTCAGCATCAGGTCCTTCGCAATCAGCGAGCCCTTGATCCACAGCGGCACGTAGACACCCACGTCGCGAATCACCAGCGGACCGTCGACGATGAGCTCTCCCTCGACGACGCAAACCAACTGCTCCTCATTGCCCACGTACGTCGGACCCCTCAGCGAGAGCGTGCCCTTGTGCACCACGAAGTTGACGTCACCTCCACCAAAGAGGTCCTCGTAGTTCACCGAATCGTAGCTGACCTCGAGCAGGTCGTAGCGCTCGAGGCCCTCCTCCGTGGCCAGGGGTTCGAACCGCGCACCGGGGAGCGTCGTGTAGGGCTGGGGCTTGGGAGACATATGCAACCGAGGCTACAGCACCCGTCGCACGAGCTGGGGAAACACCTTCGACACCTTCCCCAGCAGATAGTCCCCATACGTCCCGCTGAAGGCATGGACGCTCGCGCCATCCCATCGCTGCGCACGGTCCTCATCCACCGCCATGTTCGGCAGCGGCGGCACCTCCGCGGCGAAGTCCGGGTCGAAGAACAACGGGAACGAGAGCCGGTCCCGCCCACTCACGTTCTTCACCCGGTGCGGCGTGGAGCGATACCAGCCCCCTGTGAGCCGATCGAGCATGTCCCCGATGTTGCACACCAACGTCCCAGGAACCGGCGGCGCCTCGACCCAACCCCTTCGTGACTTCACCTGCAGCCCACCGTTCGCGTCCTGCGCGAGCAGCGTCAAGAGCCCATAATCCGTGTGCTCCCCCACGCCCCAGCGCTCCTCACCGTCCACGGGCTCCGGCTCCGCCGGATAGTGGAAGATGCGGAACAGCACCGTCGGGTCCGCCGTGTACGCACGGTGGAAATAATCCCGCTCCAACCCCAGGCTCTCCGCCACGCCCTCCATCAGCGCATGCGCCGCGCGCGTCACCCGGTCGATGTACTCGAGCACCACGCCGCGCAGCTCCGGCAGGTCCTCGGGCCACAGGTTCGCACCGTGCAGCGGCCAGCCCGCCTTCACGCGCGGATGCTCGGGCCCCAGCTCCGTCCCCAGGTAGAGCCCCTCCTTGCGGTCGGGCTTGCCCGACGTGAGCTCACCTCCCAGCGGAAACCACCCTCGCCACGCGGGACCACCCCGCGCCATGTCCATCTCCTCCTTCGCCTCACGCGGCAGCGCGAAGAAGCGGTGACTCAGCTCCTCCATGCGCGCGAGGAGCGCGTCGGGCACCCCATGCCCCGAGACGTAGAAGAAGCCCGTGTCGCGACACGCCTGCTCGATGTCACGCGCCACCAGCTTCCGAGCCTCGGAGCGGGACGCGTCGAACAGCGGGGACATGTCGATGACAGGCAGACTTCCAGACGAGGAGGGGGCTCCGGCCATCCCTTGAGCCTACACCGGCCCGCACGCGGACCGTGCGTGGTCGATGACACCTGGCGCAGCGTGACTCCAGAGCCCCCAATGGCCCACCCGGGCCGTGCAGCGCGGGTGTGTAGGAGCCTCCGCGGGGCAGCGACTCACGTCGCCGAGACTTCCCTCCGGAGCACACACGAAACCACGCACTCGCTCCCCGCAACGCGAGGAGACATTCGCTGCAAAGCCCCGCTCCACGGCGGACGCGCTCGCCGCGTCGTGCGGCCCCGTGCGCCCTTGGCGAGCAACCTGAGTGGGGGCGTGCGCCGCACATCCCGAGCAGGCGAGCATGACGTCACGCACGTGGCGCTGGACCCGACCTGTCCCCGGGTGGAGAGTGCGCCGCGTCTGCCATGTCCACGTCAGCACCTCCTGAATCGCCGCACGCCACGCTCAGCCCCGGACTCGTGTGGCTCATGGCCGCCGCCTCCGGCGCGACCGCCGCCAACCTCTATTACAACCAGCCCCTGCTCGGAGACATCGGCCGGGACCTCGGCGCCTCGGGCGGGATGCTCGGCCTCGTGCCCACGCTCACCCAGGTCGGCTACGCGGCGGGCATGCTGCTCATCGTCCCGCTCGGCGACAGCCTGGAGCGACGACGCGTCATCGTCACCATGTCCGCGCTCGTGAGCCTGGCCCTCGTCGGCGCCGCGCTCGCCCCCACCCTGCCCTGGCTCGTCATCGCCAGCTTCCTCGTGGGCGCCACCACCGTCGTCCCCCAGCTCCTCGTCCCCTTCGCCGCGCACCTCGCCCCCGCCGCGCAGCGCGGCCGCGTCGTGGGCACCGTGATGAGCGGCCTGCTCATCGGCATCCTCCTGTCCCGCACCGCCGCCGGCTTCGTGGGCACCCACCTGGGCTGGCGCGCCATGTTCTGGCTCGCCGCGGGCTTCATGCTCCTGCTCGCCGTCGTGCTGCGCTTCACCCTGCCCTCGCAGCCGCCCGTGGCCGCCATGCCGTACCCGGAGTTGATGCGCTCGCTCGTCCACCTGGCGCGCACCGAGCCCGTGCTGCGCATCCACGCGGTGCTCGGCGCGCTCACCTTCGGCGCCTTCAGCGTCTTCTGGTCCACGCTCGCCCTGTATCTGGAGAGTCTCCCGCAGCACTACGGCCCCCAGGTCGCCGGACTCTTCGGCGTCGTCGGCGTGGTGGGCGCGCTGATTGCCCCCATCGTCGGCCGCTACGCGGACTCGCACGGAGGACGGCGCATCAACATGTTCGCCATTGGCGTGCTGCTGCTGTCCTTCGTCGTGATGTGGCCGCTGGGGCGCTGGCTGTGGGGCATCGCCCTGGGCGTGGTGCTGCTCGACCTGGGCGCCCAGGGCAACCACATCTCCAACCAGACCCGCGTCTACGCCCTGCGCCCCGAGGCTCGCAGCCGCCTCAACACGCTCTACATGGTGACCTACTTCGCCGGCGGCGCCGCCGGCTCCTGGCTCGGCACCACCGCGTGGACCCACGCCGGCTGGACGGGCGTGTGCGCGGCGGGCGCGGCACTCTGTGTCATCGGCCTCGCCATCCTCGCGCTGAGCCACCGGCGCGAGGCCTGAGCCCCACGGAGCGCGCGACTACTTGCTCGCCACCGTCAGCACCACCTTGCCCCGACCGTGCCCCGAGTCGAGCCGGCGGTGCGCGTCCCCCACCTTCTCCAACGGCAGCACCTGGTCCACCACCGGGCGCAGTTGCTTGCGCTCGATGAGCGCCGTCATCTCCTCCAGCCGACGCCGCTCGCGCATCAGGAACACCCCGTGCAACGTCTGGTTGCGCGGGTACATCCCCGACACATCCCCCTTCACATCCAGGATGGTCGCCAGCCGTCCGAAGGCCCGCGTCGCGGGGATGCTCGGGACGATGTTGCTGCCCACCGTGTCGAACACCGCGTCCACGCCCTTGCCGCCCGTCTCCCGCAGCGCCACCTGCGCCACGTCCTCCTTGCGGTAGTCGATGGCCAGGTCCGCGCCGAGCTCCCGCAAGAGCTCCAGGTTCCCCGGGCCCGACGTCGCCAGCACCCGCGCGCCCGCCGCCTTCGCAATCTGCACCGCGAACGTCCCCACGCCCCCCGCGCCGCCGTGGATGAGCACCGTCTCGCCCACCTGCACCTGGAGCCTGCGCACCAGCGCGTCCCACGCGGTGCCTCCCGCCAGCGGAATCGCCGCGGCCTCCTCGTGCGAGAGGCTCGAGGGCTTGCGCGCCACGATGCTCGCGCTCACCAGGTTCAGCTCCGCGTAGGAGCCATGCGGGTTGCCGAAGATCTCCGGCGTGTAGAAGACCTCGTCCCCCGACTTGAAGTCGGTGACGCCCGGGCCCACCTGCTCGACGACGCCCGACACGTCGTAGCCCAGGACCACGGGCGGCTTCAGCCCCGCCCAGGAGCCGTCGTGCCGCAGCTTCGCGTCCACGGGGTTGGTGCCCGACACCCGGACACGGACGACGAGCTGTCCGGGACCCGGCGTCGGAGCGGGGACATCACGAACCTCGAACAGCTCAGGACCGCCGAAGCGGGGAAGCACCATTGCGCGCATGGACGGCGGGAGTAGCCGCCCACCCCGCGACCTCGCAACACGGACGCCCGGCGAGCGTCCATGTCTCGACGATGCGAGCGCCCCGTTGCTCGCGACCTCACGCTTCCTTCGGCTTCGCCTCCGGGGTCAACACCACCAACAACGCCTTGGCGCTCACCTGCCCCCCCACCGAGGCGTTCACCGCCTCCACCGTGCCCGGGATGTCCGCGACGAGCTGGAACTCCATCTTCATCGCCTCCAGGACGACGAGCACATCCCCCGGCTTCACCGTGGCCCCGGGCTTCGTCTCCACGCGCAGGATGCGTCCATCCATCGGCGCGAGCAGCCGCCCCGTCCCCGCGCCCTCCGCCGACTTCGGCGGACGGAACGTCACGTCCGTGAGGCACCGCGCCCCCGCGCCCAGGTCCAGCCACAGCGAGTCCCCGGCGCGCAGATACCGCCCACGCCCCCGAGCCCCCGCGACGGCGTAGTCGAATACACCCTCCGCGAGCCCCAGCACGGAGACCTCCAGCGTCTCCTCACCCGTGACGACCTCGTACTGCTCCGACGTCACCGGGCGCACGGAGACCTTCGCCTCGCCGCTCCGGTCCTCGAGCGTCATCGTCACCGCGTGCGAATACGCCGTGTTCCAGTTCACCAGCGACGCATCCACCCCGCGCGTCCTCGACAGCCGCAGCGCCTCGTCATGGAACAGGGCCACCGCCGCCAGCGCCCGCTCACGCGCGCTCGTGCTGTAGAGCCGCTCCAGCGTCGCGCCGTCCGCGTGCTTGCCGATGAAACCCGTGTCGTACGCGCCCGAGCGGAACGCGCCATCCTCCAGCACGTGCAGCAGCAGGTCCTTGTTCGTGGTGACCCCGAACACGGTCAGCTCGTGCAGCGCCTCCACGAGCCGCCGCCGCGCCATCTCGCGGTCCGCGCCGTACGCAATCACCTTCGCCTGCATGGAGTCGTAGAAGGGCGGGATGTCCTGCCCCTCGCGCACGCCGTGGTCGATGCGCACGCCCTCACGCGAGGGCAGCCGCCACGTGAGCAGCTTCCCCGCCTGCGGCGCGTACTGGTTCGCCGGGTCCTCAGCGCACAGCCGCACCTCGATGGCGTGGCCCGTCCAGGTGATGTCCTCCTGCGCACGCGGCAGCTTCTCACCGGAAGCCACCCGCAGCTGCCACTCCACCAGGTCCAGCCCGGTAATCTGCTCGGTGACGGGGTGCTCCACCTGGAGACGCGTGTTCATCTCCATGAAGTAGAACTCGCCGTTCGGGTCCAACAGGAACTCGATGGTGCCCGCGCCCTTGTAGGCAATCGCCTTGGCCGCCGTGACGGCCACCTGCCCCATCTTCTCGCGCAGCTCGGGGAGCACCGCGGGTGACGGGCTCTCCTCGACGATCTTCTGGTGACGCCGCTGCACCGAGCAGTCGCGCTCGCCCAGGTGCACCGCGTTGCCGTGCTCGTCCGCGAAGACTTGAATCTCCACGTGCCGCGCGTTGATGACCGCGCGCTCCAGGATGAGCTCGCCGCTGCCGAACGCGTTCGTCGCCTCGGAGCGGGCGCCCTTCAGCGCGGCCTTCAGCTGCGACGCCTCGTGCACCAGCCGCATGCCGCGACCACCGCCGCCCGCGGCCGCCTTCACCATCAGCGGGAAGCCGATGCGCTCGCCCTCCTTCGCCAGCGCGTCATCGTCCGCGTCCGAGGCCTCGTAGCCCGGGATGCACGGCACGCCCGCCGCGATCATCCGCAGCTTGGCCTGACGCTTGTTGCCCATCAGCGTGATGGCCTCCGCGTCCGGACCGATGAAGACCAGCCCCGCGTCCTTGCACGCACGCGCGAAGGCCGCGTTCTCGGAGAGGAAGCCGTAGCCCGGGTGGATGGCCTGCGCCCCCGACGCCTTCGCCGCGCCGATGAGCTTCTCGATGACCAGGTACGACTCCTTCGCGGGCGACGGGCCGATGGGCACCGCCTCGTCCGCGGCGAGCACGTGCGGCGCGCCCCGGTCCGCCTCCGAGAACACCGCCACCGTCCGGAAGCCGAGCCGCTTGCAGGTGCGAATCACCCGCACCGCGATTTCACCCCGGTTCGCGATGAGGATCTTGTTGAAACGCTCCATCCCGTCCGCTCCTCTCACAGGCGTGCGACGCCGAAGCTGTTGGGGTTCACCGGCCGCGCTTCCGCCTCGCGGCAGATGGACAGCACGAACCCGAGCACCCGCCGCGTGTCGCGCGGGTCGATGATGCCGTCGTCGAACAGCCGCGCCGACGCGTTGAAGGGATGCGACTCCTTGTCGAACTGGTCGACGATGGGCTGCGTGAAGGCGCGGATGGCCTCCTCGTCCACCACCTCGCCCCCGCGCGCCAGCTTCTCGCCGAAGACGATGGACATCACCTTCGCCGCCTGCTCGCCGCCCATCACCGCCGTGCGCGCGTTGGGCCACGCGAAGATGAAGCGCGGGTGGAACGGACGTCCGCACATGCCGTAGTTGCCCGCGCCGAACGAGCCGCCCACCAGCAGCGTCACCTGCGGCACCGTGGCGTTCGCCACCGCCTGAATCATCTTCGAGCCGTGCTTGACGATGCCGCCCTGCTCCGGCTGCGTCCCCACCAGGTATCCCGTGGTGTTCTGCAGGTACACGATGGGCGTGTTCGACTGGCAGCACAGCTGGATGAACTGCGCCGCCTTCGTCGCGCCCTTCGGGCTGATGGGCCCGTTGTTGCCGATGATGCCGATGGGCCCGCCGAACAGGCTCGCCCAGCCGCAGACGGTGTGCGCGTCGTACGCGTCCTTGAAGCCCGTGAACTCCGAGCCGTCCACGATGCGCGCGATGATTTCGCGGCAGTCATACGGCTTGCGGTAGTCCGCCGGAATCGCACCGGCCAGCTCGTCCGGCGGGTACAGCGGCTCCGCGTAGGGCGCCTTCGCCTGCGCCGCCAGCCGCTCGTTCCAGCCGAGCTTGGACACGATTTCGCGCGCCATGCGGATGGCGTCGGCGTCGTCCTCGGCCAGGTAGTCCGCCGTGCCCGCGACGGTGGCGTGCATCTCCGCGCCGCCCAGGTCCTCGTCCGTGGCCACCTCGCCCGTGGCCGCCTTGAGCAAGGGCGGGCCCGCGAGGAACACCTTCGCCTTCTTCTTCACCATCACCACGTAGTCGGACAGGCCCGGCAGGTATGCGCCGCCCGCCGTGCTGGAGCCGTGGACCACGGTGACTTGCGGGATGCCCGCCGCGGACATCCGCGCCTGGTTGTAGAAGGTCTCTCCACCCGGGATGAAGATCTCCTGCTGGTACATCAGGTTCGCG
This sequence comes from Myxococcus fulvus, assembly GCF_900111765.1. The sequence continues at coordinate 117,163 of NZ_FOIB01000017.1, forward strand.
CCGCCGCTCTCCACCAGCGACACCATGGGCAGCTTGTTCTGCAGCGCGATGGCCTGCCCGCGCAGCGCCTTCTGCACACCCCACGGCGACGCGGTGCCGCCCTTGATGGCGGAGTTGTTCACGAAGACGAAGCACCGCACCCCGGACACGTAGCCGATGCCCGCGATGCTGTTGCCGCCCGCCAGCGAGCCGTCACTGTCGTCGTGGTAGCCGTAGCCGCACAGCGTGGACAGCTCCAGGAACGGCGAGCCCCGGTCCAGCAGCATCATCAGCCGCTCGCGGGGCAGCATCTGGCCGCGCTTGTGGAACTTCTCGCGCGCCTTCTCCTCGGTGGCGCGCACCTTGGCCTCGACGCCGCGCAGCTCGCCCAGCCTCGCGAGCATGTCCGCGCGCTGCGCCTGGAACGTCTCCGAGCCCGGGTTGACCTTGGAAGTGATTCTCGGCATCGACCTCACCCCTCTCCTTCGCGCAGCAGCGACTCGGGAATGTCCACGTGACGCGAGCGCAGCCACTCGCCCAGCGCCTTGCCCTGCGGGTCGAAGCGCGTCGACGACGACACGCCCTCGCCCAGGATTCCATCGACCACGAAGTTCAACCCGCGCAGCTTCGGGAACACGTGCCGCTCCACCGGGAAGGCCGCGGCCTCCGGGAGCAGCTCCTTCAGCTTCTCCGCCGTGAGGAAGCGCGACAGCCAGCGCCACGCCTCGTCCGAGCGCGCCCACACGCCGATGTTCGCCATGCCGCCCTTGTCACCGCTGCGCGTCGCGACCAGCCGACCCAGCGGCACCCGGCGCGTCGGCCCCAAGGACAGCGGCTCCGTCAACGGGAGCGGCTCCACCGGCGCCAGCGCCTGAGCTTGCGCGGGCGGCGTGATGACGGTGCGCGTGCCGTCGGGCAGCACCGCCACGTGCTCCACCTTGCTCGCGTCGACATAGGCCGGCGTGTAGACGCCATACGGCGCGCCATCCGACGGCGGCGCCGTCATGGTGAAGCCCGGGTAGGTGCCCAGCGCCAGCTCCACGGCGGCGCCGCTGAACGCGCGGCCGATGAGTTTCTGGTCCGCATCCTTCACCACCACGCGGAGGAACGCGGCGGCCTGCTCCTCCGTGGCCGCGTCCTCGCGGTCCGTGCGCACCAGCGTCCAGTGCGTCTCGCTCGGCTTGCGCGTGAGCGCCGCCTCCATCTGCTCGCGGATGAGCCGCGCCTTGTCCTCGATGTCCAGGCCCACGAGGACGAACGTCGCCTCGTTCTTGTAGCCACCCAGGTGGTTGAGACACACCTTCACCGTGGGCGGAGGCGGCTCGCCGCGCACGCCGCTGATGCGCACCCGGTCCTTGCCGTCCGCCGTCAGGGCAATCGAGTCGAATCTCGCCGTGGCGTCCGGCCCCGCGTAGCGCGCGCCCGTGACTTCATAGAGCAGCTGCGCGAGCACCGTGTCCACCGTCACCGCGCCGCCCGTGCCCGCGTGCTTGGAGATGACGGACGAGCCGTCCGCGAACACCTCCGCCAGCGGGAAGCCGGGACGGCGGACGTCGATCTCCTTGAAGAAGGAGTAGTTGCCACCCGTGGCCTGCGTGCCGCACTCCAGGACGTGGCCCGCGACCATCGCGCCCGCGAGCTTGTCCCAGTCATCCTTCTTCCAGCCGAAGTGCGCGGCCGCCGGCCCCACCACCAGCGAGGCGTCCGTCACGCGGCCCGTGACGACGATGTCCGCGCCCGCGCGCAGGCACTCGGCGATGCCCCAGCCGCCCAGGTACGCGTTCGCGGTGATGGGCGAGCCCAGGCCCAGCTCGTCCGCGCTGCCGGAGAGGTCGTCTCCCTCCACGTGCGCGATGCGGGCCTTGAGCCCCAGCTTGTCGTTGAGCGCGCGCAGCGCCTCGGCGAGCCCGGCCGGATTCAGGCCCCCCGCGTTGGCGACGATACGCACCTTCTTCTCCAGCGCCAATCCCAGACACTGCTCCATCTGCCGCAGGAAGGTCTTGGCGTAGCCGGTGGCCGGGTCCTTCATCCGGTCCCGACCGAGAATCAACATCGTCAGCTCCGCCAGGTAGTCGCCCGTGAGGACGTCCAGCTGGCCGCCCTCGAGCATCTCCCGGACGGCCGAGAACCGGTCACCGTAGAAACCCGACGCGTTGCCGATACGGAGGGGGGACTCGCTCATGCGCTCTCCACGTCCAGCCTGAATGCGGAGCAGTGTGGGAGGCCATGCCTAAAAAAGCAAGCGCGCTTGCTTTTTTCCAGGGCGGCTTCCAAGCTGCCCTCGTGAGCGAGGCACCGGCGGCGACAGGAAGACAGGAGCAGGAGCGCAGCCGCGTCACCCGGCAGCGACTGATGGAGGCGGCCATCGGCGCCCTGTCGGAGCTGGGGTGGGCGGGCGCGACGATGACGGTCATCGCCGAGCGGGCCGGCGTGTCCCGCGGCGCCTGTCAGCACCACTTCCCCACGCGCGGTGATTTGGTGGCGGCCGCGGTCGAGTACGTCGGCCATCAGCAGATGGAGGAGCTCGGTCGTCGGGCGGCCCGGCTGCCGGCGGACCAGCGGCGCACGGAGAGCATCCTCCACATGCTGGCGGGCTTCTACACGCACCCCCTGTTCGTCGCGGCCGTGCAGCTCTGGGTGGCGGCGAGCACGGACGAGGAGCTGCGCTCGCAGCTGGTGCCGGTGGAGACGAAGGTGGGGCGGGAGGTGCACCGGCTGACGGTGTCGCTGCTCGGCGTGGACGAGCGCGAGCCGGGCGTGCGCGAGCTGGTGCAGGCGACGCTCGATTTGGTGCGCGGCCTGGGGCTGGCGAACCTGCTGCGCGACGACAGCGCGCGGCGAAAGAAGATTCTCCACCGCTGGGCGCTCACGCTGGAGGACGCGCTGCGTCCCCGGTCCGGGCGCAAGGCGGGGGACTGACGGGCCGCGACGTTCGCGACAACACGCCCCGACGACACTCGGGCGGGGCCACATCGGGAGAGCACATGGGCTACCGCTCCGTATTCGCGCCGGGGTTGTTCAAGGGACAGAACATCATCGTCACCGGAGGCGGCAGCGGCATCGGCCGCTGTACGGCGCACGAACTGGCCGCGCTCGGCGCGCACGTCATCCTGGTGGGCCGCAAGCCGGACAAGCTGGAGAAGGTGGCGGCGGAGCTCCGCGAGGACGGCGGCGAGTGCTCGCTGGAGACGGTGGACATCCGCGACGAGGAGGGCGTGAAGGCCACGGTGGCGCGCATCGTCGCGGCGCGCGGGCGCATCCACGGGCTGGTGAACAACGCGGGCGGACAGTTCCCCTCGCCGCTGTCGGCCATCTCGAAGAAGGGCTTCGAGGCGGTGGTGGCCACCAACCTGACGGGTGGCTTCCTGGTGGCGCGCGAGGTGTTCAACCAGTCGATGAGCCAGACGGGCGGCTCCATCGTCAACATGCTCGCGGACGCGTGGGGCGGCATGCCGGGCATGGGGCACTCGGGCGCGGCGCGCATGGGCATGCTCAACCTGACGCAGACGGCGGCGGTCGAGTGGGCCTTCGCCGGGGTGCGCGTCAACGCGGTGGCGCCCGGTTGGGTGGCCTCCAGCGGCATGGACAGCTACCAGGACGAGGGCGTCAAGGCGCTCATCCCCATGCTCAAGCAGGAGGTGCCCCTGCACCGGCTCGCCACGGAGGCCGAGGTGAGCGGCGCGATTGTGTTCCTGCTCTCGGACGTGGCCGCGTTCATCACCGGCGAGGTCATCAAGATTGATGGTGGCGCGTCGTGCAACACGAAGATTTTTCCCCTGGAGGAGACCAGCGCCTCCAAGCCCTACGAGGGCTTCCACCGCGCCGCCGCGCCGCGCATCCTGGGTGGCTCCGCGAAGGAATGAGTCGCATCCCACCTCACGGCCGTGACAAGAATCCCGGATGGCATTCCGGGTTCTCTGGGTGGGGTGGATGCTGGTGATGATGTCTGGCTGCGCGAGCACGCGGGCGGTGTCTCCCCGCGAGGAGGACGCAGCCTGGACCGAGGTCCGCAGCCGACACTTCCGCGTCCTGACGAACGTGGAGGCCCAGACGGCCACGCGCGCCGCGCTCGAGTTGGAGACGCTCCGCGGCGCGGTGTCGCGGCTGTGGGGCGGGGAAGAGGACATCCCCGGCTCGATGGACGTCGTGCTCCTGCGCGACGCCGCCGAGTTGGAAGCGCTCGTGCCCGGGGCTTCCGGTGGCTTCTCGGCGATGTCCGCCGAGGGGGCGTTGCTCGTCATCGCCCAGGAGGACTCGGAGGCAGGAGCGCGGACGAGGGCTCGCGCGCTGGGCTACGAGCTGAGCCGTCGCGTGTTGAAGAGTCGCCCGCGGTGGCTCGCGGAGGGGCTCGCCCGCTACCTGGAGACCGTGAGCGTCGAGCGCGGCACCCGCGAGGCCGTGCTGGGGCGGGAGGACGCGCCCAGCCTGGCGCTCGTTCGCGAGAAGGGGTGGCTGGACATCGACGCGCTCTGGGAACAGGAGCATGCGCTGAAGCCGAGCCCCGAGGAGCAGCAGTGGCGCGATGCCTCCGCGTGGCTCTGGGTGCACTTCCTCGCGCACGAGCAGCCGGCGCGCTTCGGCAAGTGGCTCACATTGCTGGCCCAGGGAGAGGGCTCGCGCGCCACATGGGACGCGACCTTCGGGGACCTGGATGCGCTGCGGAAGGGTGTGCGCCGGCATGCCTCGCGCGAGCGGCATGTCCCTCGCGCGTCACCGCTCCCCGCGGTCGCCGAGGAGGTCACCGTGCGCGCGCTCGGCGCCGCCGACGGCCACGTCCTGCGCGCGCGGGTCCTGCTGCATGCGCCAGGGAGGGACGCTCGCGAGGAGGCGCTCGCCGAGGTCCAGCGGGCCCTGGGCGAAGCGCCGACCCACGTCGACGCGGCGACGCTTGCCTCGCGCTTGTCGGAGGACACACCGGAGCATCTCCAGCGAGCCCATACGCTGGTGCGAGACCACCCCGAGGACGCGCGCGCCTGGATGCTGTTGGCGGAGCTGCTGGACCCGTCCCTCGAGCCGGGCGCGCAAGCGGATGCGCGACGACGCGCGGCCAGCCTGGTCCGCGATGACGTCTCCACCCTCGTGCGCGTCGCCGACAGCTACAACGCGACGAACCACCTGGAGGAAGGCCTGCCCACGGCCCGCCGCGCCCTGGAACTGGACCCTCGCAGCCCCGCCGCGCTGACGTCCCTGGCCTCCCTGTCCTTCCGCTTCGAGGGCTGCTCCGAGGCGAAGCGTCTCCAGTTCCAGGTCCGGGACCTGCTCGACGGGTCCACCACCGCCGACTTCCGCGAGGCGATGGAGCAGCGGCTGCGCACCTTCGAGCGCAAGTGCAACGCCCACCCGCCGCGCCCGTGAGCCCCAGGCGCCAGCGGTGACACGCCGCGGTGCGAACAGGCACGATTCATACTTGACCACTCGTCCAACAATCGTTACTTGAACGCTCGTCCAAAAACGACGCGGTCCGCGAGGCCGTGTCCGGAGCATTCATGGGGCGACCCAAGACATTCGACGAGGACGCGGTGTTGGACCGCGCCATCGAGCTGTTCTGGACGACGGGCTATCACGCCGTGTCGGTCCGGGACCTGGAGGAAGGCACGGGGGTGCTGAAGGGCAGCCTCTACGCAGCCTTCGGTGACAAGCGCGCGTTGTTCCTCGCCACCTTGCGTCGGTACGCGGACAACAGCGCGCGAGAGATTCGCGAGCTGCTGACGCACGGGAAGGACGCCCGGGCGGGGTTGGAGCACTACCTGCGGGTGCGCGGGAAGGACTGCACGGGCCCATCGAGGGGGCGGGGGTGCCTGCTCGCGAACACCGCGGCGGAGGTGGCGCCGCACGACCCGGAGGTCCGCGCCGTGGTGGGTCAGTCCTTCGAGAAGCTGGCGGCGGCCCTGGCGCCCGCGCTGCGCGAGTCGCAGGAGCAGGGGCTCATCAGCCGCAGGCATGACGCCCGCGAGCTCGCCGCGCACCTGGTGGTGCTCGTCCAGGGAATGAGCGTCGTGGGCAAGACGGAGCCCGACTCCGCGCTCATCCGCTCCTCGCTTCGCTTCGCCCTGTCGCTGTTGGAACCCGACACCCCGGAGAAGTCACGATGACGCACCCTCTCATGCGGCTGTTCGTCGACCCTCGTTCCACGTCGTCCCCTCTGTCCACCGGGCTGCTCGTGCTCCGGGTGCTCAGCGGCGGGCTGATGGCCCTGCACGGCGCCGGGAAGATGGTGAGACCCTTCACCTGGATGGGTGACAACCCTCCGCTGCCGGTGCCCGGCGTGCTCCAGTTCCTGAGCGCCTCCGCGGAGTTCTTCGGCGGACTGGCGTGGATGCTGGGGCTGGCGACGCCGCTGGCCACGCTGGGCATCGCGGTGACGATGCTGGTGGGCATCCTCATCGCCCACATCCCGGTGGGGGACCCGTTCATCCGGCTGAGCGTCCGGGGGATGACGACCGGCCCGGGCGAGCCGTTCTGGGGCCTGCCGACCTGGCTGGTGCGCGCGGGAGGACGCAGCGTGGGCGGCTCGGGCTCCTCCGAGCTGGCCACGCTCTACATCGCCATCTCGGTGATGATGCTGGTCGCGGGCCCCGGGCGCTTCTCGCTCGACGCCTGGCTGACGCGAAAGCTCGCGGCGCGCGTCGCCTCGGCCTGATAGCGGTGATCAGTCGCACGGAACCGGGTAGCCACAATGAATGAACCAGCCCTCGGCATCTCGCTGAGTAACAGCTTCGGTGGCCTTCTGGACG